>JAYKGX010000185.1:0-12699 GCA_035285565.1 Synechococcales cyanobacterium
ACGAGCAACTGCAATCCACCGTCAATAGCATGAGTACGGGCAGTGCCATGGCAGCGTTTGAACGCATGGAAGATAAGGTGCTGCAAATGGAAGCGCGATCGCAGGCTGCCGCTGAGTTGGCTGGTGCGAACTTGGAAGCCCAGTTTGCTGCCTTGGAGTCGGGGGATGTGGAAGATGAGTTGGCGATGATGAAGGCCCAAATGTTGGGTGGAACCGCTGCCACTGCTCAGCAATCGCTCCCTGGATCTGCTACGGGTGCCACTGCGCCCCAGGATAAGGCGATCGATGCAGAACTGGAAGCTCTGAAAACGCAATTGGATAGTTTATAGCGACGAGGGGGAGACTGGGAGAGGGGGAGAGGGGGAGAGGGAGACTGGGAGATCGAGAGATCGGGAGATCGAGAGAACGGGAGACTGGAAGGATGCAGGACTGATGTTAATTCTCACCCCCCCTCTCCCCCTCCCCCCCTCCCCTCACTAAGGACGGATATTTGTAAAGATTTTCGTGCAATTCAGGCATTTTTCGATAAAACGAAGGGGATAGTGACCTTCGGTAGAGGTAGATTTGTCCTAATTTCGGGGCAGTATGCCATTGCCCGGTCAGTATTGAATTGTTTTTAGGATTGTGTTTTATGCAAAAAATTACGGTTTTATCGTCAGCTTTGCTCCTGTCAGGCTGGATGAGTAGTGCGGCGATCGCCACTCCCCTGAGCCGGCTGCAAACCCCATTAGAAAAGACCACTTGTAAAACGGCATTGTTAGCCCAGGCTGAGAATCCAGAGGCTTACACGCAAGAGCGGATTGTCGGCAAGGTGTATAACGTGCTGGGTGGCATTCGGGGTTCACGACTCACAGCGTCGATCGCTGGAGACGACGGTAAGGACTACCAAGTGGAGTTGTCTCCCTGGGAATGGGGGCATGTGGGTTCCCTGATTGGCAAACGGGTGATCGTCACACCGATTGACTGCAATCGCATCAATCGTGATACCACGCTGAAATTTACCCCAGCGCAAGCGATCGTTGTGCCGGAGATTAATATTGCCCCTCGCACCCCGGTTGTTCCACCGCTGACTCCCCGTCCTCCTGTGGAAAGACCTGCTCCGGTTGAAAAGCCGGAACCCGTGATTATTCCTCAAACTTGGTAGCAAAGGATTTGGTAACCGTCTGTGAATTCCCGGTTTGCAGGCGGTTTTTATTTTCAATGACCACCACATCATCCAGAGCAATTTGACTCACGTAATTTACTTTAATTTCTTCCATCAGCTCGCTCAATAGGGTTTGCAATTCCTCTAGGGTGTTGCCCTGTTGTAATTCTGTGACTATGGTCTGACCAAAATTTTTCACCAGTTCACTGAGCAATTGAGCTGCAATTTGATCTTCCAGAGCCGCCGCGATCGCATCATAAGCGCCTGCGGTTACGGTACTGACCAGTTGGCGGTTGACTTGACCGGGTAAATCTCCTACGAGGGGAATGGCTTTCAGGTTTTTATACCCTGGGGCTTGTTCTAAAACGGCTTCAACGATATGCCGCACGAGAGCTTCCAGTTCGGGTTTGATTTTGGGCATGACTTGGTAAACCGTCAGCTTCAGCACATGGCTTGTGAGTTCCTGCACTTCATCCCGTTGATTGAGATCCTGATAGGGGCGATTGACGCGTTGGATGAGCCAGTTGCCTAAGGCTCCGTTTTGCAGCCCACCCTGTAAGCGATCGATCACTTGCGTCACTACCGCTTCTGTTAATTCTTCCGCCACATTAGAGACCACGCCCTGGGTTGCCTGATCCCGAATACGGGCTAGACTGATGAGCTTTGCCTGATCCAAGCGAATGAGCACAGGAATGATCCGCATCCAACGCCAGAAGGGAATCAAGAAAAGCACATCATACCAACGCCACAGCATTGCATCGATCCATTTCAAGCGATGGCGGCGGCTGATATACAAGGTGCGAGTTAGGAATTCAAACCCAAATAATGCAATAAAAGGCAGATCTAAAACGCCAAAGTAATCAGTAAACTCACCACTTTCTTCAATAGTACGGTAGTAGTTACTCGCAACAAGGGGACGAATTTGTTGGTTGAAGAATTTCATCTCTTCAGAAACGCCTTTTTGTTGCAAGTAGTCTGGACTCCAAAAGGTGGCAAAGGCTTTACGCGAAGAAGCATCTTTAGAATTGGGAAAAATGCGATCGCGCATCCGATTTTTGATTTTTTCTAAAGTGCCACTTTTGTTCGCCCCTTGAAATGGATTATCTCGAATCATATCTTCACTTTGCTCGCGCAATTCCTGCAAGCGTAATCCAACATTTGGGGATTGAATGCCGTTCTGTTGTAACTCGGTTTCTAAGGCACTGACAGTATTGAGGTATTTTTGGGTCTCTCGATGGGGTTTGATATTCTTAACCCAGTCGTAGGCCTGGGTCACAGGGGGCAAGGGTATCGTCACACTCACGGGTCCTAGGGAGAGGGTTCCCCGCAACCAAAAGTCGCGCCAGTTTACATAGGTGAGATCAAACATCACAAACGTCAGGTTGGCAACGGCGATCGCTGCCATCATCCGTTCATACCAGAGATTGCGCCCTTGGACATTGCGATAACTGAAATTAGAATTGTCTGTGTGATTGACCATAACCTTAGCTTTACCCGATCGTTGCCGCAGCCTAAGAATTAGGAATAAACCACTCCAACGCCTTGACGGATGGGGAATGCCGCGAAAAAATGAGTTGGCGGGAGTGCGATCAATCCTGATGACCCGATCCCCGCATTATTCTACCGCAAGTCTCGAACTCGTCCTGCTATCCTAGAAAAGCAGAATAAAACGTTAGTTCGACGAAACTCGATTCCCGTCAAGCTCTCGATCCCCCTAAATCCCCCTTATTAAGGGGGACTTCAAACCGAAAAGTAAACGGGAAGGAGTCTAACGACGATCGCTGAATCCTTCAATTTGGCTCGGTTCCCCCTTAATAAGGGGGCTAGGGGGATCTGCTCGCCAGGATTCGTCGAACTCACGTTAATAAATCAGCAGCAAAACGGGAATCGCAAAGGAACGTAAAACGATGACTCAGCCTATTCATGTAATTGGCGGTGGCTTAGCGGGCACCGAAGCAGCTTGGCAGATTGCTCAGGCTGGCATTCCCGTCATTTTGCATGAGATGCGCCCCTTGCAGCAGAGTCCGGCCCATTGTACGGCGCATTTGGCAGAGCTAGTGTGCAGCAATTCCTTTGGGGCCCAAGCGACCGATCGGGCTTCTGGGTTGTTGCATGAAGAATTGCGACAACTGGGGTCGATCGTCATTGGCAAAGCAGATCAGCATCAAGTGCCAGCGGGGGGTGCCTTAGCGGTCGATCGGGCTGTGTTTAGCCAGAATCTGACGGAAACCCTAGCCAGCCATCCCTGCATTGAACTGCGCCGAGGTGAAGTGCCAGCCATTCCCCGTGAGGGTGTGGTGGTTTTAACCAGTGGTCCACTCACCAGTGCCGCGCTATCAGAGGATTTGCGCCAGTTCACTGGGTTGGAATACATGAGCTTTTTTGATGCTGCCAGTCCGATCGTAGTAGGCGAGTCGATTAATCTAGAGATTGCCTTTTTAGCCTCTCGCTACGATCGGGGGGAAGCCGCCTATCTCAACTGTCCGATGACGAAGGAGCAATATCTACAGTTCTGGCAGGAACTCTGTGGTGCAGAGCAGGCGGAATTAAAGGAATTTGAACGGGAGACTGCTAAATTTTTTGAAGCTTGTTTGCCGATCGAGGAAATGGCCCGCCGAGGAGAAGACACCATGCGCTATGGTCCGCTCAAGCCGGTGGGTTTGTTTGACAGCCGCAAGGGTGATTTCCGAGATCCCGCGAATAAAGCCTTGCGTCCCTACGCTGTGGTGCAACTCCGTCAGGAGGATCGAGCAGGCAACCTGTGGAATATGGTGGGGTTTCAGACCAATTTGCGGTGGGGTGAACAGAAACGTGTCTTTCAACTGATACCAGGGTTGGAGAATGCGGAATTTGTTCGTATGGGTGTCATGCATCGCAATACATTCATCAACTCTCCGGAATTACTAAAGACAACACTACAGTTTAAATCGCGACCAACCCTTTTGGCTGCCGGACAACTGAGTGGAACGGAAGGCTATACGGCAGCCACAGCAGGTGGTTGGCTAGCGGGAACCAATGCTGCACGGTTAGTGCTTGGGCTGGAGCCTTTGGTGCTGCCCACAACGACCATGATGGGTGCTCTCTTTGACTTTATCAGTTCTGCTTCGCCCAAACATTTTCAACCCATGCCACCTAATTTTGGCATCTTGCCGGAACTCCCCAGTAAGATTCGGAATAAGCAGGAACGCTATGGGCAATACCGCGATCGCGCCTTAGCCGACCTTTACGATTGGCGATTGCAGTCTGGATGGCAGCAAGGGCTAAAAGTTTCCGTGCCAGCTTAAAACTCCTGTGCTACAGTGACGGCTACTCATGCGTGGATGAGTTCTGTCATCTAACCCGGAGGATCATAACTCTAGGTTGTCTTTCGGCTAGGGTTGCAGGGTTTTTCCGCTGCTGCTGTTGCTGCCAGGAGTCCTGTTATGCTGTGGCTAAGAATGCTTGTCTCTCAGAACCTTGTTCAGATGGTAGATCCCTCAAGAGATCCCTCAGATTGCTTGCTTGCACAGGCGTTAGGGTTCTGTGGCTTTCCAACCCGTGGCATTGGCGGTGCAGTTCAGATGGGACTGGCACTGCTGGTTGGGTTGGCAAGTGGATTTGGGGTTGTTGCCCCTAGCTACAGCCAAACTTCGGATCTTCCGCCGCCGCCAACTACGCTGCCAACTACAATGCGATCGCCCATTCCAGGGACTTCTGAGCCAACCCCCACGGTTTTAATGCCGGATGCGAGTGCCATATCGGCTCCCCTGGGTAATCTGTCTACCTCCTTCACGAGTGCAGTGGTGAGCGGGTTTCGGGTATTGATTCCCAGCGATAATCCAACTCTGTTGGCTCAGGCGCGGCAGATTGAACCCCAAGCTTTTATTCACACAATTAACGATGTGCGCTTTATTCAGCTAGGAGCCTACCGCACAGAAGCTGCTGCCCGTCAACGGGTGGATGAATTAGCGCAACAGGGGTTGGAGACTCAAATTCAAGCCTTTGGCGGAGAGTTTCCCACGGGTACCAGTCCTTTCAATCCTCGATCGAATCCCTATAATTCCCAGGTCAATCGTCAACCGATCGATCGGGGCTATTATGTAGTGATTCCGGTAACCGTTCCAGAAGTGAATGGTCTTCGCCGTCAGCTCCTGAATTTAGGGGTTCCATCGGGGAATTTGGTGTTGCGCGATCGCCCCTATGGGTTACACTTTGCGATCGGCATCTACCGGGAAGTGGGAGCCGCTAAAACGATGAACCAGTATCTCTTGGAACAAGGGGTGCGCAATACCAGGGTTTATTTACAACGATGAACCAGGTGATACCCCATCCACGGACCGTTGATACCGATCGTCATACCAAATCCATTAATTAATGCTACAGATGCGATCTGCTAAATTAATGCTACAGATGCGATCGCTCCTTGCCTCAACTAAGACGTTAGGTGCGTGTATCCTGGCGAGCCGATCCTCCTAGCCCCCTTAATCAGGGGGAACCAAGCCAAATTGAAGGGTTCAGCGATCGTCGTTAGACTCCTTCCCGTTTACTTTTCGGTTTGAAGTCCCGCTTATTTCTAGCGGCGCGTCAGCGCGGGGATGTAGGGGGATCGGAATGGGTTGCCATGATGAGTTAATTGAGTATAAGCCCCAATTCATAAGGGTTTGACAAAGGGTTTGACAATCCAAAATCGCAAATCTAAAATCCAAAATTGGTATTAGAGTGCCGTGCCAATTAACCAACCGGAAGCCAGCCCCAGCCAAGCGGTGGTGGTGAGCATTGCATAGGCTTGGAGTTCGCTGAATTTAGCGTATTGAATATCAATTCTGGCAAGGGTTTCTGAGGTCAGCAACATCAAAATTGGCATAAACAGTTTAAACCAGTTGAGGAGGATGGCTGTGAAGGCGGCTAGCCCCACTAAACTGGTGAAGGCAACGGCATCGGATTGAAAGCGTTTGTTAATAATCTTGCCTAAGTCCGTTAGGGGATGGATAAAGAGCAGCGAAATGGACAGACCTAACAGGAGAGAAACCCAAAGGGCGATCGTAGGATCAAGAGTTTCTCGCAAAAATTTACCGAACAACGTATAGGCTCCCAATAACAAAAAGAGAGAACCCCAGGGGGAAATGCGGGTTGTAAAAGGACGACCGGTCATGGAGGGAGGGGAGAGGGGGAGGAGGGGATGTGGTTATTTTAGATCAGCGATGGGGGATTTCCTTCGGGTTGGGGAAATTCCCTTGTAATGGGAAAAAGACAAGGGGAAGAAAAGGTTTGTCTGTGGGAATGGAGTTGTGATGTCGAAACAGACTGGGTTGCTGTTGATGATTGCAATCAACTGTACGGTTGACAAGAAACTCCGATCGCCGCTAGAGCTCTATGATTGAGCAGCAGATTTATTTTTTCTCTTCTTAAGCCCAACAATCTAGCGCGATCGCCATGAGGTATGAACTCAAAATGATCGGCTAAGCCCCCAAGCTGCGTCAACCAGCATGGTGACCTGGATTGCATTTTAGTACTCCCAGCCGCCCTGTTTTGTCATGCCAGACATCGGGGCGGCTAGTTTTTTGGGTTCTCCTCGTCCACGTTATTTCTGTTTGAGGAAACCCAATGAAACGTCAGACCAAACGCATCCAACTGCAACTGATTGGTGAGGCCGATGCTGTCGAGGCGGCGATCGGACTTTTGCATATTCTCAATTTCATCAGCGCCCATGAATGGAGCCAACCCGTTCGTAGACGGGACGAACCCACTGTCATCCGCGTTGCTGCCCGAGAAATCATGCTAGAAACCGACTAGAGAATACAGGCGCGATCGTGAACAGAAGTTGAACTTTGCAAAAGTTCAACTTCTTGAAACCTCGAAGGACCCTAGAAATTTAGAGAGGGTTTCTCCCCACTGCTCATCAATTCCTGCTCTAGTTCCAACAGCTTAGCCACTCGTGCCTCGGTAGAAGGATGGGTGGAAAATAAATTAGCCAGAAACTGCTTAGACAGTGGATTCACAATTAACAAGGGTGAAAAAGCTGGATTCTGAGCAGCAAAGGGCACCCGTTGCGCATTCGCCTCCAAACGCTGTAGCGCCGACACCAACGCCCGAGGATTGCCCGTCAACTTCGCTGCCCCTGCATCTGCCGAAAACTCCCTCGTCCGAGAAATGCCCAACTGAATCACCGTCGCCGCTAGCGGAGCCACGATCGCCGTCAGCAAAAACACCAACCCATTGCCATTGCCATCTTCGTCATCCTGCGCCACCCCAAACCACATCACCATATTGGCCAGGTAAGAAATCGCACCCCCGATCGTAGCCGCTACCGCTTGGGTCAACGTATCCCGATTGGCAACATGGCTGAGTTCGTGGGCAATCACCGCCTCCAGTTCCGCCTCCGACAGCAGATCCACAATTCCAGAGGTGACCGCAACGGCCGCATGATTGGGGTCTCGCCCAGTGGCAAAGGCATTGGCTCCCGGATTCGGTACCACGTACAAGGCTGGCATGGGAATTTGGGCGCGATCGCTCAGTTGTTTCACCAGGCGATGCAAGTCTGGCGCTTCTGCTTCGGTAACAGGCTGAGCACCATAGGCCGCCAAGGCGATCTTATCTGAGAAGTACCAAGAACCCAGATTCATCACAGCCGCCATCATCAACCCCATCAGTGCTCCAGAAGTGCCACCAAAGGCTGCATAGCCAATGGCAACCAGCAATCCACTGAGCATCCCCAGAAGTGCAACGGTTTTCACTTGGTTCATTTTGTTAATCTCTCCTTTGCCAGTCCTGTTATTGATCGGCAGATTCTATATGATCGCTGCTTTTAGGATGGCAGATTTAAATTTCTCTCCTCCAGTATCCAGGTTACAATTTATGAATTCCAGGGGAAAAGACCGAATGCGATCGTTCGGTTTCCAGTGCAGAGTGATACGAATTTTGGAGTTTGGATTTGCGATTTTGGATTGTCAAACCCTGATGAATTGGGGCTTGCCGCGTTATCCTGTTACCCCGTTGCCAAGTTCATCGGTAACCCCTGTAGAATACCCAACAACATCCGGACTAAGGTTTCTGTCGCTGCTGGGATTTGGTAGAGCCGAATATCTTGAATAATTTGTCGCGATCGCCGCTGCAACACCCCAAACCGCCAATCTTCGCCCGTTGTCACAACCCCATAGAGCAGTTCTGCATCACAATTCGTCCATTGCTCAAGGGCGATCAGTTCCACTGCTAATTGCGTAAAACCCCGACTCAGATCGGCCTGCTTTGCTTCCACCACCAAGAGTTGTTCAGGCGTGTTGATATAATAATCCAACGTGCCCTTTAAATAATCCGTAACGTTAATTGAATATTCAATATTTAACGAAGTATCAACCAAATCACAAACTTCTAGTAGTAGAGGTGCTATCAGAATTTCCCTGCGAGCTGCTTCTGAAGTTGGATTCACTCGTAGGAGATTGCGTTCCAGTTGCCGTTGTAAATGAGAGAGGGTGGCGATCGTTCCAGTGGCTTCTGGAAATTGTAAGGGTTGGCGATGAAATGTGCAGTCTAGATCTGCCAAAATATCAGCAATATCATAGGGCAACTCAAAGTATCGACTAAACGTATAGCTTTGATCGGGTTTGAGAATTTTTTGTTTTGCCATGGATTTGCCAGATAAAAACAGGGAAGCCGATCGATCGCATTCTAGCACTTTCCAAATCGATCGGCTGCTTCCTAGATTAGAATCCAGCTTGCGCTAACTGTTCAGCGATCGCTTGGGTGGTATCAATGGTTTTAACAGAGCCTTGTTCCGCTGCACTAAAGGGTTCAAACACCTGTTCAGCCAAAACTGCCACCGTAGCATCAGCAATATCTCCCACCCGATCGCGCACCCGTTGTTGCAACACTTCCATCGGAGCGTCGCAGTGGAGAATGGTGACGGGAATGCCGGTCGATTGCGCAATCACCGGCTCTCGCAAGGCTTGCCGATCGTACTTGGCATCTAAAATGACGGTAAAGCCTTGGGAAGCCAGCAAAATTCCTAAATCTCGCAGACGATCGTAGGTTTTTTCAGTCATCTCTGCACTGTAAATCTCATCGCTGCCCCGTTGATCTACCGGGATTCCTGCCAAATGTTTACGCACCGCATCCGATCGCAGGTGAATAGCATTTTGGTGGCGGGCTAGCTGATTGGCAGTTGTACTCTTGCCTGAGCCGGAGAGACCTGCCATCAACACAATGCGTCCGGTTTGCGCTTGGGTGTAGTCGTAGGCAAGTTTGTAGTAATCCGCCGCTGTTTTGGCTGAAGCTTGTTTGACTTTTTCGGGAATTGTCGGATCATCTAGCAGAAATGAGGTGACCTTGGCCCGCACGTAGGCTTGTCGGCTGAGGTACAAAGGCA
This sequence comes from Synechococcales cyanobacterium, assembly GCA_035285565.1. GTDB lineage: Bacteria > Cyanobacteriota > Cyanobacteriia > Leptolyngbyales > Leptolyngbyaceae > JAYKGX01. The sequence goes on from JAYKGX010000185.1 coordinate 9,486, forward strand.
ACAACTGTGCCCCTTCCCAATCCCCCGTCTGTTCCAGATAGGTATTCATCAACAAATTGCTAAAATCCTTACGTCCACGGGCATCTAAATCCATGCAGACAAAGGCAAGATCATACATCGTATCAACAAACCGAAATGGCTCATTGAATTCAATACAATCAAATAACAGCATCTCGTTATTCCAATAGGCAATGTTACGCAAATGAATATCGCCATGGCATTCACGAATCTTATCAGCCGCTATCCGAGATTGAAAAATGGATCCATTCTCCGCAAAAAAGCGATCGGTATAAGCCTTGGTCGCATCCCACTGGGCTTGAGTTTGAGCGCGATCGATATAGCCAACAGACTGATCATAGTTTTCATCAAAGGCTTGGCGAATTTTTTCCACCGTGCCAAAGCTACGAATATAGTCATCAGTCTGGGATTTACTGTGAAACAGTGCCAATTCCTTTGCCAAATCGATCACCAGCCCTTCTGTCAGCAAGCTACGATCGAACATTTCACTCAGCAAAGTCTCCTGGGGAAATTGCTGCATTTTCACCGCATATTCCACCACGTCCCCAGCAGTCCCTAACGTGAAATCATCTCCTGCCTGGGCGATCGGCACCACCTCTAAATACAACTTGGCAGCACCACGAGCATTGAGGCGTAACTCTTCTTGGCAAAAGTGCTGTCGTTTTTCCAGCGTCGAAAAGTCGAGAAAGCCAAAATTCACAGGCTTCTTGAGTTTATAGACAAATTCCCCCGTCAAGAGGACGTAGGAAACGTGAGTCTGGAAAAGTTGAATCGGTTCACTCACCGCATGGGGATAGAACTGCGGCTGCAACATCGCTTGGATGACGGGGGGCAAAGCGGTTTCACTCATAAAAAACTCCTGATTCGGACTGTCTCAACACAAGGGTGGCAGAAATGATCTAGTTAATTCCTGGCTCTACCAAAATACCTGAATATGGGATCTTTGTGGATGAACTAAAGGTAGGTCACGAGAGCATAGCGCACCCAGGGCATGGGGCAATCGGATCAATCATCTCCAACCCCCAACCTGATCCCCACACCCCACAGATTTACCGAATATGTTTGTTAGATTTACAGATCTACCCAAGTACGTTGCTAATTTTTTAGTATTTGTAGTGCGATCTTCAAGATTACGGGGCATCTTTGAAGGTGAACTAGTTGGCCTGATGTCTAAATCACCCTGCCTCAGTTAATTTTATATGACCGCTTTAGCAACTTCTACTTTCTCCCATCCAGATGCGATCGCTGGCTACAAACTGACTGAGACACTCTATCAAGGTTCCCGCACTGCAGTGTATCGTGCAATCCAGACCACATCCCAACGCCCGGTGGTAATTAAGGTACTGCAGCGCGACTATCCTACCTTCACAGAATTAGTCCAGTTTCGCAATCAGTACGCCATCGCCCAATATCTGCCCACAACGGGTGTGGTGAAACCCTTACGACTGGAACCAATTGGCAACAGTTATGCATTTGTGATGGAAGATTGGGGCGGAATTTCTCTGCAGGAGTGGATGGAAAGGGAAGTGTGGAACAATGGGGAAGCATCCCGGCCAACTCCCAGATCTAAACTCCAAAATCATCTTACAACCGTATTAATAATCGCCTTGCAACTGGCAGACATTCTCCACGACCTCTGCCAGCACCATGTGGTACATAAAGATCTCAAACCTGCCAATATTCTGATTCATCCCGCATCAAAACAGATCAAACTGATCGACTTTAGTATTGCATCCCTCCTGCCGAAGGAAACCCAGGAGATTCAGAACCCCAACGTGTTAGAAGGCACACTTGCCTATCTTGCACCAGAGCAAACGGGACGGATGAATCGGGGCATCGACTATCGAACCGATTTTTATGCCTTGGGGGTGACCCTCTATCAACTGTTAACAGACACCTTACCCTTTCAATCGGATGATCCCCTAGAGCTAGTGCATTGCCACATTACCAAAGCGCCGATCCCTGTGGATCAGATGAATCCCGACATTCCGGGCATGGTGGCGGCGATCGTTTCCAAACTCATGGCAAAAAATGCCGAAGACCGCTATCAAAGCGCCTTGGGATTAAAGCATGATCTAGAACAATGCCTGCACGGTTTACAAAAGACAGGCGCGATTGTACCCTTTGCACTCGGGCAACGCGATATCAGCGATCGCTTCTTGATCCCCGACAAACTCTATGGTCGAGAAACCGAAGTCCAAACCTTACTGGCAGCCTTCGATCGCGTAGCGTCTCCTCCGGAGAATCGCGTCGCGGGTCATCCAAACTCCAAACTGCAAACTGCAAACTCCGAATTATTACTGGTGGCAGGGTTTTCGGGGATTGGCAAAACGGCTGTGATTAACGAAGTCCACAAACCTATCCTCCGGCAACACGGCTATTTCATCAAAGGCAAATACGACCAGTTCAACCGCAGCCTGCCCCTGTCGGCATTTGTGCAAGCCTTGCGGGATTTGATGGCGCAATTGCTCTCAGAATCAGATGGCCAATTGGCTCAATGGAAAACCAAGATTTTGGCTGCTCTGGGTGAACATGGACAGGTGCTGATTGACTTGATTCCCGAACTAGAACAGGTCATTGGCAAGCAACAGCCTGCCCCGGAACTCTTCGGCAATGCTGAACAGCATCGGTTCCATCTGCTGTTGCAAAAGTTTATCGCAGTCTTCACCACCCGCGATCATCCATTGGTGATCTTTCTAGATGATTTACAGTGGGCAGATTTGGCATCTCTTCAATTTATCAAACGCTTAATGAGCGATCATAGTTATTTACTAATATTAGGGGCTTATCGTGATAATGAGGTGTCTGCAACCCATCCGTTTATGACGATGGTGGATGACTTGCAAAAGGCTGAAGCGATCGTTAATACGATTACACTTGCCCCCTTAGCATTTACCGATATCAATCATATCATTGCAGACACTTTGCATTGCTCAGAGCAATTGTCAATACCATTAACAGAACTGATCATCCCAAAAACCCAAGGCAATCCCTTTTTTACAACGCAGTTCCTCAAAGCATTGCAGGAAGATGATCTCATCACCTTCAATCGAAATCAGGGCTATTGGGAATGCGACATTGCAGCAGTGAAGGCACGATCGCTCACGGATGATGTCGTTGAGTTTATGGCATTGCAATTGCAAAAACTCCCCGAAGCAACTCAGCAAACTTTAAAGTTGGCGGCTTGCATTGGTAA
>JAYKGX010000186.1:0-13731 GCA_035285565.1 Synechococcales cyanobacterium
TTTCGATCGCTGTGGATGATGCCCATCTCGATCGCCTAGAAGAAATCCTACAAGCCCTGCAAGCTCAAGGATTCCAAGTGACTCAAACCCTCCCCACCCTTGGGGTCATTACCGGAGCGATCGAAGAAAATCAATTGACGGCTTTGAGTCAAATTCCTGGCATTCAGGTAGAGAAAGAGCAAACCTATCAACTGCCCCCACCAGGGTCTGCCATTCAGTGATTTATTTTAAACACTGCTTAAAAAATTAATGGGGAACGGGGGATAATCTCGGCATAATGGAAGGAGGGACAATCGTATCTTTGGATAATAGCCTTCTCAATTCTTAACTATGTTAGACCTCCCGTCTGCCCATCCTCAGCTCCTGCGCGCGATCGAACAATTGGATTACCGCGTCACCATTGGTGATGTGGCAGCCCAGGCAGGTATGAATCCGCTGGACGTGGAGCAGGGTCTACTTGCTTTAGCCACCCAAACCCAGGGAAATTTGCAAGTGACGGAGCAAGGCGAAATTATTTACGTCTTTCCCAAAAACTGTCGCAGTATTCTTTCGGAAAAATTTTGGCAGTTGCAGGTGCGAGAATGGTTGGGGCGATCGTGGAAAGTGATCTTCTATGGCATTCGGCTTGGTTTTGGTCTCATTACCCTGCTAGTAGTAATTGCCACAGCGATCGTCAGTATAGTTGTGATTGTGGGTTTCCGCGTTCAAGTCAGTCAAAATCATCAACAGGATGATTCTTCTAGTGATTCTGCTAATGATAACCAATGGAATCCCTATAGCGATCGCTCTTATGACCGCCAGAGTACAAATATCCATCTTGACTGGAATCCCCTATCCTTCTTCTCGCCCATCTTTGCTTGGGATTTCGATCGCCCCCGTCGCCGGGGTAATTTTCTGGAAACCATCTACTCCTTTGTCTTTGGCGATGGCAATCCCAACTATAATCTAGAAGAAAGACGCTGGAAAGCGATCGCGCAAGTAATTCGTCAGCAGGGGGGAGCGGTTGTGGCAGAACAGGTGACTCCGTTTCTGGATGCATTGGGAACAGGCTACGATCGCGACTATGAATCCTATATGCTGCCTGTCCTGACGCGCTTTAATGGCAGTCCGGAAGTCAGTCCCCAAGGGCAGTTGGTCTATCGCTTTCCAGACCTGCAGAAAACCGTTGTAGATGCCTCGACGAATGCTCAAACGACGAAGACTCAAACGACGAAGACTCAAACGACGAAGACTCCTTTCCTAGAAGAACATCGTTGGAAATTTAGTCACGCCAATTCCACAGGTCTTTACATGGCAGGAGTCCTCGGAATTATCCTGCTGGTACTATCACTCTGGCTATTGGGTCTCACACCGGGCGCACCCCAACTGTCGCAGCAAATTCGCATCTTTGGCAGAGTGACGGGGATCTATAGCTTGCTCTATCTAGGGGTGCCGATGGTGCGGGGTTGGGTGCTGCTCAATCGCAATGAACAAATCAGCAGTCGCAATCACAAGCGCAAAATGCTGGCCCATCAATTGACAGAGCCGGATCAAACCCTGCAGGAAAAAATCGCCTACGCCCAACAATTTGCCCAGCACGATCGCCTGGATGATCAACCGTTGCTCTATACCACCGAGCGAGATTTACTGGAACAGGATGTAGAACAGCGCGATCGCCTCGATGCAGAATGGGCACAACGATTGCGGCAATCTCAGCAGAAATCTCAACAGGAATAAAATCTTTGCGTTACACTGGAGCTATCCTCGATCGCGAATTTGTTGCTATGACGATCGCTGCCCCTCTTAACCAACTCTCCCTGCCAGATCACACTCAACTGCCGGAGTCGGATGGCACCTTTGTGAAAAACTTTCAAGAGCATCCCCAAAGTCTTTTATTAACTGATTCGATTCATCCGGTGCTGGATCAACTTCACCCCGATGGTCAATATGCAATCGGTCAGGATAGTGGCATTTATTGGCGATTGGTGGATCCCCCAGAGCGGGGGGCTGAAGCGCCGGATTGGTTCTATGTGCCCGATGTGCCGCCCCTGTTGAATGGAGAATTTCGCCATTCCTACGTGATGTGGAAGGAAATCGTTGCCCCCTTGATTGCGATCGAATTCGTTTCAGGGGATGGGAGTGAAGAACGCGATCGCACCTCTCCTTTCTCCAGTGAGGGGGGCAAGGCGGGTAAATTCTGGGTGTATGAACAGGCGATTCGGATTCCCTTCTATGCGATTTACGAAGTGGAAAAAGCTGCGGTGGAAGTCTATGAATTGAGCCGGAATCGCTATCACCGCTGTCAGCCCAATGATCGGGGCCATTATCCCATTCCCCCCATGGGAGTTGAGCTAGGCATTTGGCAGGGGCGCTTGGACAATCAACAGTTGCCCTGGCTGCGATGGTGGGACAGCGAAGGCAATTTGTTGCTCACCGGAGCGGAACGAGCAGACCAGGAACGGCAACGGGCAGACCAGGAACGACAACGGGCAGACCAGGAACGGCAACGGGCCGATCGCTTAGCGGAGAAGTTGCGTTCGCTAGGACTTGATCCAGATGCAGAGTCCTTCTAGTTAGATTGTCACGCCTGAAATGATGGATACAAGCTGAGGAAGTCAGAACTCAAAGAGTGACTATCCCCCCCTCCCCTCCTCTCCCTCCCCAACAATTTATCCCTCCAAGCAAGATTGACTAACCACTCGTCAGCGATTCCCGTTCCAGTACTGGTTAAAAAAGATGCGCACTGAGTCACTCGAATCTGTATCGCTTGGGGATCTCCAGCCCGATCGCCTGGAACCGCTCTTAGAACAACTCCGCCAAGGGCTGCGACCTGGACAACGGGAAATTGCCGATTGGCAAGCAGGTCGGCTAGCGGTTTCGGCTGTCCCTGGTGCAGGTAAATCCACCGGAATGGCTGTAGCCGCCGCGATCGCCATTGCTCGTTATCAACTGCATCACCGCAAACAGCTTGTGGTGGTTACCTTTACCCGATCGGCAGCCGCCCACCTTAAAAGTAAAATTCGACATTATTTAAAGACCTTGGGCTTGCCCTTTGGCGGCTTTGTGGTAAATACCCTCCATGGCTTAGCCTGGACCATTGCCAGAAGTCATCCAGAGCGATCGGGTTTGGATCTCGATGCCCTGCTGATCACCCCCCATCATTCCCATCGGCTGATTCGCCAAAGTGTGGAACAATGGATTGCCAGTGCGCCCGATCGCTATCAACGACTGATTGAAGGGCAATTTTTTGATGGAGAGGAAACAGAACGTCTGAGGCGACAGTCGGTGCTGCGGACAGAAGTGCTACCCATGCTGGCGGATACTGTGATTAAAGAAGCCAAAAAATCTGGCTTAACTCCTCAGGATTTACAAACGATCGCCCAGCAAATCCCTGATGATTATGCAGTGTTGGACATTGCAGCCGGACTGTATGAGCAATATCAACAGAGTTTGCGCGATCGCAATTGGATAGATTATGACGAAATGATTTTAGGAGCGCTCCGGGTCTTGGAAGATCCCATGATTCGGCAACGCTGGCAGCAACAAGTTTTTGCTGTGTTTGAAGATGAAGCGCAGGATTCGAGTCCGCTACAAACGCAATTACTGGAAATTCTGGCAACGGATCCCACAGAAGCGAATCAGCAAAACCTCATCCGAGTTGGTGATCCGAATCAAGCGATTAATTCCACCTTTACCCCGGCTGATCCTCTCTTTTTCCGACAGTTTTGTGAACGCTGTGCCGTAGAAGATCGTCTGGCAGAAATGACCCAAGCAGGACGCAGCAGTCCGGTCATTATTCATGCTGCTAATTTTATGCTGACTTGGGCGAATCGATTTGTGGGAACTCAGCAGTCTGAAAATCCTGCTGCCGCCGCCAATTTACCCTTCAGAAGCCAAACCATTCAACCCGTCTCTGCCAATGACCCGCAAACCAATCCACAGCCAGAGGGGCTAGGACTAGAGCTGACCCAACCCAGGGAGCACTACACATCGGTAGAATGGATAGGTCAACGAGTTAAAAGGCTGCTTGAACAGGATGCCGATCGCGCTGCTGCGATTCTGGTGCGAACCAATGACCAAGGGCGGTTTGTGGTACGGGAGTTACGCCGTTGGCATGGAGAAGAACTCAACATTTATGAAGTGGGGGAACGCGATCGGCGATCGCAGATTCCAGGTGAAATTCTAGCCATTCTGCAGTTTTGCGATCGTCCCCATTCGCCGGATTATCTCAAAGCAGTGCTGGGGGTGCTCATGGCACGCCATCTCATTGCCCATCAAGATTTAAATGCCCTCGTTGCCTTTCCTGAGCAGTTTTTGTACCCCAACAGTTTTGATCCAGTGCAACCCGGAGCGGTTCAGTTAGCAGGGCACTATTGTCGCAGTTTACTCAAAGCTCGCCAAAAGCTGCCGCTCAACCAACTGATTCCCTTTCTGGCTTATACACTGGACTATAATCAAACCGAATTGGCAACAGCAGATAAATTAGCAGAACGCATTATTTATCAATTGCCCGAGCAATCCTTGGAAAGAGTGTTGGAAATTCTCAGTGAGATTGTTAATTCAGAACAGTTTGAACCTGTGGATGCAGAAGATGCCGAAGAAAAATATACCCGTGCCGGACAGGTCACTGTGATCACCATGCATAAGGCTAAGGGATTAGATTGGGATTATGTTTTCATTCCCTTTCTGCATGAGAATGTGATTCCTGGCAGTCTCTGGGTGCCGCAGCCCAGCGTCTTTTTAGGACAATTTACCTTAGCAGAAGTGGCCCGTGCTCAAATTCGAGCTGCGATTCACGCTCGCCCCCTGCCTAGTTTAGTGGATGCTTGGGAAGGGGCAGGCACCCTCAAAATGGCAGAAGAATTTCGGCTCCTGTATGTGGCCATGACCCGAGCAAAACGGCTACTCTGGATGGCGGCGGAATTGCAAGCCCCGTTTAGTTGGGGAAAACCAGATATCCTGAGCGATCGAAAACCCTCTCCCGCCTGGTCTGCACTGATACAACGGTTTCCCCAGCATCAGGTCAATCGTCCTGACGACCGCTAGGAGCATGACCACCCCCAGCCCCTCCCATTATTATCCTAAAAAGATTTAAATAACCAGTTGACTTGCCCAGTGAAATGTTTTATTCTGCCTTGCCAAGCTAGCGAATTGCCCCCAAGCTCTGGGCTAGCCCAACCCCCAGGAATCTGGTTCATTCACGTCACCCGATCGCGATCCCATTCAAGTGTGGCTGATTAGCAAACCCAAAGACGTACAAGCAACGATCCACAACTTACACGTGCTTGGATTTGCCGAAACCCATGAATGGAGTCGTCCCAGTCCTTGGAACGAAACCCAAACCCAAATGTTGAATGTACCCGAAGGCACCATCATAAGCGTTTGCACCAAATATTTATCGTAGGATCGATAACCCCGTCGGGGCGCATCCCGCGCCAAAAAAACGCCAACAAACACATCAATTTATTAACGAACAACCCGTAGGGGCGCGCATCCCGCGCCCAAAAAAATCCCGCCAACAAACAAACCAATTGTGGATTTTAGATTTTGGATTTTAGATTTCAGATTTCAGATTTCAGATTTCAGAGTAAAAAGCGATCGCAAGAGATCATGATTGAGTATTATCCCAAATCAAAAAATCAACGCGATCAATCCTGCCGAACCACCCCCAGCCCATGATTAGGCATTTGGGGGCATGATCTGTAGCAGTTAAAAATTGATTTGGCATCACTGAATCCCTAGCCCTTAACACAAACAACCTGCTTAAGGGTAGCAACCACTTCCACCAGATCAGCTTGATTAGCCATCACCTGATCAATCGGCTTATAGGCCGCTGGAATTTCATCAATCACTCCTGCATCCTTACGGCATTCAACCCCTGCAGTTTGTTGAACCAAATCATCCAACGTATAGGTACGTTTTGCAGCCGATCGCGACAGTAACCGTCCTGCCCCATGGGAACAAGAGCAATAGCTCTCAGCACAGCCCTTGCCCTTGACAATATAGGATTTTGCCCCCATAGAACCTGGGATAATGCCGTAATCTCCTTCCTGGGCCCGCACAGCCCCCTTACGAGTCACATAAACGGACTCGCCATAGTGGGTTTCCTGTTCGGCATAATTGTGGTGACAATTGACGGACATGAGCGGTTTAAATGCCTTACCGCCCCCAACATGACGTTCCACAACCTGTTTAAAGCGTGCCATCATCACATCCCGATTGAATTGCGCATAGCGTTGTGCCCACTGAAGATCGCGCCAGTAAGCTGCAAATTCCGGCGTGCCTTTGACAAAATAAGCTAGATCGGGGTCAGGTAACTTTTGGTTGGCCAGTTTCAGCAATTCCTTTCCGGTTTTAATATGTTGCTTAGCCAGCATATTACCAATGTTCCGCGAGCCAGAATGGAGCATGAGCCAAACTTGATCTTCGGCATCAACACATAATTCAATAAAGTGATTACCACCGCCGAGCGATCCCATTTGCTTGAGGGCTTTGCCATCCAGATGTTGCACCCCTTCATGCAGATCCTGGAATTCCCGCCAACCCTGCCAATTCAGCACCATTTTGTCAGCTTCTTTATTTTCATTAAAGCCAGTGGGAATCAGGGATTCAATTTCTCGACGAATCTGCTTGAGCTTGCCCTCTAGTTGGTCTGCCCGATAGGGGGTTTGGATAGCAGCCATCCCACAACCGATATCAACTCCGATCGCGGCTGGAACGATCGCATCTTTGGTGGCAACGACTGAGCCGACCAAGGCTCCTTTCCCTAAATGAACATCTGGCATCAGCGCCACATGCTTAAACACAAAGGGCAAATTGGCAACATTCTTTGCCATGGTAATTTCTTCATGCCCCAGTTCGTGGTTGGCCCAGGAGAGTACGGGGGCTTGGGTAGTAATCGACATCTTTTCGTAAGGCATAGCCCCATCCTTGCAGTGACTGCTTTCCTAGAACTATTCTAGTTGTAGTATATGTATTATCTTGTGTCAAGCACAACAGGGGCGATCGAACTAGTGCGCGATCGCCCCCACTCACTCCAAGGGTTTCAATCCCCCAGCCCAATCGTTAAGCCTGCACCCAGACGGATACAGAACCCGCTTTGCAAGTAAAACGACCCCAGCCACTGTTATTGGTTGTAACCGGTTCCTTAATGTGCTCGGTTATGTCAATAAATTTAGTATTGGCTCGCCGGACTTCCATCCACTTGAAACCACTGCCACCATTGCTCATCACCACAGCCATTGCTTTGGGATGCTCGCGATCGCCCACTCTTGTCCAACCAATGCAATTGGGATGATCAAAATAGGTGTATTGATCCCCATAGGCGTAGCTGCGTCTCGCTTGCAAGAACTTGTCAATCAAAAAGCGATGAGAATAGAGAATAACTGGGTATCCCCCTCGGCAATTCTCATATTCAGCCCCATAGTAGTCAGGATAGAACACGCAGGGATAGCCTTCCTGCCGCAGTAAAATCAATGCATAGGCTAAGGGCTTAAACCAGGGTTCCACAGGGGATTCCAATGCCTGACAGGGTTGGGTATCATGGTTTTCCACAAATGTGACTGCCTTCATGGGATTATCCGCCACCAAGGTTCTATCATAAATCCGCCGCAGATCATAGCTAGCCCCCCGCCGACTCGCCTGATGGAAATTCTCATGCAAAGGTACATCAACAAGAGAGATTCGACCCTTGGTTGCAGTCAGATACCATTTGAGAGAGGCGAGATTGCTAGACCAATATTCCCCCACGCAAAACAGCTCTCGCTTCGTATAGTTGCGCAAATGATCCAACCAGACTTCAAAGAACCAGGCAGGAATATGTTTCACCGCATCCAGGCGAAACCCATCCACCCCAGCAGTATCAACAATCCATTCTCCCCAGCGTTTTAATTCTTCCTGGACTTCTACCTTATCCATATCCAGGTCGCAGCCCAACAGAAAGTCGTAATTGCCCTTTTCCAAATCGACAAATTTCTCAAAGCTTTGACCTTCAAACAAGTAGATATTACTGTCTCCCTTGACTAACATATTGTGGTTGACCGAATCAAAGTGCGATCGATTCCACTGAAAGCCAGAGTACTGTCCCTTACGACCTGGAAAAGTAAATTTGGTGTAGGATTCAATCTCTCGTACGCCGCCGAGGGGAGTGACTCGATTCTCGCGATCGTAGGGAATAGCGCGAATTCGTTCCGTCTCATCGCCTCCATCTTTATGGTTAAAGACGACATCTGCATAGACTTGCATTCCCGCTTGCTGGATAGCTTTCACGGCGGCTAAATAGTCTGCTTTGGTGCCGTATTTTGTCCGCACGGTGCCCTTTTGATTAAACTCACCGAGATCAAACCAGTCATAGATCCCATACCCCACATCATTGCTGCCATTGCTCCCCTTATAGGCAGGCGGCAACCAGAGAGCTGTAATTCCGGCTTGGGCTAGTTCAGATGCCTTTGCCTGCACCTGCTGCCAATGGGTTCCATCATTGGGGAGATACCAATGGAAGTATTGCATCATTGTGCCGTTGATAAATGCCATGCGAACCCCATCTCTACAGATAATGTGATCTTCAAAACAAAATTCTTCAAAAAAACCGATTTTCGTCTGTTTTCTACCCTAAGCGTTCTCTGTCCTAGCCAAAGGTTAACTAGGGATTTAGCCGATCGTCAACACTGAGTGCTGATTGATGCTCTAAGAAGCGGTTGCTCTTGCCTAACTCCTTCTCCGTCGGTTGGGGAGCCAGTCTCCTCTATGATTTTGGGGTTGGGACGGTTGGGCAGGATTTGTCGCGTTGATTTTTTGATTTGGGATAATGAATGATTTCTAACAAGCTGGCGTTCTGTGCGATCGCTTTTTACTCCAAAATCTGAAATCCAAAATCCAAAATCTAAAATCCAAAATCTAAAGTCCAAAATCTAAAATCCACAATTGGTTTGTTTGTTGGCGGGTTTTTTTGGGCGCGGGATGCGCGCCCCTACGGGTTTGATCGTTTCTACGATAAATATTTCGTGCAAATGCTCATGACGGTGCCTTCGGGTAAATTCAACATTTTTGTTTGTGTGTCAGGTGCAATAGCATCCCAAGGGCTGGGACGACTCCATTCATGGGTTTCTGCAAATCCACGAACGTGTAAGTTGTGGATCGTTGCTTGCACGTCTTTGGGTTTGCCAATTAGCCACACTTGAATGGGATCGCGATGGTCTCTGACCGACCTTGGGTCATCGTCCTTATTGCCACCGATGTCAATCATTCTGGCAGCAGAACCGGACCGCACACCATAGGCGCGATCGTTGTTGTAGGTAGTCATGGAAAAAAACCTCCAATTGACTTTGGCTTTGGTTGTAGGAAACCAAAAACCTGACCATCCTGACTCTTTAGTGTGGGGACAAGCAGGATGACCGGAGATGGTAAAATCTCCAAAGCCGCTGCGTTGCTTACTCAACGTGGGGGTCAGTCACTCAGGGCTGTTGGTAGCAACCTTGGGTGACGCGATGAACCAGATTCTTGGGGCTTAGCTAGCGCTGAACTTGTCGCCAGTCAAACTAGCATAGTTCAAGACCATAAAACATTTCCGAGGGGAGGTCAACTGGTTGTTTAGATTTATTTTGGGAGAATATTCGGGAGTGGGGGAGTGGGGGCGATCGGTTGCAAGGAACTCTTGATGGGGGATGAGTTTTAATTTTTCTAAATTTAAAATCAAAAAATGATACATAAATTCTATTCTTGGCTAGGAGTTAAACTTTGAGTCAAACTTTGATTTAGACTTCTTTTGTTCGATCATCTAGACCTTCTACCATGCCCAAAGCGAATCATACCCATTGGTTTAACAAGGCTCTGCAGCTCCGAGGATCGGTCATTCCTGTGGTCATACCTCGGGTGATTATTTTTGCGCTGTTCGCCCTGGGGATTTCCTGGCTGGATGCCCGATCGCCCCTGGGTGACCTTCAGTTGGCTGGAACGCTGGCGAATAATGTAGCCTGCAACCTGGTTTTGGGGTTATTGCTGGTATTTCGCACAAATACAGCCTACGATCGCTTTTGGGAGGGACGCAAAGCTTGGGGAGACCTGGTCGTCAGCATTCGCAGTCTACTGCGGGAATTACAAACCGGACTGGGGAATCTGCAAGATGATGCCAAACTAGAGCGCGATCGCGTTTTGAAATATTTGCCCGCTTTTACCATTTGTACCCAGTTGTATTTACAAAAACAGTCTCTTAGTAAACTTGCCACATTAAATGCTAAGCTCAAGATTGATGAACCTGCGATCGCTAAACTTCGCAGTGCCCAAATTCCACCGTTAGAGATTTTGCGATGGCTAGGAGATTTTATTCAGAAATGCTGCGAAAAAGGCTGGATTGATAGTGGGCAGCGATCGAGCATGAACGAAAAATTAAATCAACTCACCATAGGATTAACGACCTGTGAACGGATTCAAAACACACCCGTTCCTGTCGCCTATGCCGTGTTTCTGCGGGTACTAATTGTTCTCTACTGTGCCCTCTTGCCCTTTAGTCTCGTGGGTCAATTGCACCAATGGACGGGTTTGAGTGTCGCGTTAATTAGTTTTGTATTGCTGAGTGTAGAAGCGATCGGGGTGGAAATTGAAAATCCCTTTGGCAGTGATGCGAACGATCTACCCTTAGACGAACTCTGTGCTTCTGTCACTAAAACAGTTGATAGTGCATTAGTTGCCCGCCCCTATCAAGCAGTCAAAACCCCTGCCCCCGTCGTGCCGATTACCGCCAGCCCCAGTCAGCCCCTTGACACGAGTGACCCTCAAAAGATGCTTGCTGCTGAACCCTCAGTCCTGTTTGCAGAATCACAAGAAACCCAATCACAACCCCCAGGGATAGTGATCCTGCCTCAGGACTAACCGGTCAATTTGCCGACAACATGGGTCTAAAGCTTCCCCCTTCTAGATAGACTTTCAACATCTTGCGCACACCAATGGACGATCGTAGTTCCAGGGTGACTTGATATTTTCCCAGATATCCCTGAACTTGTTATGCTGTATCTTCTGCCCCGTCTAGCGTAGGTACAGTTGTTTTCATGAGTGCGATCGCCAATCTACCGAAGTCGAGCCAACGGGATCTATCTTCACTGTTTGCATCAGGACTCTTGTTTTGGGCTTGTATGGCCAGTATGCTACCCGTTTTGCCCCTGTATATCAAAGATGGGGGAGCCAGTGATCATGAAGTAGGACTTGTGATGGGATCGTTTGCGATCGGTCTCTTGCTATTTCGCCCCCAGATGGGTAAGTTAGCCGATGCGCGTGGGCGGAAGCTGGTGATGTTAATTGGCATTCTGGTCGCTGCTACCGCTCCGATTGCCTACGCGCTCACCCCCACTAAGGGTTGGTTGATGGGAATTCGAGCCTTTCATGGACTCAGTATTGCCGCTTATACGACAGCCTTTAGTGCTTTAGTCGCTGATATTGCGCCACGGGCTAATCGCGGTGAGGTGATCGGCTATATGACCTTAGTGAACCCGATTGGGATGGCGCTAGGTCCTATGGTAGGGGCTTGGACACTGCGGAGTTTTAATTATGAAACCTGCTACTGGGTCAGTAGTCTCTTGGCATCCATTAGTTTTGTGATCGCCAGCCGAATTCGACCCCAGCCCAGCCCTATAACCGCCCAAACTCAGGGACTTCAGAACCCCATTCCCTCTCAGGCAATACCGGGTTGGCAATTGATTCTGAGCGATCGCCTCCGGATTCCGACGTTCACGTTGTTGATGGTGGGTTTGGCCTTTGGGATTCTCAGTTCGTTTGTGCCGTTGTATCTGCGTGCCAGTGGTTTACCGATCGATGCAGGCAGTTTTTATACCTCAGCCGCGATTACCAGTTTTATGATGCGGTTTGTGTTGGGCAAGGCAAGCGATCGCTTGGGGCGGGGACGGTTTATCACCTTAGGGTTGATTTGCTATGCTCTATCGATGTTGCTGTTGTGTTTGACGCAGGATATTTATTTATTCATCCTCTCTGGCTTGCTAGAGGGAATGGGTGGAGGTACCGTTTTGCCAATTATGCTGGCCCTAGTGACCGATCGCAGCCGCCCCGAGGAACGAGGACGCATTTTCAGCCTTTGCATTAGCGGCTTTGATTTGGGGATTTTCCTGGCAGGTCCATTACTAGGCGGCATTGCCGATCGAATTGGCTATCAAGGCTTGTTTGGCGTGGCAACGGGGATGGTGGTGCTGAGTATTCTGGTGTTTCTGACCCGATCGAGCAAAGATCTTGCCCATTCATTACGCTTTTCCCTCAGCCAGGGACGAGACCTGTATGCTGTAAGTGAATAACACCCGCCACGTCTATCCTGATTCATCCGTATCACGGTCATCCCCTTGCGGGGAAAGAGATGGGAGCTTGGTTAATTCCAGCATCCAGCATCTCACGGAGAGTGGACTCCGTCTGCCTTTGGAGAAAAGCCGAAAAACGTGCTTGACTCCTATACAGCATGACGTACCCGGTTGTTTCCGTCCCCTTACGGGGAATATATAGCCTATGACTTCAACAGTTGCTGCACAATCTGTAGTTTTTGAAACGCATCTGTTACTTTTTGGCGTTCTTGATTGTAATATTTCGTTGCGCTCAACTCTAGGTCTTCCAAATACCTAGATTTTCGACTGCTCCGTTCTAGTGTTTCATAGGCATTACGCAAAGTCCTACTTCTCAATTGGTAAGCAACATCATCTACATATTGTCGTCGCCGTGCATGGAGTGAGTTTCCGTCATATTCACGGATATCGACACCTTGCTTTTTAGCATACTGCTCTACCCAGTGGAGTGCTGCATAGAAACACATTGTTACAGACCAATCTGGGAAATCCTTTTCAATCCTTTTTGCAACTCTTTCATTACTTTTAGCCTGCTCAAGGTGATCTTGCTGACTGGGCATATTTCAAGTGATTTCCTATACAATTCCAACTGAATACAACTTAAACTGCATGTAATGCTCCGAAATTTCTGGATGAGCTTCCACAACCTGAAGGTAAGACTGAGAAACAACCCGACCCCCGGGCTGTAAGCGTGAGAATGTACTCACCACCTCAGCATGAAAATACCAGTTCTCATGGGTCTCGTCTCGAAACTTCCACTCAGAGTCAATCACGAGATCTTGAACGATATCCCATGTCTCATCGGATAGATCAAGACCCGATCGCACTTCCATTTCAAATTCAATCCAGTGCAGATCATCGGTTCTAGGTGCGATCGCCCTTACCCGAGCCACATTGTCCACTTTCGACAATTTTTCCACCAATGCTTGGATTTCGGAAACTTTAGATGCAGGTTCCTGATACCGAAACCGAGTGGGTAACGGATCCGTCTTATCCCAAGGAAATTTAGGAGATTCTTTAATAGGAGTTGACACCATACTTACACCTCTGCAGCATTCAAGAAATCGTCCAGTCGTTGTTTGAGAAAAGCCGCTTGCCGACGGGTAAATGCATAATTTCCCACCACTTTTTTCGAGGATGCAGAATCGGGAGGTGCAAAAGGATTGTCTGAGAGGATGCCCGCAATCAAAATGCCATCTTCACTATCAATAGCAACCACAACTCCAGTTACTAAATGTACATTGTCTTGATCAAGATTGGTCATTCAGAAGGATCTCCCAAAAGTATTTTAATCAATGGTTCGGACAGAATTAAGGGGCTATGATGCCGTAGGAGCGTAGGTTTGGGTAGTTAGGATGGGATTTAATCAAAGTTGGGTCTAAATCTAACTCTGAAATAAACCTCGAAAGCAGATGGTCAT
>JAYKGX010000187.1:0-4900 GCA_035285565.1 Synechococcales cyanobacterium
TCTTTCCAAACGATGAGCTGATCTTTCTCCCCAGAAATGCAGACTAGAAGCATTTCCCCACTCATCAGCCATCACCTGCTGGATTTGCGCTAGAGCTTCGGGTCGGGTGGGTGTTGTCGCACTGTAGTCTAAATAAATTTGCATCGTAAAATTTGCATCCAGCTTTATCTGTTATGCCATACGTAGGCTAAGCCACAAGTAAACTCTCGCCATCCTAATTCTGGCATTTTTCCAACTGCTCTCCCCTAACCCCAATGGTCGATTAATCAGGAGGATTTTCAGCTACCGAAGGAACGATCGCTTCGCTAAAGTCGGTATTGTGACTCGTAATCTCGGTTGGGATAAACGGAGTATCTTTTCGGTGACTCGCCGGACGTTCGTTGGCTAAGTTCTCGGACAATTCCTTGAGCGCAGACTCGCCAATACGAATCTGAATGTTAGGGCCTGAGCGCGCCAGTCGAATCACAGCACCATCCGTAATCGGCATTTGGGTGATCCGCTTTCCTTCTAGATAAGTCCCATTCGTTCCCAAATTAACGACTTCCCAGCTTGATCCAACTCGACGTAGCTCAACATGATGGCGCGATACAACCGCACTATACAGCACCACATTATTATCTGTAGAGCGACCGATACGAATCACCGACTCGCTTGAAAAAGTCCAGGTTTGAACCGGACTCTGTTTAATCGGATGCAATAGGGTCAGAATAATCACACGAATAACACGGGAAAGAATTGAATTGAGAAGTTGAGCAGAATTACCGATCGCCAATTGTTAACTCTTTATATCCTACTTCTGTTGGTTTCTAGAAGAGCGTGATATCGGACAGATATCATGAAACACGATCGGTTCAAGCAAAGGTAGATTAACAAAGAATATTCATTCTTCCACAAGTGAGGCTATCGGTTCAACCGCGTCACCCCAGGAAGTTGAGCCGCACAACAACACCTTAAGTAGCAATTTCAGGGATTTCTGAAAATAGCTTGAGGAAGTTGCTGAAAAAGCATTTTCCTGGCAAAGGTCGCATTTGCAATAAACTACAACATTTGGAATAAAAACGTTACCTTATCTCCCTTACCCAAAGCAATGCGATCGCCAGGGCGTAGGCGGTGACGATTTCCTATCGGCAACGGTAGATTATTCACATAAGTTCCGTTGGCACTACCGACATCCTCCAAGAAGTAGGAATCCCCCTCAACTCGGATATCGGCGTGGATCCGCGAGACAATCTCAGAATTTGGGAAACCCGATACATCCACATCCGGTGGAATGCGATCGTTGGGCTTGCCAATATGAATGACCGCCAAGCTGTAGGGCAACTCAAGGGGAGTGTTGGTTTGCACATGCAATAGCCGTGCGGCTTGGGTTTGCAGTTGGGTCGAGCTACTGATCGAGGCAGCAGGCTTGAGCTCTGGAGTGGTCGGAAACTCGTCTGGGGCAGTCAAGCTTCCCCTAGGATTCCCTGACGGGGAAGGTTCACCAGCAGACTCAAATAACTCCTCACCGATTTCAGGCATTGGGTTGCCCGCAGACTCAGACACTTCTGCTTCTGGTGGTGATTGTTCATCTAGAGTTTGATGATCACTCAATGTCTGATATTCAGCAGGTGTCTGATATTCAGCAGGTGTCTGATATTCAGCAGGCACTTGCTCCGATGACTCTGATAGGGATTCGGGTGCCACCAAGGGTTCCAAGGGAGGGAGATCTGGGATGTCTAGGTCAGGAGAAACGGTGGGAGGAAAAGGTGCTCCATCATCGCTTGCTGCTGCCCCCTTAAAGTCCGCACTCTTCAAGTTAAAACCGCATTGCCCGCAAAAACTGGCATCAACCTGTACCGGGGTGCTGCAATTCGGACAGT
Source organism: Synechococcales cyanobacterium (assembly GCA_035285565.1). GTDB lineage: Bacteria > Cyanobacteriota > Cyanobacteriia > Leptolyngbyales > Leptolyngbyaceae > JAYKGX01. The sequence continues at coordinate 1,860 of JAYKGX010000187.1, forward strand.
TGATCATCTCTGGCAACGGCGTATAGCAAGCTTCACACTGAATCGCACCAGTTGGGTTTTGGTGATTGCAATTGGGACAAACAATCATGCGGTTCCCCTCAAGTGTCATAGTCTAATCCTTCGCTTCCATCATAGTATTGCCAATGCCTTTCGGTTCAAGGTCAATTTGATTTAATTCTCGTTAAAAGTTATTAGGATTGTGAAACCTTTTGGAGTGGGTCAGCTAGGCTGACGCCAAATGGTGCTTGAGCTTCAGTTCGTTTCAATTTGCCTGATGTCTACAAATTTGCTCCGGCGGCTTGATCCAGCAACCACCGAAGTTCTCCTTGAGGTTGAATCAACCGCGAGGGGTAAGACATGGCATCGGCTTCGCTGGCAAATACTTGAGCAAGGGCTGGTTGCTTGTTTTCGCCAGCCACAAGAAACAAGACACACCGAGCCTGATTGATGAGTGGAACGGTGAAGGTGATCCGAGGTTGTCCGGCTTTGTTCCCCACGGTGACTAGGCGATCGCTGACTGATAGGGCTGGCGTGTGGGGAAATAGGGATGCAGTGTGGGCATCATCTCCCATGCCGAGTAAAATTACATCGAAGGCTGGCACGGCGGGTGCTTCGGTGGCAAAGACTCGACGAATCTCAGCTTCGTATTGGGTTGCAGCAGCGGTTGGGTCAGATAGGTGAGTAGGGGTGGCGTGAATGTTTTCGGGTGGAATTGAGATGCGATCGAGCCAGACATGGCGAGCCATTCCTTCATTGCTGTCGGGATGCTCGGGAGCCACATAGCGCTCATCTCCCCAAAAGACGTGGAGCTTATCCCAAGGCAAAGATTGATCAGCCAAACCTTCGTACAGCGGCTTTGGAGTACTCCCTCCTGATAGGGCGATCGTCGCGATCTCCCGTTCTGTCAGGGCAAGGGTAAGCTTTTGCATGACGACATCCAGCGATCGCTCAATGAGTGCGGCTTTATCTGGCAATATTTCAACAATTGGAGATTGAGTCATGAAACTGCTCCTGATGAATTTGGCAAGGTGAAGCATCTGCCCCTAACACCCTATCATCGAGGCTGGAGTAGACAGAACTCTTCGCACAAATTGTTTATTTTCTGAGAATCGATCGACTGAAATTCTGAGCACAAGACTCGATCGCAATATGCAATATTAAAGTGCGATCGCAATAACAATACTCCGGACAGTTTTTGCTCGCCAACGAAAGAATGAAGGTTTCAGCCCTCTTTTGTGGACGTTGAGCGAACGAGAAATCAATGGTTTCAGCGCTTGATCAGAAAATTGTCCGAACTGTTGTTAAAAAAAGGGGCTTTTTAGAATTTCCGACCTCCCCATTAGCCCTATTAGATCAGAAGTTCAGCCATCAAGTATGTCAGTTCTAAATTTGCGTTAGTCCTAATTAAGTTATCTGCAGATATCGATCGACACAGGTACAAGCCATGAGCACCCGAGACTCTTTTTCTCCGCTTCAGATTGCAGTATTGACCGTGTCGGACACGCGCACGGAAGTGACCGATAAATCGGGCAGTCTATTGGTCGATTGCCTGACCCAAGCTGGACATCAGCTAGCTGAAAAGGCGATCGTTCCTGATAACATTTACCAAATTCGGGCGATCGTCTCTCGTTGGATTGCAGATGCCGTTGTGCAAGTGGTGATCACGACTGGAGGGACTGGCTTAACCGGACGAGATGGGACTCCTGAAGCGCTGATCCCCTTATTTGATAAGGTGATCGAAGGATTTGGTGAACTATTTCGCATGGTGTCTTATCCAGAAATTGGCACCTCGACGATTCAATCTCGGGCGATCGCAGGTGTAGCCAATGGCACTTACATTTTCTGCTTACCAGGTTCCTCCAATGCTTGCCAAACAGGTTGGGATAAAATTTTGCAAGATCAGCTAGATTCGCGGCATCGTCCTTGCAATTTTGCCGAACTGATCCCTCGTCTGTTGGAAGTTTGAAGCCCCGTTGAATGCCTGAATAGCCGTTGGTGTGAGGGGCGATCGCAGTGAAGAACAACCAATTTGGAAAACGATCGATTTGGAAAACGATCGCCGTAAAAAAATGGGGCGGTCAAGTTGCCCCCCCACTTTGGATGAGTTTCGATGGATTAATCACCAGAAGCCGCTGGATTAGTCGCCGAAAATCACTGCATCTGGGACTTCGTAACGCTCTGTCCCAATATAAACAACGCTAAGATCACCCCGTCGCTGCGAACTGAAGTTTCCGGGATCCGCTTGGCTCATATCGTATCCTGTAAATTCTCCGTTCTCAAAGAAGAGAGTGCGAGTACGGCCATCTAGCTTTGTGACAGTCACGAAAGCAGTTCCGTTACCTTGGCGGGTAACCCCAAAGGAGCAGGAGCGCATTGGTTGAGACTCAGTCATAGCGCAGGGAATATCTCCTGTGGCATTGTAGTTGGTTCCTTCAACCAAGGCGTCTCTTTGGTAGCGATCGCCAGAGGAATTTCCCCTTGCGTCAGTAATGATGATTTCCAGACGATAGTTGGCAACTTCGTTACGGCGGGCAGCACTCCGCATCATATAAACCCGAACCTTATAGTCACCACTCTCAGGCAGGATACCTTCATACTGATTTTGGCTGGTAGAACCGTTAAACATAGCAACTTCGGTTTCACCCGGTTCCAGAATGTTAAAGTAGCTCCCGCCATTATCGGTTGCCATACTCACGTTCATATATTGCCCTTCGCGAGCATTGACAACATAATCCACGATTTCGTAGCCAACAATGGAACCCTCGACAAACGCACGGCTGGTTCCTGGTTCAAACTGAACTCGATCAGTTCGGATATCCTGAGCCAGAACCATGACAGGATTGAGTAGCGCAAATGCACCCACGAGCACTGAAGTCCATAACTTTGACGAGATCGAATAAAGCATGACGAACATCCCATCGTTGAATTTTACTGAACGAATTTTCTTAGCATTTTACTGCGATCGCAATTTAGCACATCCTGAACTGCTTCAGAACTGAGGGGAAATTTGACTCAGTAGCGTCAAGATCTGAGCGAGAATG
>JAYKGX010000188.1:0-5484 GCA_035285565.1 Synechococcales cyanobacterium
CCTTGCAAACCATCCCCTCGCCAAACGCTACTCCAACCTTGACTAGCACTGACCCTGACTAGCTCCTGCCTAGAAATCTTCCACCCGTTGTATCCGATTTGTTCCCACTGTGACTTGTTCCGATTCACTGTTTGCTATGTCAGATGCTCCTAATCTCCCTCAAAAAGGTTTAATTAGCAAGATTCTTGCCCCCGCCATTCGGTTTTGGCTCAAATCTCAGGTCGAACAGATCGAGCAATTACAGCTAGACATCGAAGCGGGCGATCGACAATTCCTCTCAGGACGGATTCCTAAAGTCACCTTGGCGGCCCAAGGGGCCCTGTACCAAGGGATTCACCTCAGCCAAGCCCAGCTCGTAGGAGAAAATATCCACGTCAACCTGGGGCAAGTTCTGCGGGGCAAACCGTTACAACTGCTGGAACCTTTCCCGATCGCGCTGAACCTCTTTTTGACCGAAGCCGATCTTAATCTCTCCTTGCAAGCCCCTCTTCTAGCAACCGCTCTCAAAGGATTTCTGCTCAACCTGCTGCAATCCAGCGGCGACCTGATGCCGACTCATGCAAGTGTTGCCAGCTCTGCCCAGTCTGAACGGAGCGCTCAGCCAGATATCTCCCCCAGTCCAGCCTCGCCCCCCGTTGACCTCAATCTTCAGAATCTCAAGCTTACCTTGGAAGAATCACGCCTGTGCCTATCCGCCCAGTTGATCTCTCACAGCGGAACCGTCACCCCGATCGCCCTCCGCACCGGACTCCAACTCCATCAGACCAACCAACTCATCCTGCATCAACCCCAATGGTTGCCCCACCCGACCGCCAAACGTGGACTCCCCCTCGATGATTTAGAAGGCTATCCCATTTTCCTAGGAGAGACAACCCAACTGGATTACCTCACCCTGCAAGCAGGATCCCTGGAATGCCAAGGGCAACTCCAAGTTAATCCCTAAGCGTTCTAATATGCCACCGTTCTGATATGCCACGGTCTCGCCAATCATCAATTTTCTTTTTTTCCCATTACAAGTTGTATCGTCGTTTACATTCGTAACGATAAGTGCAGTAATATAAATAAAGGGATAATAAAAAAAATATAAAAAAAGCTAGCACTGAGTCGTAGTCGTAGGGTGAATTTTCTCTGTCCCTTCGTTCTAGTTGCGCTTTTCAAAGTTATTTAAGAAAGGCTCTCCCAGTTTTAAGATTTAGTTTGAGTTGTTGGCTGGAATTACCCTAACAATGCTTGCAATCAGTCGTTAGAAGGTGTAGTTTTGAGCCATCCTCAGACTCAAATAAGATTGGTTTACAGTTAGGGTTCCCCTACTTCGACTTTGCGACTTAGCCATGGCTCCTCCTCTGTTTGGGTGAGTCATAGCGTTTTTGATAACAGCATGGTTTGGTGTAGGGGAAAGGCATGGTTTTGTATCCAGATCCAGAAGAAAGTGGATCTAACTTAGAAGCGTCCCATGAGCGCGAATTTCACACAACCCATTCGACAGATATGGCGAGACTGCAATCTGACCTGGATGCGATTATTCCCAGGCGCGATCGCGTTGCTATTTTTATTGATGGTTCCAACCTATTGCATGCTGCGTCTCATTTGAATATCGAAATCAATTACAGTCGTCTCCTGCCGTCCTTGGCTCGCGATCGGCAAATTCTGCGGGCTTATTTCTACACTGGCGTAGATAGCAGCAATGAAAAACAACAGGGCTTTTTGCTCTGGATGCAGCGCAACGGCTATCACGTCGTCGCCAAGGATTTGCAATCTTTACCCGATGGATCCCGCCGAGCTTCTTTGGAAGTAGAAATTGCCGTGGATATGATCACCCTAGCGAGTTATTGTGAAAACCTAGTCTTGGTCAGCGGAAATGGCAATTTGACTTATGTGTTAGGGCAACTTGCCTATCGCGGGGCAAATGTGGAAGTGATTAGTTTACGTTTGATGACCAGTGAAAGTTTGATTAGTGCCGCCGATAGCTATATCGACCTGGCTAGCCTGCGGGAGGAAATCCGCAAGCTGTAATCCTAACCTGAAGGGGATGTAGTTACAGCCCCTCAGCCATCTTTAGCTGAGGGGATTATTGCATCAGTTGACTTATTGAGTCAGTTGACTAATGAGGGGCAAAATTAACGTGACAAAGTAAAAGACCAGTGGCGCAGTAAACACATAACTATCGGCGCGATCGAGAATGCCCCCATGACCAGGAATCAGATCGCCTGAATCTTTGACTCCCGCATCCCGTTTCATCATGGATTCCGTCAAATCTCCCAGGAGGCTGGCAATCCCCACCAATAGACCCAAAAACATTCCGGTGATGGGAAAACCAGACCAGTGTAAATACCAAGCCCCAAGCACCGCCACCGCCACACTGGCCAGCACCCCAAACACAGCCCCTTCTACAGTCTTCTTAGGGCTAATGTCAGACAACCGGGTTTTGCCAAAGGCGCGACCAAACACATAGGCTCCAATATCCGCTGCCCAAATGCAGAGGAATGCCAACACCGTATGGGTCAGACCAATGGGGAGATTTTGCAATTGCAGATGGGCCCAATCTGTAATCCAGTAGCCCTGAAGCGGAACATTTGTATACTGAGCCTGCTCCACAGCCCGCAATCGCACCCAAAAACTAGGTAAAAAGCCGCCGTAGAACAAGCCCATGATGGAGGTGGAAATATCAGCGATCGTGGCAAATTTGGGCTGAAACAGTAGGTAGAAACAAATCAGGGTACCCGCCACTGGAAAAATGGCATCCGCGATCGCCCCTTGTATATTAGACACCTGTAAATTAGAAACCACCAGCAAAATTTGGCTGACCACCAGGGTGGTTTTGGCCGCTGGGGCAATCCCCTTCGCACGAGCCAACTGAAAATACTCCAACTGCCCTAAATAGACAATCACACAGAGCGCCGCCGTAAAATACCACCCACCCAATACCAAGGCGGGCAGCGCCACTGCAATACCAACCAGGGCACTAATAATTCGGGGCCAAGGCATTGCTTCCATGCGAGTGAACCACCACTTTATCATCCGCCCCCAGGATAGAAGGATGCTACCCTGAATTCGCCGTAATACCGAATCATTCGCCACAGGTTAAGAAGGTTAAGAATATACTGTGGAACACTTTAACGGATCACCATGACAAAGGAAAGCAGGACCCAGAAAAGAGCTTCCCCCCAAAGAGCTTCTCCTTGAGACCTCGATCCGTCCAGATAGACTCCGGAGGGAGCAATCCGTTGCCTTTTCCCCCTCCTTCACATCCTGCCCCTGCCTCAATTATAACTTTTCTCCACTAAGTACAAAAATCGGATCCACTGCAGCAAAAGTCTGACTGGTACCCCTCGTTTCTAAGCGATTGATCGCCGACTGCACCACTTCAATCTGCCGCACCTGTAACTCCGCAAAGGTTTCCGAAATTTGATACAGGCTTTCCAAACTTGCCGCCGTTGTAACGATCCGTCCTCCCACCCGCAACCGCTGCCACAGGGATGTCAAAATGGGTTTAATCGGTCGTCCGCCTTCCAAGCACACGCGATCGGGTTCTAGCTTCAGATCCACCAAACAATCGGGCGCAATCCCTTCAATCACCTCCACATTGCTCACCCCAAAGCGATCGCAGTTGCGACGAATTAAGTTGGCCACATCCTCGTCCCGTTCCACCGCCACAATCTTTCCTTGAGGACAGAGTAACCCCGCCTCCACCGGAATTGTTCCTGTCCCAGCCCCAATATCCCAAAGAATGGAATTGGTTTGCAACCGCAGATGGGAGAGCAACAAGAGCCGAATTTCCCGTTGACTCATGGGAATTCCCGGCAAGCTTTCAAAATATTCATCGGGAATACCGGGAGTAATATAGGGCCAAAGTGATTGAGGCATAAGGAAATATTTATATGTTAAAGCAAGCTGATTGAAACGGCTGTGCTGGCAACGGGTTGCTCCACAGGTCAGTCCAACTGTAGCCCGCTGCAATTGATTTAAGGACCTGCAAAGATGGCATCCTCAATATCTTGCCGACTGAGGGAATACTTGAACGATCGCTGGATATCCCGCCCATCGCTACCAGCCTTGAGATAGCGCACCGTCAGTTGATCGACATCCAGCCACAGTTCTGCCTGCCATTGCGCACCTGTGAGGCTCCAATAGTTTGCTTGTTCTTGATCTTGAGAGCAGCCTTTTTGAGCTAACCAGGCTTCAATTTTAGGCAGTGGGTGGTTGTACAACGGAGTTGCCGCAGGAGGAAGAGGCAGAGAGACAGACACAGGAAGAGACATAGACAATTACAGAAATAGGAAATGGGTGAACTAGACGTTAGAGCAGGAACTTGGAGCCGGAATAGGCACCCGAGACTGGATCCCTATTAAACACAACCCCTCAATAGGAACCCTAAGCATAAGTATCTTATCGAACTCGCGGAATACCGCACTCGCCATGCGGTGGTGACTGTCATCAGTCTAACCAGTATCACCTGCATCTCGTTTGACGGTTGAGGGAACTGTTCGATGACCCGACGATCGCCCAGACGATAGACTGGAATGACTGAACCCAATTCCCATAGGCTTGGCTGAATTTGGGACTGCTGAATTGGGGGCTGCTGAATTTTGACGGACTAGGGGTTGCTCGATCGATTTTTCGACGACTGATTTTTCGACAATTGTAGAGGTAGAGATAGAAGATGACTGCGGCAAGGTTTGGGTCATCGGAAAGGGCGATCGCTGCTCAGCCAGCACAGATTCTCCTCGCGTCACCCCAAGAATGATCGCTAACGCCAGACAAGCCAAGAATGTCATCCCCAAAATAAACAAGGCAAATAATTCTCCAGGGGAAAGAGGTCGATCGTTTGGATCCAAGTAAGCGGAACTGAAGGAGGGATTCGTCGGTTGGGGTTGGCTCAAGTTGGGCAGACCCTGGCTGACAAAGACTGAAGAATAGCCAATCGTGCGATCGTAAGCTAGACGACGGTCAGGGCTGGTCAAAGTCGCATAGGCCTCATTGAGCTGCTGAAACGCCTGCTTCGCCGCGTCGGGAGCGAGTTGAGTTGTATCGGGGTGATAGAGACGACTTAAATCTCGATAGGCACGACGAATCTCTACCACGGAGGCAGAGGGATGTACCCCCAAGCGATCGTAATAGGTGGATGCAGGGGTAGGTTGACGGGCCGTTTTCCACCGTGATTCCCCCTGTAGTTCTTCAGCCACACTCTCAGCTCCCTCTCTGGATATTTGAACCTGCTGTCGCTTCATTGTAAAGGCAATTTTGACACTCCCCGGCGTGAACGCACAGGGATTCTTGGCTCTACGACAGGGCTTGCTGAGGCAGGCTTGCACCAACTTCAGTAGAGGCTCCATCTCCCCAAGCGTTCCCCATGTCTCGCATGAGGCTTCCTGTATGCCCTACAGTAGCTAATCCCCGACTGAGGATGTTTCTCGCTGCATTGTGATCTCTGTCCATCACGCATCCACACTGACAGATATGAGTCCTTTGGGAGAGTGATTTTTT
>JAYKGX010000189.1:0-3003 GCA_035285565.1 Synechococcales cyanobacterium
CGCGGAAAACCAAAACTGCGCCGATTAATTTGCCATTGCGATCGCGAATGGGCGCAGCAGAATCCTGAATACCATATTCCTGCCCAGAGCGACTGAGTAACACCGTCGGCTCATCCAACCCCACCCCACAGCCTTCCCGCAGCGTTAGATCCACAGGATTGGGCACGGGTTCCCGCGTATACTCATGCACAATCCGAAACACATCTGCCACCCGCCGAGTCTTAGCATCTTCCAGCGACCAACCCGTCAACTTTTCCGCCACGGGGTTCAGCGATCGCACCCGTCCCACCGCATCGGTCGTAATCACAGCATCCCCAATGGAATGGAGCGTAATCTGAGCTAATTCTTTTTCCTGTGCCAGTTCCTGCTGACTCCATTGCAATTCCTGTTCCACTAATGCGTGAATTTGCACATGCGCCGTCAATAACTCTGGCATTTCCAATAGCTTAAACACCCCTCGTCCACAATCGACTACGATCGGTTCATAGAGCAAATTTGAAGAGCGCATCAGAGCTTTCTGGGCAGCTTCATCCACAGGCACTGTAATCGGCAGAACCAGAAACTCTAACTTGACGTAGTCATAGAAACGATCGATCGGCTTACGAGTGAATAACTCTATGTGAAAAGGGCGACTGATTTGCTCATAAAACTGCTTGCGAGAAATCAAGCCAATGAGGCGATCGCCCTCGGTAATCACAACTCCTGGTAAACTGGGAATTGTTTCTAAGCGATCTGCAATTTCTCCAACCGTTGCATAGCAATGCACAGTAGCATCATGCAGATACAGGTTACCCAACGTTGCCTCAATATGCAGAGACAACCGATCAAAATCCGGCATAAAAATATTGGGTGGCATCATAATTGAGAAGCTAACTGGAAACGATCGCAAGCGGTCTTGAACGTCACTTAAACCAGTCACCTCTTATTTCTGCCATCCAGATCAATTCCCTCAGGAAAAACTCCTTTAAATTTCAGTTAACGAAAGTTTAACATCCTTACCCTGCTGCATCAGCATCCATTTGCCCAACCCCCGTAGAGACGTTTCGGCGAAACGTCTCTACCCACCCAATTACATCGTGCCGCGAAATAACCCCTGAGGTCGAATCAGCAACACCCCCATCATCAGCAGTAAGGCGATCCCAGCTTTATAGGAAGCGGGCACCACAGCAGTACTCAATTCCTGAGCAATCCCAATAATATAAGATCCAGCGATCGCCCCATAGGGATTGCCAATGCCCCCCAAAATCACCGATGCAAACAGCGGCAAAATCAAAAACCAACCCATATTGGGATTCACCTGCTCAATTAGCCCCAACATACTGCCAGCCAAAGCGGTTAAGACCGCCGATAGAATCCAAGTCCAAAAAATCACGCGATCGACATTAATTCCCGTCACGCGGGCCAGATCCACATCATCCGCCACCGCCCGCATCGCCTTGCCCACCTTGGTAGAATTGAGCACATAATGTAACCCTGCCAATCCCGCGATCGCCATCGCCATCACAATCAGGCTATCCACTTCTACCCGCAGATTCCCCAGCGCCATAGCCGGAACCGTAGGCAGATCATAATTTTGCGGACCCGCCCCCCAGAACATAATGATGCCATTGCGCAGGCAGAGAGCAACCCCAATAGAAATAATAATCAACGTCGTCGCACTCGCCCGTTGTTTCCGCATGGGTGCCCAGAGGGTCGTCTCCAGCCCCAAAGCAACTAGGGTCACCGCGATCGCCGCCAAAATCATCGCCACCCAAATATTCAACCCCAAAGACTGGAGCAGCAGCGTCAAGTAAGCGCCCAGGGTCATCAAATCGCCATGGGCAAAATTGGAAAGGCGTAAAATACCATAGGTCAGGGTCAATCCCACAGAAGAGAGGGCAATGATACTACCGATAGAAAGTCCGTTTAGCACCAGTTGAGCAATTTGATCCATGTACTCAATCCCTAGACCCCAGACCGGGTATGAACGACAAAGCTTACCGCTCCTGATTTTCCTCGAAGATGGGGCATTTGGGAAGAAGCCGCTTCCATTTTGCCAACCTAGGTTAGAATGCAGAGCCAGTTCCTGATATATGCCGAACTTGCGAGTTTGTAAGTGGCGAGTCTAAGTGAGACCTGTGTCCATGGTTGCTATGAAATCTTCCTCCATCGGTCAGCCCACCCTATTTTCGGTCCTAGGGTTGCCGATTCATCTATTGTCTAATTATCCGCAGTGGTTGCGCGATCGCTTGATGTCCCAGCAAGGGTGCCATGTGGTCACGCTGAATGCAGAAATGACCATGCAGACCGAGCTAAATCCATCCTTAGCTCAGGTCATCCATCACGCAGAACTGGTCATCCCCGATGGGGCAGGCATAGTGCTTTATCTCCTACTGTACGGCAAAAAAGTTGCCCGCTGTCCCGGCATTGAATTAGCAGAACAAACCTTGCGATCGGCCGCCGAACTGCAAGCCCCTGTCTTTTTCTATGGCGGTGCGCCTGCGGTAGCAGAACAGGCAGCCATTCACCTGCAACAGCGCATCCCTGGATTACAAATGGCAGGAACCCAGCATGGTTTTGTCCCCCCTGAGGAAATAACAGCCTTTACTCAGCACCTGCAACAACTCCAACCCAGGCTGATCTATGTCGGGCTAGGGGTGCCTCGGCAGGAACTCTGGATTGCCCAACATCGCCACCTCTGCCCGCAGGCGATCTGGATTGGGGTAGGGGGTAGCTTTGATATCTGGGCAGGGACGAAAGATCGGGCACCGGGTTGGTTACGCAATAACAACCTGGAATGGGTCTACCGCCTCTACCAAGAACCCTGGCGCTGGAAACGCATGATGGCCCTCCCTCAGTTTGCCGTACGATCGCTCCTGTATCGGTTGACGGGGCATAAACCTGTCAGTCGCCTGTGAGGGAATTGCCAATGACTTCTACCATCCCGTACCAGCCCGCCCCAATTCCAACCCAAGCGACTGTTACCCCACCCGATCGTCACCCTGCCACCCCAACCAAACCCCC
>JAYKGX010000190.1:0-26975 GCA_035285565.1 Synechococcales cyanobacterium
TCACAGTCTTCAAGGTCATTACAGTGAAGCAGAGTCTCTGTATCTTAAGAGCCTCACGATTTTAATGCAGCACCTAGGGCGAGATCATCGCAGGACTCAAACTGCTTGGAGCAATTTTGTTGTTTTGCGTCAGGGGCTGTCAGCCAATCAGGGATCGCAATTATCTGAGCATTTCATGACATAGGAAGGGTTAGAGCCAATGAAGGATGCAACCAGCAAGACTCCATAGGAGCGTATATCCATCGCCCAGGCAACGAGAAAGTAATCATCCCCCATCCCCCAAAGTTGCGATCGCCGCCCCCGCCCGGGTCTCACCGCTTGCATCCTGAAAAATCTGTGTTAGGGTGTGATTAGAGGACGAACAGTTCCTCATGCCTTGGGTAGAAAGGTCTTGCCGATCGCCCTTGAGATTCATGTTGTTTAGTAAATAGTGGAGGTGTTGCCCATGCAAGAGAGCAGTAAACGTTTGGGTCGTCAGGTTGGTGTTGTCCGGCTGTGCACCGGAACTGTTCGCTAAACAAACCAATCGTTTTCCCCTGTGGAAACTAACGAATGAGTCTGAAGGACTTGGCAAGTTTGGAGAATTTCCGGCAGTCAAGGTTATCCACTGAAGACCCGCTAGACCGCTCTTCTCGATTGAATCCTCCAATGATCCCGAGGGTTCCGAGGGGAGCGGATAGTTTTTTGTAATCCCCTCAAGTTTGCAAGACCCTCAAGCAAGCCTACAGAAATACCTATCTCCTTGGCGTTGCCACCCGTAAAAGCCTGTCCAGTAGTCCAACTCTGTGCAGCCTCCCATTTCCCTGAATATCTATCTTTTGCGGAAATCTATCCCATGATAGAGGGCAACTCTCTAGCCTCATCCAAAACTAGATGAAATACAGTTGAACGAAATGCCTGCAGATGACTCCTCGGTCTCTCCTATGACTCATATCGTTAGACTCATATCGTCTGGTAGGGTGGGAACCTAGCTTAATTGCCCTCGTGGCAGCGGAAGAGTCAACCCTAACTCTATCCAAGTGTCAATCGATCAATGAGATTTTTTAGGGTTATCCTGGAGATATTAGGGGTATCCTATTGTTAAACTACCTTTAAGCTATTGTTTACTTGTAGCTTTAGGTACTATTCTGCTTAAGGTAAAGCGCTACCCTTTTAAGGGTGTGTGTTTATATCTTTCGGTTAAAATGTCATTCGTTTAGCTATGTGCTAGGCTTCTAGGCCTGCACTAGTGTGAGGAGAGAGCAAAACAATGCAAAAATTTCGATTCAGTTCTTTGCTGGTAAGCCCTGCACTGCTCGGCGCTATGCTGCTCGGGGTGTCTAGTGCCCAAGCTAATGAGCCTACGGTTGATTCCTTGGTTCAGGTCAGCCAATACAGCCAGGAAGGTCGTGCAAATGCTTCTGTGGGTCAGGTGACCTCTGTTTCTCAGCTTTCTGACGTGAAGCCGACCGATTGGGCGTTCCAAGCACTGCAATCTCTGGTAGAGCGCTACGGTTGTATTGCAGGTTATCCCGACAAGACCTACCGTGGGAACCGGGCAATGACCCGTTATGAGTTCGCCGCTGGTCTGAATGCTTGTATGGATCGGGTGAACGAATTGATCGCTGCTGCTACAGCAGATATGGTCAAGAAGGAAGATCTGGCAACCATCCAAAAGCTGCAGGAAGAATTTGCGGCTGAATTGGCTACTCTGCGCGGTCGTGTTGATGCCCTGGAAGCTAAGACCGCAACCCTAGAGAAGCAGCAGTTCTCCACCACCACCAAGTTGGCTGGGGAAGTGATCTTCGCCATCACCGACGAGTTCAACGTTGACAACATCAATGGTGGCAACAACACGGTCTTCCAAAACCGGGTTCGTCTCGCCTTCAACACCAGCTTTAGTGGTAAGGATCTGTTGGTCACTCGTGTGGCGGCTGGTAATGCAGGTCTGTTCACGATTCCCGGTGGCGGTGCAGAAGGGATCCAAACCTTCAACTACGGCAACACGGGTAACAATGACTCCTTCGTGGATTGGGTTGCTTACTTCGGTCAACTGAACGATAAAGTCAAGTTCTACATCCCAGCGATCGCGGGTCTGCACTATGACTACGCTCCAACCATGAGTCCTGCGTTGGATGCTTTTGATGGTGGTACTGGTCCTCTGTCGATCTTCGCTCAACGCAACCCCATCTACGCGATCGGCGGTGGTGCTGGTATTGGGGTTAACGTTGAACTAGGCAAGGGTTTGAGCTTCAGCGGTGGTTACCTGGCTAACAACGGTCTGGGCTTTGGTGCTAACAACCCGGCTCAAGGCAATGGCTTGTTCAATGGTAGCTACAGCGCTTTGGGACAAATCTCCTACGCTCCCTCTGACTCGAAGTTCCAAGTGGGCTTCACCTATGTCAACGCCTATCGTCAAGGTGCCATCTTTGATGCAGGTGCAGGTGCTATCTCTTTGGGTTCTCGCCTTGCCAATACCAGGACTAATCTGATCACCGGTGGAGATGCTTCTTCTTCTGTGAATGCCTATGGTGTTTCCGGTGCTTTCAAGCTCAGCCCCCAACTGGTCGTCAATGCCTTCGGGATGTATGCACGGGCAAACTTCATTGATGATGGTGCTGGTACGCAAAACATCTGGAGCTACGGTTTAGGTCTTGCAATGCCTGACTTTGGTAAGAAAGGCAACCTGCTGGGCGTCATGGTGGGTGCTGAGCCTTACAGCCCGGTTGCGGGTGCTCGCTCTGTGCCACTGCATGTAGAAGGTTTCTACAAGTACCAACTGAACGACAACATTTCCATCACGCCTGGTCTGATTTGGGTGATGAACCCTGGTCAGGTTAACAGCAATGATGATGCGTTGATTGGTACCCTGCGGACGACCTTTACGTTCTAATGATAATGATGTCGCTTTTTCCTGAGCGCTCATTTGATTGAAACTTGGCAAAACCTCTCCATTTGGGGAGGTTTTTGCTATAAGGGGGATAGGTCAGGCGTAGACTTTGTCTCAACCTAGATTGTTGACGAACATCGGTTTTGGAGAGGATGGATATGGCGCTAAAAATTTCCGAAGCGATCGAATCTCTAGCAGCAGAGATTGGCGAAAACATTTATATTGATATTGCCAAATGGCACCTGTACCTATCGGATGCCCATCTACATACGCCATTGGCGGAACAGTTGTATCCCTTAATAGAAAGTAAGTCGGTTAATGAAGCCACTGTTAGCCAAATTTTGCAGCAAACCCTGGTGAAGGTAGGGGGTGGCAAACGCGAAGTGCCATTAGCAGATTTATTGCCGATGCAATGTCAGGTCAATTTAATGGATTTGTTAGAAGAATTCCAGCGCAAAATTTAAATCCCGCTGATCGCCACAAAATGGCGATCGCCCCCAAAATTGTGCGATTTCCCCCCAATGCGATCGGCGGAAAATGAAAAATCCCCCAATGCGATCGCCAGAATTTCAAGGAGCTGTAAATGCCAGATGGGGACGGCTGCGAAAATCGCTGAGGCTGACCCAAGATAGTCCCTCACTGGTGCCCACCCAGAGTTTATTTCCAGCATCCGGAGCCACCGCAAGCACATTATTACTGGGCAGTCCACCAATCTGGCCCAGCACCGCCCCATTGTAAGGATTCAACCGAAATAGCCCTTCATTGCTGCCCAACCAAAGACTACCGCGCCTATCAAACCGAATTGTATTGATCACCCGTCCCCGCAGTTGCGTGACCGATCGCTTCACTCGTCCCCGGCGCGGATCAATTTCCAACAAGCCACCCGGAGTTGCCGCCCACACCATCCCAAAGCGATCGCTACTCAGAGCCTGAACCGCGCCGCCTGGAATTTCGGGAATCTGATTGAGAATCTTAGCCTTGGCCGTATCCACTTTAACAAGACCTTCCAACGTACCCACCCACAGGTGACCATCGATGCCCAAGGAAAGAGCCGTTGCACTGACCCCCGGCAAATTTTGCAGCGTTGTCATAATCAAACCTTGATCCGGACTGACTAGAACCAGACCTCGATCAGTGCCAACCCAGAGATAACCCCGGCGATCGATCAACAACGAAAGCACCCGATTGGCAGGTAATGAAATATTCTGGGCTGTGACTTCCTTCCTGCGAGGATCAACACGAATCAGTCCTTCCTGGGTGCCAACCCAAATGCGACCTACCTTGTCCTGGACGATCGCGGTGGTGATCAAATTGGGAATAGGAACGCGAGCTAGAATTCTGCCCGTATTCGGGTCAATTTGGGCTAACCCTTGCCAAGTGCCGATCCAGAGGTTGCCGCCCAAATCGCGGAGCAAGGCTGAGACTCGAAAGTCAGGCGATCGATCCGGTTGCTGCTCCCCAGGTAAGGGATCTGGGACAGGGGGCGGGGCAATGCCGGGTTCGGTAATAGTCGTGCGATCGATCGCTGCAATATCAGTACTCCATGCGGGCTGGGTCAAGAAGGGCAACCCCAGTCCCACGACTGCCAGAGTTGTTAACAATTGTTTGAAGGCTAGAGAAACCACCATGGAACCCCTCATCAAGCTTGCGATCGCAGTTGGTATGCCCCATCATACTGCTGGATCTTCAGGTTGGCAGGGGAAAATTGGCAAGGGCGATCGGGTCAAAGCCTCAGGCTGGCTAGCAAGTTAGCTGGCTGACAAGCTATAGGGTAAATTCTGCAAATTCTGCCGAAATGGCGACTTTGCTTGATGCTTTAGACTTGTTGACTTGAGATTCTGGTTGAGTCGATTCCTGTTTCACAATCTGGGCAATTGTCAAATTCGGCTGCTGCTGAAGGATATTTAAAACGCCTAGAAAATCCCGCACCAATTCTCCCGGTGTCAATAAGGCTTCTGCCCCCATGCGCTGGCAGACAACATCCAACACAAGATTGAAATCCTGGGTAGAGAGTTGATGGGAATAGTGATAGTGCGATCGATGAATCATGCTAATGCGTTGGAGAAGTTGCAACAGTTGATCGCGGGTCAAGGGTTCTAGGCGAATGACGGGAGCGATCGCATCCACCATGCCACTTTGCTGCAGTAATCGACTTTGACTCGTGCGCCGCTGCCAAGCTGGATCACTATAGAGACCTCGACGCGGATCTTCCAACAGTTGCGGGGTGCCACCAATCAGAATGCCTAAATGTCCAACTCGTCCCTGCATGGTGTCATTAAACATGGCTAGCAACTTGTCATAATTGCTTTGACGACTGACGGTGGTGGTGATCTTTGCCAGGTGAATTGCTTCATCCAGCATCACAATCAAACCTTGATACCCAATATCTGCGACAAATTTAGCCAGCAACTTAATATAGTCGTACCAGGTTTCATCATCTACGATCACCCGCACTCCTAGCGCTGCTTTGGCCTCACTTTTGGTAGCAAACTCGCCGCGCAACCACCGCAGGGCTGCTTCCTTTTTGCTCTCCTCTTCATTGCGATAGCCAGTCCAGTAGGCAATGATCACGTTGGCAAATTCAAACCCATTGACCAGATCTGCCACATCCTGCGTCACGGCTCGAATCTTGGCTTCGACCAAGGCATCAAACCCGTCATCACTCGGTTTCTGACCACTCTCCTGCGCCACCTGAGTCTGAATTCCGGCGATCCAGCGCTCTAAAATCATGGTCAAGGCTCCACCATCCGGTCGGCTTTTGGTGGAAAGATTGCGCAACAGTTCTCGATAAGTCGCGATCGCCATGCCATTCGAGCCAACGAGCCGCCGTTCTGGAGTAATATCCGCATCTGCCACGACAAATCCTTGTTCCAAAGCCTGCGATCGCAACAGTTGCAACAGAAAACTTTTCCCTGCGCCATAGCGCCCCACCACAAACCGAAAGGCAGCTCCACCGGCACTGATATTGTCTAAATCCTGGGTGAGGGCTTGCAGCTCGCGATCGCGACCGACGGCTAATTCTGCGACCCCTTGACGCGGCACAACCCCGGCAGCTAGAGCATTTAACAATCCTGTAGAAACCCGTTTTGGCAAGACCGCTTTCATAGCACCGAAGAGAGGGAAGAGTTGTGCCAGTCTACAGCATTTCGCTTGCGATCGAACAAGGAATCGAAAATCTGCCCTGAACAATATAAAGTTTTCACCAGAATATATATGGACTTGATGAACTTCCCAGCCTAACCCTGACAATTTTCCTCAGAACTTTATAAAATCTGAATTGAAATTTGACACCCTTATACGAGGTTTTACGGAGTCTCCTTCTATTTTAGTTTTATGTAGTAAAATAGGGCTACTTATAAGCTGCACTCGATTCAACCTGTCGTTCAGACCTATCATTGTCAAAAAAACTTGATCAATGCATTCAGTTATCAGTGCATTGAATTAGGCGAATCAGCTTTTTAGCACGATTGTCTAGGTTTTGGGATGTTCCATTCCCCGTAGACCTTGGTAGGGTCAAAACCTTTTAACTTGAGCGTCTCTGAGCTGTTCCACCTCGGCTACTCCTAGGTCTAATGAGCCGAAATCTTGCAGTTGCGCTACCATCTCCTGGAAATCGATCATGGCTATCCGGTTCAAGCTTCTTGTTACGGTGGGTTTCCCTATCCTTTGCCTATTTCCGTCGGGAAAGGCACAGGCGGCTGAAACCTCTCAACCTTTCATCTACCAGTTGGATACGATTGGTAGTGATACCACTCCAGAAGATTTACTGCCACTGGGGGTTCGAGAGCAGGATCCCTTTTATGAAGGGAGCATTGTGGGTGACTTGATGTGGCTGAATCGCTACCAGGTTGAGGCCGGGGGCGAGGTGATTCAGGCAATTTCTCTCACCTTTGGGTCGGCTGATCCAATGTGGGCGGGGACTACAGGTTTATCTGATTGGCAGACGAATCCCTATCCGATTAGTTTATTTCTCTACAGTGACCCCAACCAGGATGGAGACCCTAGCGATGCCCAAATTTTAACCACCACGGAAGGGACGATCGCCAACCCAGATACGATGACGCTAAACCGCTTTGCCATTACTCCAACTCAGCTAGCGGTGGGTTCCAACTTTTTCTTGGCAGCTCTGGTGCGCAATCAACGGCGTGAGAAATTTCCAGCCACCCTCGATCGCACGACCTATACCCCTGGAAGATCTTGGTACGTTTTAGGAGACTCCACCGATACTCAACCCGATCAGTTTGATGCTAGCACCTTGACCAATAATGTTCTGGGACCTACGGCTCTGTCGGATGACTTTCGTGGGAATTGGGTCTTGCGCGCAGAAGCGACAGCCTTGCCCCGAAAACGGGTTCCAGAGGGTCGATCGCCCTGGTCGGTGATGTTTGCAGGGGCGATCGCGCTCGGTGGGTTGGCTCGGCGTAGGTTGGTGAAACGAGGATATCGCCGAGGAACGTCAATTTAACCTTAAAACTCTACATTTAAGGGCGTGCGGGGGAAGGGAATCACATCCCGAATATTGGTCATCCCGGTCATAAACTGCACCAAGCGTTCAAATCCCAAGCCAAATCCGGCATGGGGCACCGTGCCATAGCGGCGTAAATCGAGATACCACCAGTAGGTGGCTGGGTCGAGTCCTTGGGCTTGAATCCGCTGTTCTAAAACATCCAAGCGTTCTTCCCGCTGAGAGCCACCAATAATTTCGCCAATTTTGGGAGCGAGAATATCCATGGCAGCCACAGTTTTACCGTCATCATCCAAGCGCATGTAGAAGGCTTTGATTTCCGTGGGGTAATGGGTGACGATCGTCGGTCTCTTAAACAGATCTTCCGCTAGATAACGCTCATGTTCCGATTGGAGATCGAGACCCCATTCCACCGGATATTCAAAGGTGCGATCGGTCTTTTGCAACAGCTCGATCGCTTCTGTGTAGGTCACACGGGCAAATTCATGATTGACAATGTTTTCTGCTGTTGCGATTACAGTATTGTCAATGCGATCGTTGAAAAATTGCAAATCTTCTGGGCAATGCTCTAGCACATAGTTAAATACATACTTGAGAAATGCTTCTGCCAATTCCATATCCCCTTCGAGATCACAGAACGCCATTTCCGGTTCTACCATCCAGAACTCTGCTAAATGCCGCGAAGTGTTGGAATTTTCTGCTCGAAATGTTGGACCAAAGGTGTAGACATTACTAAAAGCCATCGCCATGATCTCGGCTTCCAACTGTCCACTGACGGTCAGATAGGTGGGCTTGCCAAAGAAATCCTGGCTGAAATCCACCTGCCCCGCTTGTTTCGGCAAATCGTTGAGATTAAAGCGCGTCACGGTAAACATCTCCCCCGCGCCCTCGCAATCGCTGGCAGTGAGAATCGGCGTATGCACCCAAAGGAAGCCCCGTTCCTGGAAAAATTGATGAATTGCAGCAGAACAGGCATTCCTGACTCTAAAAACGGCTCCTAGCGTATTAGTGCGCGATCGCAAATGCCCAATGTCCCGTAAAAATTCAAAGGAATGTCGCTTTTTCTGCAAAGGATAGGTTTCTGGATCAGCGTCTCCGTAGACCGTCAGCGATCGAGCTTGCAATTCAATCCGCTGTCCTTTCCCTGGCGAAGGTACGAGAACGCCCTCTAAGCGCACGGAAGCTCCTGTATTCACCCGTTTCAAACTCGCCTCTGCCTCTGGAACTGCTTCCCCCACAACGACTTGTAAGCCCGCCATGGAGGAGCCATCATTGACTTCCAAGAAAGTAAAGGTTTTCTGATCGCGCTTGGTACGGACCCAACCTTGGATCGTCACTTCCTCATCGGGTTGACCATGGCGTAACACTTCGACAATACGTTTGAGGGTCATGGGACAGCTTTTCACGAAACTATTCCTATTGTAATCCTCAAATCAGAGTGGGCAAACTCTGGCTTTTAACCACTGAGTAAAGCCTTCTCGTTGAATTGAACCTGCCGCCAGCGAGACCATGATTGCTTCTTGGTCATCTACTGAAGCAACAATTTCCCAGCCATTCATCACCAAGAAGATTTCTATGGCGGCATGACCTGTGAGCTTATTGCCATCCACGAAAGGATGGTTCATCACCAATGAAAATCCCAGTGCAGCCGCCTTATCTATCACCGTTGGATAGCAGTCTTCTCCACCAAAGGTCATCATGGGTTGGGCTAAAGCCGACTTGAGAGTTCCTAAATCCCGAAGACCTTGTGTTCCGCCAGATTGTTGCAAGATTCTGTGATGGATTGCCATAACTTCTGCGTTCGTGAGGTGATGGATCATGCCAAACGCCGATACAACTCAGCATTTTTCTGGAGAACATAGCTGGCTGCTGCTTCAAAGCTTGGGGGGGAATGATCGGGCAGGATTGTCTGACTGATAGCAAGTAAGGTTTCGATCGCAACTTCATGAGTACTGGCGATCGTTTCTAACCTCTGAACTTTTTCAGCCGGATTTTCTAGCGCACTCGCTGCAACCACTTCCACCAGCAGGTTTTGTAGGCACAAGGCTGGGTCTGAAGGGTTAATTGCCAGATTGGTCACCACTGTTTCTTCCCCAGGTTCACAGTTATAGATCACGTAAGTCCAAATGCCTGGATTACCTGCTTCAGCACTTTCTGCTTCATAAAAGGTCGTGGTACCATCTTCCTCACAGTCATAGTAGGCAGAAAAGATGTCTTCCCAGTCACTGTCAGAGTCTTGCAATGGCTGTTGGATTGTGGCTAGCACCCCTGCAATATGATGCGGTTGGGTTTCGACTTGGACTAGCCTTACTTCTTCCCAGGTAAAATTGTGCAAGCTCAGCGGCATATCTCCCCCTCAAGGCTGGGCACTTTTTCCGATGCTTTAATTCTAACCTTACAACTGAGCGAGGATTGTCTGCTCGATTTCCCGCACCGCGCTCATCACCCCTGTCTCAGGATTATTTAACAGCAACTGCTTCATATCCTTCAAATAGGTGGCTAAATTTTCCTGCAGGACGGGGCGATCGGTCTTCACGGTATGCCGATAATCCCACACATCCCAGGCAATAATGCCAATGCCGACCAAGGGATCCAAAATGGCTGCCCCCAGTTCTGCGGCGATCGCCCCACCCCCTTTGGCTGCCACTTTAGTCACGGCTCCCCCAGCTAGTTTTGCGGTTGCCTTACCACTTAACTTACCCAGCGAGGTTAAGACCAGCGGTTTTGCTGCCAGGTAGGTGCTGCCCCCCACCAAGGTTTTCAGAGAGAGATGGGAGAGACTTCCCTCACTGCCCAGGGTCAGGGAAATATCCTGGAGATAGCGTTCCCACTGGGCTTGGGGCAAATGGTATTTAGTTTGTACGGCTCCCACATGGTTATCCAAAGCGGCTAGATAGCGACTCACTGTTTCATTTGTAATCACTTCCAGGCGTAATTGGGCGTTTTTGGGGACTAGGACTCGCTTGGCAAATTCCTGCTCAAACGTGCGGGCCAGATGATGGGCGATCGCCGTTTCTCCCTTCGGTTGAGTTGGATCAAGGCGATGCCGCAGAGCCGCATATCCCCAAACAAAGGGGGTGCTAAACTCCATCTTTTTCTGGTTGAAAAATTCAAAATACCAGTCCAAAAACCCTTCAATCCTCGGTTCCAATTCCGCTTCCCAACGATCGAGTTCTGCGGAGGCATAGGTTTGGGCAACTTGATGGGATTCTTTGAGGGCCGCGGCAATGGCTTGATCAACCTCGCTCCAATCGGGGGCTGCAATGGCAACTTCCTGAACTGGGGCAACCGTTGCCATCCCAGGGCGACTTAATAGGGATTGATCGATCAAATATTTTCCGGCTAGGGGAATTAAGACGATCGCCAGAACCGTTGCCCAGATCAGGGGTTGAATGTTTTTGATAAGCTGGGCGATCGCCTGAATCCGAGCAGTTTTTGCGGCATAATCTGGCTTCACCTCAGGCGGAGCAATGGCAGGATCAGTCGTTTCGGCAAGTTGGGCTGTCGGGAGTTGGGATGCAGAAATGGGGGATAGGGGAAATGGTGGCGCAGGTGATGGACTCGGCTGAGGTGCAGTCGCAGTTCCAGTGCCATCTGCCGAAGTGGGGGCAGAGGCTGCGTTGCTTGCCTGGGAAGCTGCTTTTACATTGGATTTGGACTTGGACTGGCGCGACTGACCCATAACTCAACGGCAACAAACGGTTCTTCTTACCATAGCAGACCCCTTGTCAACGAACTCGTCAGCTCAGCTCAGCGGTTTTCCTTTGAGCCTAGGTTGAACTGATGAGCCTAGGTTTGATTGGGCCTAGGTTGCACTTCATACTGGCGGCAAACCCTCAGTAATTTTCTGAGGATCCAAAGCAAGATAGCGATCGAAGGAAATATAAGTCCAAGTTGGAGTGGGCTGGCTAATTTGCAAGACGCGTTCAAATCCCATCAATTTCTGAAAGCTGGCCTGATTGGGTTGAATGGTGGTGGCATAGATATCGCACAGAGACGGAAAGTCTTCCTGCAGTTGCCCTAATAATCGTTGTGTTTCTTGAATGAATTGATCAAGGACGGTAGGGGTGGCGTAGGGCGTATCCACGATCCAGGCCCTCATATAAAGAGCGGTACAGGTTAGATCCCCAGGTTTGGCGATTTTTAACAGATCTCCCTCGCAATCGTCTGCCCAAAAGTAACCAAGGCTGGGCGATTGGAAAAAATACTGCTCCGATTCACTCAAGACAGGTGAGAGCACCACAGCCCCCACAGGGTTTAAGGTATCAGCCCGCCGCAGCACTCGCATTCCTTTGCTGTAATGACTCGCCCAAGTACGCAAGTTACGACTGATGCGAAACGTGGCCTTTCCTGGATGTTTGATGAGATCTTGGTAAGCCTGGGTAATCAGTTGTGCCACCAACACCGCATCCGTTCTGGGATTAAACGCATCCACATGCAGTTCTGGTATCGGTTCTACCACCAGCAGTGATAATAGCTCCGGAATGGGGCGGACTTGTAGGGAGAGCGTTTGCCCATCATAGTTTTTATCCAAGAAGCGCAGCGCCACTAAGCGATCGATCATCAACCCAGCAGCGCGATCGCTCCCCCGTTCTTCCTGGGCATAGAACAGCTCAGAGGCTTCTCGATGGCTACAACTGATGAATCCAGGTGGAATGAGGAGTTCCTGCAACACCGGTGGCTGACTTCTTAGCTGTTCTGCTTGGGTTTTCAGCAAAAGATACCCCCAGAGCCGCACGAAACATTCCGCCCGACGGCGGGTCAGTCGTCCCTGACGCTGCAATGTCGCAATATAATCTTGCTGGATGTTTGGTGGGAATAATGTATCAAGCAATCCTGGAGTCATGAAACAGAAAACCGAAAATGGGGGCAGCTTTATATCAACATTGGGGATATTGCTCCATTACGCTATGACATAAATCACATCGGATGATATTTGTCTAAAAAGAAATTTTGGTTTTAAGTTTTACATAACTTAATTGCCAACTGAATCGACATGTATCAACGGAACTGAAATGGCATTGCAAAAAATGCATAGCATGATTCAGATCGCAAGAAAAACTGCCTAGAAAGCCTCATTAGTGTGAAGCAGATAGGATTGAAATGGCTGAAAGACTTAATTGTCAATTGAAGTCAATTGACTTCAGATGACTTCAGATAGCTTCTAATAGCTTCGATAGTCTTGTGTATAGTGCAACTTGCTCATTGCAGTTTCGTAGGAAAATATTCACAATTGTGCCAAAGATCGAAAGTTTTGATATTTATATAAGATCTTGACAGCTACGTAAAGATTCATTCATTCAAGCATTAAGTTTTTTTGTTCTTACCTAATGTTTAATGAGGGGTCGCAAAGGAGTTTTCCATTGAATGACTGCCATAAACTAACCTCAATGAGTTTTGCTGACTTGGCGTGATTACCTCGTAGTGACTAACTCCTCTTCTCATATCTAACCACTTTTGAGCTTTGAGTAATGCAACGTCTCTTTACGGCCTCTGGAACAGCTTGTTCAACTCATGCAAGTCATGAAATTAATCAAGAGCCTCAGTTAACGGTTCCTAAATCGATCGCTGCCCACGAGTTGCAAGCTAGCTTGTACCGATTGCTGGATCATCTGACTCAAGGGCTGCTCTTATTAGGTGAAGAGTTAAATGTTCTGTATGCGAATCCATATGCTTATCTATTCCTACAAGAATTGCTCAGTCATGACGAAAACCCGCAACAACTCCCTCGCTGTTTAGTAGAACTCTGCCAGAATTTTTTGCGAGAAAGTGATAACTGTGACAAAACACTCCTGATGGATGAGCTGGTTACGCTGCAGGGTGCAGTATTACAAGTTCAGGTGTCATGGTTTTGGGTGTCGCCCCTGCGCAAGCATCTTCTCATCACCCTGGTGGATCGGAGCATTGTTGGTCAACAAGCGCTTTGGTTTGATCAGCAGATTTATGGACTCACGGATCGGGAAACTCGGGTTTGGCAACTGTTACAAAATCAAGCTAGCTATCAAGAGATTGCCCATTGCCTGGAAATCAGCCTCAATACGGTCAAAACCCATATCAAAAATATTTATGCGAAACGTCGGATACCCCGCAAGCGATCGCCCGTCTGGGTGCCTTCCCAGTTCCACGCACTCAATCTGTCTCAATTCGTTTATCAAACCGGAAACGAAACATAAAGCCCAACGAAAAGTGGAATGCAAGGGAAGGATTAATTGTCTGGAACCTCATCAGAGTGCCCTTCTGGGGTTGACCCATCTTTCCAGTCCTCCCACAAAATAAACATCTCAAATGAGCACCAGGTAGGAACGCAATTGAGATGTTGACTACGGATGTTGAGATTGTGCGAAATTGAGAACATTCCAGCCACTCTAAGCGGCTAGGAGAACCTCCGCGAGCGGCTTCCAAGTAAAGGTGCGATCGCCTCCCAATTCCACCACCACTTTTACGCGAGGATCCAACTTGGGTAACTCAGCTAGAAAAGTTAGCTCATCCTGAGATAAGATCATGCCTTCAATCACCCAAAGGATGAGACCTTTTGACTTGGTCGGCAAGCTGCTGAGTTGGGTCTCAATGATGGGCGGAACAAAGTGCCGATAGCCGACGGCTGGATCCGAAGAAGCGCTTTTCTTGCCTAAGTGAGGCGGACGAACCCCATGTACGCCTGTCAGATAAGCAGCCACATCGCCTAGCCCTCGTGCCGTAATGGTATAGGATACATAGCCCTTGGCTCGCGCTCGCCGTCGATAGCGACCTTCAAAGCCACCCTCCAGAGGGACATACACCCCCACGGCACCTTGCGTTTCTAGATCGCGAATAAATTTTCCACCAGTGGTAATGAGTGCCATAGGGTTATCCTGATCCGTCTTAATACCTACTTAGTCCTTAATAATATAATAGTTTAGCGGTAAGGTTGCCCTTCGTTCCGAGCAATCGATCAAGGGATCCCCTATGGATTTCATAGAACTAAACCCAATCAGTCCAGAGGATCCTACGGACGATCGCTCCCTCGCCCCCTCTTCTAACGCTTCTGAGGTGATCGGCTGAGGTGATCGGAGTTGCCCCTTCCCCTTCCTCAAAAAAAGATCTGTATGTCACTAGACAAAACTTCATAGATTCGCTACTATGTTTAATCGTCGTGATTTTTACGGCAATTCATTTCCCGCCCGCCGTCGTGGTGCTGAAACTCTCAACTGAATCTGCTTTCAGTACGTGAGCAACGGTTCGCTAGTGATGAGAGGAAATGAAGTTTGCAGCCTTAAGCTTCTTAAAGCTGTGAAGGTTGAATCGATCGCCCTAATCCAAGGGCTGATGCGTGTGAGGACTCCTGCTCCAGATTGATACTGGTTCATCTGTCTTACCCAAGCGTTCATCTTGTATGGGGCTAGGTTAGACGATGTCTTAAGTCAAGGAAGAGCTTGATTCGGAGTGACCGAACTTGGAACAGCGCCCTGCTGGTTGCCTCTGGCTGGTCTGAAGATGGAGTAATCATTTTAGTTAAATTGCCTTCCGGCAATCGGAAGGTGGTTTTCAGTGTGCCTGTGTTTGATGGCTTCAAGGTTTGATGGCTTCAAGTATTGGCTTTCTAGTCCGGAGTAAGTTGACGAGTGCAACCGCTGCTCATTATCGGGAGTTTAGTTAAAGGAGACCCGTTCCGTGGCTATCGGAATACTCGGTACGAAGCTGGGCATGACCCAGATATTCGCAGAAGATGGGAAGGCAATCCCAGTTACAGTCATCCAGGCTGGACCTTGCCCTATCACTCAAATCAAGACGAAAGAAACGGATGGCTATACCGCAATCCAGTTTGCCTTTGGTGCAGCCAAGGAAAAGAATTTGAGCAAACCCGAACTCGGACACTTGAAAAAGTCTGAGACAGAAGCAATGCGTCACCTGACCGAATGTCGAGTCAGCGATGTCTCTAGCTATGAATTGGGACAGGCGTTGCAGGTGGATCAATTTGCAGCGGGTCAGATCGTTGATGTGTCTGGCACCACCATGGGACGTGGATTTGCGGGCTATCAGAAGCGTCATAACTTCAAACGAGGCCCGATGGCGCACGGTTCTAAGAATCATCGTCTCCCTGGCTCTACAGGTGCAGGGACTACGCCGGGTCGAGTCTTTCCTGGCAAGCGCATGGCCGGTCAGTATGGCAACGAACAAGTCACCATCAAGAAGTTGACCGTGGTCAAAGTGGATAGCGATCGCAATCTGATCTTGATTAAAGGTGCGATCCCTGGCAAGCCCGGTGGATTAGTAAAAATTACGCCCGCCAAATTGGTCGGGGCAAAGTAAGCGAGGCGGTCGTCCGTCAGCAACGAGACAGGAGATAAAACCATGACTGAATGTGTCGTTAAAGACTGGCAAGGCGCAGATAGTGGCAAAGCCTCGCTAGATCTCAAAGTAGCAAAAGAAACCAGTGCAGCCCATGTTGTTCACCGGGCACTGGTGCGCCAACTGGCAAATGCCCGTCAAGGGACTGTATCCAGCAAAACTCGATCGGAAGTGCGTGGGGGTGGTCGTAAGCCCTGGCGGCAAAAAGGAACCGGACGGGCAAGGGCTGGTTCCAATCGGTCTCCGCTCTGGCGGGGTGGCGGTGTCATTTTTGGACCCAAGCCACGGGACTACAGTCTGAAAATGAACCGGAAAGAGCGTCGTCTGGCTTTGCGGACTGCTTTTCAAAGCCGCGTGGCGGATTTAGTGGTTGTGGAATCATTTGCAGCCCAATTGGAGCGCCCCAAGACTAAGGAAGTTCTGCAGGCTTTGACCCGTTGGGGCGTGGAAGCAGATTCTAAGGTGTTGATGATTACCGCTGAGCGGGAAGAGTCTATCTGGTTGTCCGTGCGGAATGTGGAGCGGATTCGCCTGATCTCTGCCAGCAACTTGAATATTTTTGATATCTTGGCCGCTGACCAGATCGTGGCGACGGCAGATGCAATCGCAAAGATCCAGGAGGTCTACGGTGAAGACTAAGAATTTAGCGGATATCATCCGTCGTCCGATTATTACCGAGAAGGCGACGATCGCCCTCGAAAATAACCAGTACACCTTTGATGTCGATCCCAAAGCCACCAAGCTGGAGATTCGGGCTGCGATTGAGTACTTGTTTCCGGTCACGGTCACGGCCGTCAATACCCACAATCCGCCTCGAAAGGCACGACGAGTGGGCAAATTCATGGGTCACCGCTCTGCCATCAAGCGTGCGATCGTGACACTGAAGGAAGGGGATTCCATCACCCTATTCCCTGAAGTTTAGGACATTAGAGGGAGTTAACAAGGAGTTAACAATGGGTATTCGGATTTTTCGTCCCCGCACCGCAGGTACACGCGATCGCAGTGTGGCGGATTTTAAAGAGATCACTAAGTCCAAACCAGAAAAGTCCCTCACGATGTATATCCATCGTGCCAAAGGACGCAACAACCGAGGTGTGATTACCTGCCGTCATCGGGGCGGTGGTCATAAAAAGCTGTATCGCATCATCGATTTCAAGCGCGACAAGCGGGGCATTCCAGCTCAAGTGGTGGCGATCGAGTATGATCCCAACCGCAATGCCCGTATCGCCCTCCTGCAATATGAAGATGGGGAAAAACGCTATATCCTCCATCCCGTCGGCTTAGAAGTCGGTACCACGATCGTTGCAGGTGCAGATGCCCCGATCGAAGTTGGCAACGCTCTGCCGCTCCATGCCATCCCCCTCGGTACCACCGTTCACAACGTGGAACTGTATCCTGGTCGGGGCGGACAAATGGTGCGCTCTGCCGGCGCCGGCGCCCAGGTGGCTGCTAAAGAAGGGGATTATGTCACCCTCAAGTTGCCCTCCACCGAAGTGCGGATGGTTCGTCGGGATTGTTTTGCCACGATCGGTCAAGTTGGCAACACCGAGCACCGCAACCTCACCCTCGGCAAAGCTGGTCGGACTCGTCATCGCGGTCGTCGTCCAGAAGTACGCGGTAGTGTGATGAACCCCGTCGATCACCCCCATGGCGGTGGAGAAGGGCGTGCTCCCATTGGACGGTCTGGTCCTGTCACTCCTTGGGGCAAACCCGCGCTGGGTCGCAAAACCCGCAAGCGCAAGAAGCAGAGTACTAGCCTGATTGTTCGTCGTCGCCGGAAGTCGTCCAAGCGCGGACGCGGCGGTCGTGAGTCTTAATTATTAAGGGAGATTCGGAAATGAGTCGTTCATTGAAGAAAGGCCCCTTTGTTGCTGACCACCTGCTGCGGAAGGTTGAGGCGGCAAGAGCCAAAGGGGACAATGCAGTCATCAAAACTTGGTCGCGGGCTTCGACGATTCTGCCCAACATGATTGGGTTGACCTTCGCAGTCCACAATGGCAAAACCCATGTACCCGTCTATGTCAATGAACAGATGGTGGGTCACAAACTGGGGGAATTTGCCCCCACCCGGACCTTTAAGGGTCATGGGGCGGATAAAAAGGCGCGTCGCTAATTAGGAGAAGTTGGCAATGGCAGTTGCATTACAACCAAACGAAGTCAAGGCGAGCGCTAAGTACATCCGCATGTCTCCTCGTAAGGCACGCCGAGTGCTCGATCAACTTCGTGGTCAGACCTACCGGGATGCCCTCATCCTGCTGGAGTTTATGCCCTATCGCGCTTGTGAGCCAATTCTGAAAGTGCTGCGATCGGCGGCGGCTAACGCAGAACATAACCTGGGCTTAGATCGGTCTAGTCTGGTCGTGGCACAAGCTTGGGCTGATATGGGTCCTTCCCTGAAGCGGTTTCGTCCTCGCGCCCAGGGTCGTGCTTATCAAATTCGCAAACCGACTTGCCACATCACGATCACGGTGGCACCCGGTGCTGAGAGTTAAGTAGACACTGCAAGAGGATAAACCTGTGGGACAAAAGATTAATCCAAATGGCTTTCGCCTAGGCATTATTAAAGACCACCGCTCTCGGTGGTTTGCAGATACGAACCGTTACCCTGTCCTACTTCAGGAAGATTTCAAGATTCGGGAATTTCTGCGGAAAAATCCCTACAATCTGGAGAATTTGAAGAAGCCTGGAATTGCGGATATTCGCATTGAGCGAAAAGCGGATCAAATTGATCTGGAAATTCGCACGTCTCGCCCCGGTGTGGTGGTGGGTCGTGGGGGTGCTGGAATTGAAGTATTGCGCACCAGTTTGCAGAAGTATTTGAACGCCAGCGATCGCCAGATTCGCATTAACGTTGTGGAAGTAGCGCGGGTGGATGCGGATGCAGCCCTGATTGGAGAGTACATCGCTGAACAATTAGAGCGGCGGGTTTCCTTCCGACGGGTGGTGCGTCAAGCCATTCAACGCGCACAGCGGGCTGGTATTGAAGGCATCAAAATTCAAGTCAGCGGTCGTTTAAACGGTGCAGAAATTGCCCGTCCGGAATGGACTCGGGAAGGTCGGGTGCCCCTGCATACCCTGCGGGCGGATATCGACTACAACTACTGCACGGCTCAAACCATTTACGGAACCCTCGGAATCAAAATCTGGGTGTTCAAGGGTGAAATCCTGCCCGGTCAGGAACTGGTGGAGCAAGTAGCTCCGGCTAGCCAACCCCGTCGTCGCCAACAGCGTCGTCGTCAACAGTTTGAAGATCGTTCCAATGAAGGCTAAAAGCTGACGGTGGAGGGCGGAAGTCACTTTCTCAGGACTTCAGCTTTCCCCCCTCACACTTCAAACTTTCTAACAGGTAGACAGCAATGTTAAGTCCAAGAAGAACTAAATTCCGCAAACAGCAGCGCGGACGGATGAAAGGGTTGGCGACCCGTGGTAGCGACCTGAACTTTGGTGAGTTTGGGTTGCAGGCAATGGAACCCACCTGGATTACCTCCCGCCAAATTGAAGCCAGCCGTCGTGCCATGACCCGCTATATCCGCCGGGGTGGCAAAATCTGGATTCGGATTTTCCCAGATAAGCCCATTACCCAACGAGCCGCAGAAACCCGGATGGGTTCTGGTAAAGGGGCCCCAGAGTATTGGGTTGCCGTGGTGAAGCCCGGTCGGATTCTGTTTGAAATCGCTGGGGTTTCTGAGGAAATAGCACGGGAAGCGATGCGTCTGGCGCAGTTTAAGCTGCCGATCAAGACGAAATTCATCACCCGCCCCAAAACCGCAGAAGCACTTGAGACGGAGGAGGTATAGGGTATGAATATTGCAGAGATCCGGGCGCTGAGTGACAGTGAACTGCAAGAGGGCATTGTCGCCGCGAAACGTGACCTGTTTGACCTCCGCTTTCAGAAAGGGACTCGGCGGGAAGTCAAGCCTCACCTCTTCCGCACAACCCGTGTGCAGCTGGCTCAGATGTTAACGGTAGAACGGGAACGGCAGTTAAAAGCAGCAACGGATGCGGAGTAAGGGGCAATGGCAGTCAAACAGAGAGTTGGTTTAGTCGTTAGCGACAAAATGGATAAGACCGTGGTGGTGGCAGTGGAAAACCGCGCTGCCCATCCCAAATATGGCAAGATCGTCGTCCGCACCAAGCGCTATAAAGCACATGATGAAGACAACAAGTGCAAGATTGGCGATCGCGTGCGGATTGAAGAAACTCGACCCCTGAGCCGCACCAAACGCTGGCAAGTGATCGATATTCTGAACACCCCTGCTCAGTAAATGAGGTTGCGAGGAACTGAGTCATGATTCAACAAGAAACCTATCTGAATGTGGCCGATAACAGCGGCGCCCGCAAGCTCATGTGCATTCGGGTGATCGGGGGTGGGAACCGTCGATACGCGGGTGTGGGTGATGTGATTATTGCGGTCGTTAAAGATGCCACACCCAATATGGCCGTTAAGCGATCGGATGTCGTCAAGGCTGTGGTCGTACGGACCCGGAAAACCCTGCGGCGGGATAGCGGCATGTGCATTCGTTTTGATGACAACGCTGCCGTGATTATCAACAATGACGGGAACCCCAGAGGCACCCGTGTATTTGGTCCTGTCGCCCGCGAACTACGGGACAAAAACTTTACTAAGATTGTCTCGCTTGCTCCGGAGGTGCTGTAATGGCAAAACTGCATGTAAAAAAAGGCGATACCGTTCAGGTAATCGCTGGGAAAGACAAAGGCAAAGTGGGGGAAGTGCTGAAAGCCCTCCCTGGTGACAGTCAAGTGATTGTCAAAGGGGTGAACATTCGCACCAAGCACGTCAAACCGCAACAGGCCGATGAGTCTGGTCGGATTGATACCTACGAAGCCCCCATCCATAGCTCGAATGTCATGCTGTATTCCACCAAAAACAGCGTTGTGAGCCGAGTCTGCTACACCGTGAAAGACGGTAAAAAAGTGCGGATGCTGAAGAAAACTGGCGAGATCCTGGACTAGCGCCTTCTCGACTAAGTTCGCAGCATTTTAAAAAGTTACCCTGACAAAGCCCAGGGAAGGATTGTGAGCAAAATGGTAGTAAGACTGAAAGGGATTTACAACGAGAAAGTTGTCCCCAAGTTGATGGAAGACTTCAAATACGAAAATATCCATCAGGTACCCAAGTTGGTCAAGGTTACAGTGAACCGGGGGTTAGGAGAAGCTTCTCAAAACGCCAAGGCATTGGAATCTTCTATTCAAGAAATTGCCACCATCACGGGTCAACGCCCGGTGGTCACGCGTGCTAAGAAAGCGATCGCAGGCTTCAAAATTCGACAAGGAATGCCCGTAGGCGTGATGGTTACTCTCCGTTCCGAACGGATGTATGCCTTCCTCGATCGCCTGATCAACTTGGCACTGCCCCGCATTCGTGACTTCCGTGGCATCAGCCCCAAAAGTTTTGATGGTCGTGGTAACTACACCTTGGGTCTGCGGGAACAACTGATCTTCCCTGAAGTGGACTACGACAGCATCGACCAAATTCGCGGTATGGACATTTCCATCATCACCACCGCCAACACCGATGAAGAGGGTCGGGCGTTGTTGAAGGCGTTTGGAATGCCCTTCCGGGACAATTAATGCGGTAGTGAGAGGAAAATATGTCAGTAAACGACACCATTGCAGATATGTTGACGCGCATCCGTAATGCCGGACTTGCCCGTCACGCAACCACCCAAGTCCCGGCCACCAAAATGACCCGCAGCATTGCCACTGTGCTGAAGTCTGAAGGGTTCATCGGTGAGATTGAAGAGACAGGTGAAGGGATTGGCACCCAACTGGTGATTACGCTCAAGTACAAAGGTCGGAATCGCAGCAAGCCCTTGATCAGCAACCTCAAGCGGGTTAGCAAACCAGGGTTACGGGTTTATTCCAACAGCAAAGATTTGCCCAGAGTCCTCGGTGGAATCGGCATTGCAATCATCTCCACCTCCAGTGGCATCATGACCGATCGCGATGCCCGCAAACAGGGAGTCGGTGGCGAAGTGCTTTGCTACGTCTGGTAAGTCATCGTCATCGAGGAGATAGGATATGTCGCGTATTGGAAAACGCCCAATTACAATTCCGCCCAAGGTGACTGTCACCATTAATGGGCAAACCGTTACCGTCAAGGGACCGAAGGGTGAATTGACCCGAACTTTAAATACAGAAGTGACGATCGCCCAAGAGGGAGACAAAGTCCTGGTGAGTCGCGTGGATGACTCGCGCGCTGCCCGCCAACGCCATGGTCTGAATCGCACCCTGGTCGCCAACATGATTGAAGGAGTCTCCCAAGGATTTCAACGACGCTTAGAGATTCAAGGGGTCGGTTACCGGGCTGCTGTGCAGGGTAAAAACCTGAACATGGCGATGGGCTATAGTCATCCGGTGAATATTGAACCACCCGAGGGGATTACCTTTGCGGTGGAAAACAACACCAATGTCATCGTCAGTGGCATTGACAAAGAAGTGGTGGGCAATACCGCTGCCAAGATCCGGGCAGTACGTCCGCCAGAGCCTTACAAAGGTAAGGGTATCCGCTACGCTGGGGAATTCGTCCGGCGTAAGGTTGGTAAGACTGGTGGTAAAGGGAAGAAATAAACCATGAAAGCAAGTCGGAAAGAGGCAACCCGCCGTCGTCATGCCCGCATTCGCCGCGCCATGGAAGGTACCGCCGATCGCCCTCGGCTCTCCGTGTTCCGGTCGCGTGAAAACATCTATGCGCAGGTGATTGATGATACGGCACAGCATACGTTAGTGGCAGCATCCACGTTGGATCCTGATTTGAAACCTTCCCTGGAAACGGGGGCAAACTGTGCCGCTGCCGCAGAGGTCGGCAAACTGATTGCACAACGGGCGATCGAAAAGGGCATTCAACAGGTGGTCTTCGATCGCGGCGGTAACCTGTACCATGGTCGGATCGCTGCTTTGGCAGAGGCGGCCCGCGCTGGCGGACTAGATTTCTAAGAGAGGCAAGACGATGGCAAAGGGTCGGAAAAATACAAAGGCTCGCGAAGAAAAAAGCGAGTGGCAAGAGCGGGTCGTCCAGATTCGCCGGGTGACCAAAGTGGTCAAGGGTGGTAAAAAGCTCAGCTTCCGGGCGATCGTCGTGGTCGGCAACGAAAAAGGACAAGTCGGCGTGGGCGTGGGCAAAGCCAGTGATGTGATCAGCGCCGTGAAAAAGGGCGTAGTGGATGGCAAAAAGCATCTCGTGGAGGTGCCCTTGACCAAAGCTAGCTCCATTCCTCACCCCACCCGAGGCGCAGGCGGTGGTGCCAAAGTCATGATGCGACCGGCAGCACCCGGTACTGGGGTAATTGCTGGGGGAGCTGTCCGCACCGTACTGGAACTGGCTGGGGTGAAAAACGTCCTGGCTAAACAGTTGGGATCGGGCAACCCCTTGAACAATGCCCGTGCAGCGGTAGAAGCCCTAGGCACTCTACGCACCTTCCAAGAGGTGGCAGAGGATCGGGGCATTTCCCTTGAAAAAATTTATTCCTAAGGGGGGTCAAGCACCATGAGACTTGCTGATGCAATACCCCAAGCGGGTTCTAAACAGCGCGGTCGCCGCATTGGACGAGGAATTTCGGCTGGGCAGGGTGCCAGTGGCGGTTTTGGAATGCGGGGTCAAAAGTCCCGATCCGGTCGTCCCACTCGCCCTGGCTTTGAAGGGGGTCAAACGCCCCTCTACCGTCGGCTGCCGAAATTAAAAGGGTTTCCCATCATTAATCGCGTTCAATACACGATCATCAATGTGGATGCCCTGGCGACCCTCGCTGCCAACAGTGAAGTAACCCTCGCTAGTTTGATGGAAGCAGGGATCGTTACCCAGGATGATGGTCCTCTGAAAATTTTGGGCAGAGGCGCACTCACCGTCGCACTCACCGTGAAAGCCGCTGCCTTCACCCAAGCTGCCAAAGCGAAAATCGAAGCAGCCGGCGGCACTTGCGAAGTGGTTTAATCGCCGCGATCGCCTCAGTTTGAACGTTTTCCTGAGCTTGAATTAGGTAAATCATCCAATTGAGCGATCGAATTCAGATCAGTGGGGGCATTCTGCGGAGCGTCCCCATTCCTGTTAGATACGACTTTTCAAACCTTCAGCCATAACATCCTTCTGAGTGCATCCTTAAGTTTGATTTAATTGAATTTGATGTAACTTTTTGCCTTCACTTCGCCGATTAGAGGAACCTCCTATGGTCGTAAACCGAGATAAGGCACCCAGTGCTCAAGAGACATTTTTGCAGATGGCTCAGGCCGCTGGCTTGCGGGGAAGATTATTAATCACCATTGGGCTGCTGGTTCTCCTCCGCTTCGGGATCTTTATTCCCGTTCCTGGCATTAACCGCAGTGAATTTGCCGCCAGTGTCTCCCAAAGCGGAGTGCTGAGCTTTCTGGACATTTTCGCTGGGGGTGGTTTGAAAGCCCTTGGCGTATTTGCCCTCGGGATTATTCCCTACATCAATGCCTCGATTATTTTGCAACTGTTAACCGCAGCCATTCCAGCCTTGGAAGACTTGCAAAAAAATGAAGGGGAGGCGGGTAGACGGAAAATCTCCCAATATACCCGTTATGTAGCGCTAGCTTGGGCAGTGATTCAAAGCACGATGCTGACGATCGGGTTGCTCCAAGGGGCGGGTCCCAACGGGATTCCCCTCGCCGAAAATTTTGGTCCCTGGTTTGTCATTCAAACGGTGCTCACCCTCACCGCTGGTTCCATGTTTGTCATGTGGGTGGGGGAATTGATTACGGAACGGGGGATCGGCAATGGAGCATCTTTGTTGATTTTCCTCAACATTGTTTCCAGCCTGCCCAACTCCTTCGGCAAGTTAGCCACGGTCTTGCAATCTACTGACAACCGGGAAGCAGTCACAGGAGCGGTGATTCTGCTGCTGGTCTTTGTTGCGATGGTGGTGGGAATTGTCTTTGTGCAGGAGGGAACCCGGCGTATCCCGATTATTGTGGCGCGTCGTCAGGTCGGGCGGCAGATGTTCCTAGAACGCAGTAGCTATTTGCCCCTACGGCTGAACCAAGGTGGTGTGATGCCGATCATTTTTGCCTCTGCCGTCTTGTCATTGCCCCTGTTCCTAGAACGACCGATTAATCAAGGTTGGTTTTCAACCGTAGTGCGAACCTATCTGTCCCCCGGTGGGTCGCAAGCTTGGGTGTATACCCTGGTCTATCTCACCCTCATTCTCTTTTTTAGCTATTTCTATTCGTCCCTGGTGATCCAGCCAGATGACCTGTCGAAAAACTTGAAAAAGATGGGAGCTAGCATTCCTGGAATTCGACCGGGCAAAGCCACGACGGAGTATGTCGAGGGGGTTTTGAATCGCTTAACCTTACTGGGAGCCATTTTTCTAGGGGTGGTAGCGATTGTTCCCACGGCGATCGAAGGTGCAGTTCCAGGGGGACGTGAATTGTTTAGTGGATTTGGAGCCACATCCCTGCTGATTTTAGTTGGGGTGGCGATCGATACCGCTAAGCAAATTCAGACCTATGTCATCTCTCAACGTTATGAAGGAATGGTGAAGCAATAGTGGCACGGTTGATTTTTCTAGGCGCTCCCGGTGCAGGCAAAGGAACACAAGCCAAAATTCTGGCGGACTCCCACGGCATTCCCCATATTTCCACCGGGGATATTTTGCGGGCTGCCGTCGCGAATCAGACGGAATTGGGTCTCAAAGCCAAACAATTCATGGATGCTGGTGAGTTAGTGCCGGATTCCTTGGTGATTGATTTGATCCGGGAGCGCTTGGCTCAATCAGATGCCCAGAAAGGCTGGATTTTGGATGGCTTTCCGCGCAATGTGACCCAGGCAGGCTTCCTAGATACCCTGTTAGCGGAGCTGAAACAGGTCTGTGATCACACCATCAACCTAGATGTGGCGGATGAAATTGTCGTCAATCGCCTGGTGAAACGGGGTGTAGAAAGTGGGCGATCGGATGACAATGAAGACACCATCCGGCGGCGGTTGCAAGTCTATCGAGACCAAACGGCACCCCTCATCGACTTCTACCAAACGAAGGGCAAGCTGGTGACCATCAATGGGGATCAGTCGATGGAGGCCGTTACGGCTGCGTTGCAAGCGGCTGTGGTTGCCTAAGCACCCCGCTATCAAGACCCTGAGTAAACGCCCTGCCCGCTGCGCTGAACCCCACTGACCCCATGATCAGTTACAGAAATAGGCTAGACTGGTGGGGCAAAAAATCCAATTTGTCAAGGAGGACTCTTTGTCTAAAGAAGATCTAATTGAGATGGAAGGAACGGTTGTAGATTCCTTGCCAAATGCAATGTTTCGTGTAGATTTGGACAATGGGTTTAATGTGCTGGCTCACATTTCTGGCAAAATTCGCCGGAACTACATCAAGATTCTACCGGGCGATCGCGTCAAGGTAGAACTGTCGCCCTATGACCTCAACAAAGGGCGAATTACGTATCGTTTAAAAAATAAAAGATAGATTGTTTTTTATGACCTTGGAAGTCCTAGGCTTCCGTTTTATTAAAAATCCTATTTGACAAATGTTTCATAGGATTGTTACGATGTTGTGTTTGTAATGTTGCCGAGAAGGGCATGAAAGTTCGAGCATCAGTCCGTCGAATGTGTGATAAGTGCCGCGTCATCCGTCGTCGCGGCAAAGTAATGGTCATCTGCGATAACCCCAAGCATAAACAGCGTCAGGGTTAGAACCGATCGATCTAAGTCTCGGTGCCCACTGCCCCTAATCTCACGGAGGCGTTTGCAGTGTCCGGCACAACCTAGTTTTAGAGTTGCCCGTAAAACTAGTTTCGGTCTTTGTGTCTGTCTGAAATTAGCAAACTGTAGGGAGAAGCGAGTGTGGCGCGGATTGCTGGTGTAGACCTGCCTCGTGATAAGCGAGTTGAGATTGGTCTGACTTACATTTATGGAATTGGACCCACCCGCTCCAAAGAAGTCTTGACAAAAACCGGGGTCAATCCCGATACCCGAGTCAAGGACTTGAGCGATGCTGAAGTGGCAGCATTGCGGGAAGCGGTGGAAGGGGGCTACCAGATCGAGGGGGATCTCCGTCGCTGGGAAGCCATGAACATCAAGCGATTGATGGATATCGGTTGCTATCGAGGTCGTCGGCATCGCATGGGATTGCCTGTGAGAGGTCAGCGGACTCGGACTAACGCCCGTACCCGTCGGGGGGGTCGCCGAACCGTGGCTGGGAAGAAGAAGGCTCCCAAGAAGTAAGCTTGACGATCCGATCTGGATCAGTCCTTGGATATTGTCTAATTTGGTCGCTTGAACAATGGCAAAACCTACTCGTAGATCTGGCCCTCGTAAGGCTAAAAAGAATA
>JAYKGX010000191.1:0-8389 GCA_035285565.1 Synechococcales cyanobacterium
CAATACTGATGCAAATAATGCGAAGTTGCTTTAATTGATTAGCAGGACCTGAAATATCAAGATCCACCCCCAAAATGGCAATCACAGAACCATCTCGATCCTTCAAAGGCACAAAGGCAGATAGCCAAGTTCCCCAATCATCGGTGTAAAAATCTTGGCTGGTGACTGTTTCCCCTTGGAGGGCGCGGGCGAATTCTGTGGGGACGGGTGGATAATAGAGGGTGCCGTAAGGATTACCCATCCAAGGGGGATTCGGATCTGGCAGAGAAGAGGCAAGGCACCGGTAAACATGGGGTTGGGGCGCTTTAGGGATGGAGGTGTAAATATAGCTGAGGGAGAGGTAAGGATCAGCTTGTAAGTCATTGGGCGTTTGCGGAATTGCATCGTTCAATGGCTCAATGCGTTTGCGGCTGGCTTGATTAATTTTTCGCAGCGCCTGGACAACCTGTTGAAAGGGTTGCGATCGCATGTAGCGCTGTGAGACTTCCGCTGAAAACCCCTGAGCAGAATCCCCCATCGAGAGATCCCGAATTTTTTGTAAAGTATCCGGCGTAGTTTCCTGTTCCCCAACCTGTTTGAGATATTTCAGGTAGTCGCGATCGCGATCGGTCAATAAATAGGCTCCAGTTTGACCAATGCCCTTGAGGCGATCACGCATTTGTTGCATGATAATGGCTTGACTACTAGAGTAAAAGACATACATACTAGCAGCCGTCATGCCAACAGAGATTACTGAAATTGTAATTGCCAGTTGAACAACAAAAGGCAACCGAAACCGTTGCAACTCTGACATAGTAAGTCTGCACAAGATAGGCTTGCACCCAACGGGTTTAACTCCTCAGTGACAATCTGCAATTGATCCCGAGTACCCAAGTATTCCCAGAAACGCTTGCATCTTAGCGCAAGAAATCTGTGGGAGCAATGGATTAACCCAGAAAAAACTGATAAGCAGGATTTTTCGACTCATCCCAATAGGGATAGCCGAGATGATCTAGAAAATCTTGCCATTCCTGCATTTCCTGCGGCGGAACTTGCATTCCCACCAAAATCCTTCCATAATCAGCACCATGGTTGCGGTAGTGAAATAGACTAATATTCCAGTTAGGACTCATGCAACTGAGGAACTTGATTAAGGCCCCAGGGCGCTCCGGAAATTCAAAGCGGTACAGGAGTTCATGTTCGGCAAGGGGCGAATGTCCTCCCACCATGTGGCGAATGTGGAGTTTAGCGAGTTCGTCATCACTGAGATCAATGGCATCGAAGCGGTTTACTGCAAAGATTTCCGCCAGTTGGACTGCATCGGAGCGCGTTTGAGTTTGCACCCCCACAAAAATGTGAGCTTTTTGGGCATCCGCAATTCTGTAATTAAATTCTGTAATTCCCCGTTTTTCTAAGCATTCACAAAACCGTCGAAAACTGCCCCGCTCTTCTGGAATCGTCACCGCAAAGATGGCTTCTCGATGTTCTCCCAACTGTGCCCGCTCTGCCACAAACCGCAGGCGATCGAAGTTCATATTCGCCCCACAGGCGATCGCCACCAGAGTCTGATCGCGAATGCCCTCCCGTTCCACATAGGCTTTTGCGCCAGCGATCGCTAAGGCTCCGGCAGGTTCTACAATCGATCGCGTATCTTCAAACACATCTTTGATTGCCGCACAGGTATCATCGGTATTCACCAGAAGAATTTCATCCACATATTGCTGGCACAGCCGAAAGGTTTCCACGCCCACTTCCCGCACCGCCACGCCATCCGCAAATAAACCCACCTGGCTAAGACGCACCCGTTGCCCCGCTTGCAGCGATCGCGCCATGGCATCAGCATCCACCGGTTCTACGCCAATAATTTTAATTTCCGGACGCAACCGTTTGATGTAAGCTGCAATGCCAGAAATCAGACCACCACCGCCGATCGCCACGAAAATTGCATGAATTGGCTTTTGATATTGTCGGAGAATTTCCATACCGATCGTTCCCTGCCCAGCAATCACATCCGGATCATCAAAGGGATGGATGAACGTCAAGCCTTTTTCCTGTTCAAGCTGGCGGGCATGGGCATAGGCATCATCATACGTGTCGCCATACAACACCACTTCGCCCCCTCGCGATCGCACCGCATCCACCTTCACCTGGGGCGTAGTGACGGGCATGACGATAATGGCCCGAGTGCTTAACCGACTGGCTCCTAGGGCAACTCCCTGGGCATGGTTCCCCGCTGAGGCAGCAATGACCCCTTTTTGGAGAATTTCTGGGGACAGTTGCGCCATTTTGTTATAAGCGCCCCGCAGTTTGAACGAGAAGACGGATTGCATATCCTCCCGCTTGAGCAGCAACTGATTCTGGAGGCGGCGAGAAAGGTTGGGTGCCAACTCCAGGGGGGATTCCTGGGCTACGTCATAAACCCGAGCAGTGAGAATGCGTTCCAAATAGTCGTGATGCATGGCGTAATCGTGATGCATAGAGGGATAGATGAGGGCAGCACAAACCTCTACTCTACAACGATCGCGCCGATGGGAAAAGTAGACATGATGATTCAATCTAGCCCGGAACCAGAAATTCCGGGCCATGGAGGTTCGTTAAAGCACAAATTGCCTAGCCACCGATCGATTCCTTGGCAGCATAGAGAACTTCTGCCGTAATCACTGCAATTTGGCGATCGCAGGCAAATTTTTCGGTATTGCGCTTGACCTTGCCTCGGACGAAACCAGGAATTTTATTCAGTTCCGCCAATCCGTCTTTGCTCCAGGTCATGTCAGACTCGCTGGAAATCCCTTTGGTGATGGCTTCTTTGGTGTCATGCCCGCCGAAGATTTCCAAAAGGTGATCTTCCATGCCCAGAGTGAAGGAGTTATAAATCAGATCCACCAGTTGATTGGTGCCTTCATAGCCCACCATGGGACGGTAGCCCACCGGGAAATTTTGAATATGAATGGGCGCGGAAATCACTCCACAGGGAATATTCAAGCGTTTGCCCACATGGCGTTCCATCTGAGTGCCAAAAATGGCGGCGGGTTCTGTCTGAGCAATCCGATCGCCCACATAGGCATG
Organism: Synechococcales cyanobacterium; assembly: GCA_035285565.1. Classification (GTDB taxonomy): domain Bacteria; phylum Cyanobacteriota; class Cyanobacteriia; order Leptolyngbyales; family Leptolyngbyaceae; genus JAYKGX01. The sequence continues at coordinate 3,046 of JAYKGX010000191.1, forward strand.
ATCTTCAGAAATGATTACTTCATCACAGTATTCACTCACCTGTTGCCGGAACCATTCTTCATCATATTTACAAAACGTCCCTGACCACAGCACATGAATCCCCATCTCCCGAGCAAGAATTTTGGTAATGGCAGCCGCATGGGTCGCATCACCGTAGACGACTGCTTTTTTGCCCGTCAGGTTTTGGCAGTCGATCGATCGGGAAAACCAAGCAGCTTGAGAAACAAACCGGGTTTGTTGGTCAATAAAGGCTTCGTAATCAACAGTCACGCCCTGCTGATTCAGCACGGTTTGAATCGCACGAATGCAGCGAGCCGTTTCCACCACTCCCATGGGCGTAATATCCACGTAGGGCATCCCAAATTCCTGTTGGAGATAATTCGCTGTCATCAAGCCTAACTCTCGGTAGGGTACGAGGTTAAACCAAGCCCGAGGCAGATGTTTCAACTCATGCACCAAGGCACCTTCTGGAATCACAGCATTGACTTCAATTCCCAGATCCTGCATCAATTTCTTCAATTCGGTGCAGTCATGATTATTATGAAATGCCAGGGTGGAAATGCCAATAATCTTGACCGAAGGCTTTTCCGTCTTGCCAGTGGGGAGTTCCTGCTTTTTACGAGCTTTGTCAATATAGAATTGCACGATCTGTTGTAGGGTGCGATCGGCCGCTTGCAATTCATTAACGCGATAGTGATTTACGTCAGCTAACAAAACATCGCCCTTAGCATCCAACTGAGCGCGATCGCAAAAGTTCTTTAAATCCTCTTGTAGAATACTAGACGTACAAGTGGGAGTCAGAATCAACAGATCGGGGCGTTCTTCTCGATCCATCCGCGTGATGTTATCCACCACCTTTTCCTGCGATCCCTGGGCCAGCACATGGCGATCGACAATACTGGCAGTTACCGGAGTATAGTCTCGTTCCCGCTCCAACATCGATCGCATCACGTTGAAATAATCATCCCCTAAGGGCGCGTGCATAATGGCATGAACATTTTTAAAGGAGCTTGCAATTCGCAGAGTCCCGATGTGAGCCGGACCTGCATACATCCAATAAGCCAACTTCATAAATAGGGATCCCCAAGGCGTGAAAGGCGCGGTATGACTGGTATGAGATCAATCTTCTGACCCATGACTTCAACTCAATCATGTGTCTCAATCATGCGTCTCAACCATCTGTCTCACCTATTGTCTCAAACCTGGTCTGATTCACACCCTGCTGCAATAGTGCTTCACATCTCCGCAAAGAAGAGTAATGAAGAGTGAAGAATTGAGAAAGAAGAATGAAGAATAGTTACAGCAATTTTTAGTTGGGTGAAACACATTTTGAATCAGGTGGGGAGTGGGGGGGAGGGGGATATGCACCTCTACGGGGCGATCGCCAAGCCAAACTCGCAACCCCACATGCTTCATGCTTCATGCTTCATTGCATAAGCTTCGTAGACTCCTTTGACGTTGTACCAATTGAGGAAAATACGAGCAACTTCTAATGCTAATTGGGGTTTCCCACGATCGATTAGCCATTGCAAGATCGGAGCCATTGTTCGTTCGTTTAAGCGTCCCCCCAAGGACAGCAAACCCCACAGGAATTTATGGAGCCAGGTCATTTGGATCATCATTCGCACTTCCCAGGTGGGATGCTTCTGGTAAAACAACACGCCCATGCGACCCCGCTGAATTTCTTTGTCAATCAACCCTGGAATCTCTGCCAAACTGAAGGGTGGATGCCAGTGATATCCCACTGCTGCTGGAGCTTTGATTAATTTCAACCCTAAATTTTTGAGCCGCACCCCTAGTTCCAAATCTTCCCAACCATAGAGCTGGAAGCCCGTATCAAACAGTCCCGCTTCCAGAAGCCAATGACGGGCGATCGCCACATTACCCGTGGCAAAGAAAGCCGCAGAATAATCGGTGACTTTATAGGGTTCGGCGGTGGGATTGTCGAAATTGCAGGTATTGATGACCCGCCCGTAGGTAAACAGCCGATCGCTCTTCAGCTCTCGTTGGGCTTGGTGTAGGGCTGTGGCATGGGCTTGCAGAAATCCAGAGAGGACAACCAGATCGCTGTCAATAAAAATAATCGTGTCACCGATCGCCCGTTCTACCCCTAAATTGCGCGCTGCTGAAGGACCTTGATGATCTTGGCAAAATAACTTGACATGGGGAAATTCTGCCGAGCAATCTTGTAGCCAATCCACTGTGCCATCCGTAGAGCCATCATCCACCACCACTATTTCATAGTTGCCGGGATAATCCTGCTGTTCTAAAGCCCGCAAACATTTTTCCAAAATTGGCTTGCGATTATAGGTCGGAATCACAACACTGAACAGCATAAGCAAGAGGGTTAGACAGGAGAGGGAAGACAATCACGCCCATAAAAAAGCGGCGATCGCCGTTCCCAGTATAGAGACTTTCGGGATCAAACCGCTCTGTCGTTGAATTTTGGATTTTGGATTTTGGCCGGAGAGGGGTAGGCTTACCGGGTGAGTTTGATCTTGTGATCTTTTTCAAGTTGCTTGAGCGCTCCAACAATACCACCCTCCACACAGGCGCGATCGAGTTTCCCTGGTGCAAAGTCGGACTTGTACCATTTGCCTTGTTTTTTGGATGACAAGGCTTCCATTAAATTGGGCAATGTTTCTGGGGTCGGTGGGTAGTCTTGCACTTTGTAGCCTTTCCCCTCAGGGCGGATGATTGCCCCCCCAATGGGCTTCAATTTTAGATCTCCCGCTTTTTCGGTTCCTATGATGGCATAGCGTTCCACCGTAGCCGTTTTTGCCATGCCCTTGAGGGTATCTTTGACGGTGCAGGCATAGCCAGAAATGAGATTCCCATCCGCATCCGGTTTCGTCGTGGGCTGGCTCATCTGCATCCAACTAAAGTAAGCTGAGCCACCTAAATTAATGCTGCCATACCGAGGAGCCGCTTGAGCAGGCAGTTGTAGCAGCAGAGTCGCACTCATTGCCCAAAGGGGGGCTTGCATCCAAATTTTTACCATCATCAAATTGTCACTATGATTGAGCCTAGAGAGGTATGACTAATGTCGCTAGCATGAATACTCTCATTCTATTTGTATTTCTAGTAGAAAATCATGATCTTTCTATACTTAACGTTTAGATCGGGGAAGTTCATAGATCAGCAGCGCGATCGCACTCAGGGCGACCACCCCTGGCAAACTGGCTAACGGATTTCCGCCCATACCGGTTAACCAAGTTGGGCTGGCTGGGTTCGGCTGCATTAACTGTCCCACATTCAGAATGTAGTATCCTCCTACTAATCCAGCGTGCAGTCCGATCGGCAATCCCATGCGGCCCTGCCCCCATTGCTTTGCCCCTGCCAAGGCAACCCCCAACATCAGCAACGCTGGAAAGGTCAGCCAAGTTGCCACAATCGCCTCGATCGGCTTAATGAAATGGGCGATCGCAAAAATCAAACTCGTCGCCCCCATCACCGTCTTGCTGGAGTAGTTTCTCGCTAGCTCATCCCACAGCCACCCTCGAAACAACAGCTCTTCAGCAAACCCAAGCGGAACCGCCATGACAAAGGCTTCCAAGACAATACGAGCAAATTGCGCCGGAGGCACCTGCCAGATCTGCCAACCTGCATCTCCCTGCAAGAAAAATAGCGCCAATACACTTCCCAAGCCCAGGCATAACCCCGCCAGCAGATTGACACCATTCAGCCTTGCTTGCCTAAAGCCATAGCGCTGCAGCGGTCTTGCTTCTGTCCATACCCAACGATTCCACACCTGCAATCCAATCAGGAATTCTCCATAGAGAATGACCATGGTCACAATTGAGGCTAGGTTATCATCGCGAATGAATAGCCGTAGGGGAAGGGCGATCGGCACCCAAACCGCTGCTAAGATCAAGAGAAATAGAACTATTCGCAAAGGGGCTGGCAATTTTGCAAAGCGCTGCCTCACCCTGGGATCAGACCTCACACTACTCATCTGGTTCGATCGTGCTATCCAACCCGTGGGATTTGAGGGTTTCGGAATAGAACTCCGCTGGTTCTAGCGCACAGGTAATCACCAACGCCACACCATTGGTATGGGCCTCCATCATGATGCTGACGGCTTGGGGTTGGGTCAGACTCGGCACGGTTTGCATCAACGTCTGAACGACATACTCCATCGTATTAAAAGGATCATTGTGGAGCAGCACACGATAGCGCGGCGCTAACTTGCGGGACGTTGAACGCTGTTCAAGGGTCTCGACAGCCACGGGTACTTCCTCTTCGCGATTGATGACTTTGGCATTAATCTTTATAGCATCTCAAGTCAAAATCTGCATCCCCGCCCACAAGTCTTCCTTTTTTCCTTAAAATCGATCTGTAGTACGAACCCTCTGAGGAGTGCCCTATGGGATCCCTACAAGATCATCAGATCGTCTGTCTCACCCATGACGATCGCCAGCTCTATGGTGAAGTGATTCAGGTGATTGCCGAGCGTCAACTCTGCTGGGTCAGACCGATCGCCTTGGTGCAACTTGCAGAAGGACAAATCCTCCAGTTACAGGATCTGCAGGAGGGATCAGATATTGTACTCCCCATTGCCCTTTTCCGCGAAGCCCTGGATACAGAATTACTTCCCCTCTTACCCCAGCTTGCTGATCCAAGCCATAAGTTAGAAGGACCGATCGATCCCACTGCTCGCCACACCTTACATCAGTTTGTTCAAACGATCTGCCAAGTCTATCCTCACTTATTTCACTGATGACCTATTGGGCTGATGGCTTCGTTAACTGATGGGCGATCGCCGTTTTGCACATAGACAACATGCGTCGATCGTTATCGCTAACCTGGGAGATTGGTTTAAAACCTTCTAACCCTAAGGGCAGGGCTGAGCTACCCGTAGAAGCCACCTGAGAACTTCGAGTCAACCCAATTTCGTAGGGATAAATCGTTCTTTCATAGGAGTTAATTACCTTAAGCGCCATGCGATCGGCTTGGAAATTACCATAGGTGCAATCAAAGGAAGAACTAGGCATATAGAGCGCACCCAGGACTTTGCCCTGCTGGACTTCAAATACAAAATAAGCACGCCCTATTTGATTGGGCTGTTCCGATTCGCCATAGAGATAGGTGCCATCGGGCAGGGTTGGCGCTGTGGTTGCTGAATTTTGGCTCGTTGGGGCAGGACGCTCTACTGGGGTCGCAGGAATCACGTCTGCGGTGGGAGTCACTTCTGCGATCGCTGGAGCAACAATCCCCCCCCCCAAGGCAACTGCCAGGGCTAGACTTGTATAGTGAGTCACCCAACGGGCGATCGGAGAGATGGGCGAAATAGTCCGGGTAATTAACAAGTCCATAGGAGCACTCTCACTAAATAAATCATTCA
>JAYKGX010000192.1:0-9621 GCA_035285565.1 Synechococcales cyanobacterium
GGGTTCTGAGAATTTTTTGAGAGGTTATTTGTTTGATAGACAATTTTGTGAAGACTATGATGCATAAGTCATCCATCTTCCGTGCTATCTGTCCTCACACTAAATTTCCTCAGGGTGTTGAAAAAACAATCCTTCCCGATTGATTGCAAACACTGTTGATCAAAGCTTGACGAGATCTCAATTCATTTCTGACAGCTTAATTCTTTCTGGCTATGCAGACTGACAAATCTTTTGTAGGTTGGGTTGAACATTGTGACACCCAACGCCAGCCTCAACATTGTTGGGTTACACTATCGCTAACCTAACCTACGCAGGAATCGAGGTTTTGGGAGTTTTGTCAGTCAAATCAGCTTTCTGGCTTAATTCATTCTGTTAGTGCCTCTAAGGGTTAACTATGAACGCATCGCTCCCTCGTGTTAGTATTGGTGTTCCTGTTTACAACGGTGAAAAGTATTTAAGGGCAGCTCTCGATTCGCTGCTCGCACAGACATTTACGGATTTTGAAATTGTCATTTGCGACAACGCTTCAAGCGATAGTACCGAGCAGATTTGCCAAGAGTATGTTCAGCGCGATCGCCGGGTGAAATACCATCGCAACGAGTACAATATTGGACCTGTCAAAAATTACAATCGAGCATTTGAGCTATCCCAAGGCTATTACTTCAAGTGGGCCACTCATGATGATGTTTATGCCCCGACTTGGTTAGAGCGCTGTGTGGAAGTCATGGATACCAATCCGGATGTTGCTCTCTGCTCAACCCATTTGCAATATATTGATGAAATAGGTCAATTTATCCAGGATTATCGCTATAAAGTTGATTCTGATCATCGCCACACCCCCACTCGATTATTGAATTTATTGTGTGTCGATCATCGCCGTCATTCTGCCAATGAGGTCCTGGGGCTGATGCGTCGCGACATGATGCTGCAAATCCCCCCCCAGGGACTCTATGCCCGTTCAGACAGCGTCTTTTTAGTCCGGGTCGCTCTATTTGGTCGATTTTATGAAGTACCAGAACCGCTCTTCTTCAATCGCGAACATCCCCAGCGCTCCTCTCGGGTGTCATCCATTAGCTCCCGTGGACGCACCCAAATGGCCCAGTTGTTAGGAATTGGTCCGATGCCCCCCACGGAATGGTTTGATCCGACTAAAAAGGGTAAACTGACCATGCCAGAATGGAACTTGGTCAAGCAATATTGGATCTCGATCGGGTTTGCGCCCCTCCAGTTGGGCGATCGATTGGGATGTTATCTTGCCTTTTTCTACTGGTTATTCCGTCACATTCCTAAATTAATGCGGGATCTGTTAATCGCAAGTGAATTGATCGCGCGCGCGCTCTTGCAAGAAGGATTGATAGATTTGAGTCCCCGGAAGCAACGGAGTGCAAATTAAAGGTGAACGCCGTGCAAGTTGACCGAAGCTGATACAACATGAGAGTCATGAAGCTAAACAGGGACAGCTCTTATGGTACTAATTGCGATCATAAAAGCTGGAATGTCTTGAGGAAATATTACAAAGTAATAACTTTAATCTCTTTGTCCATATTTTCCTTAAGTTCATCTCGGTTTTGCGATCTCAAAGATGGGAAAGAGAACAATGGTTCACTTAAAAACAACCATCATCTACGGTCTCTGATACTCATCTTTGGTATCAAGATCCATATATCATGAATTTATATATTCAGAATTTATGGATGTAATCGCTATTTCTTGAGCAAGTCTGCCCTCTCAGAAAATTCTTGCTAGCAATCGTCAGATTTTCATTTCTCTATTTTCCCCACTTGAACCATGAGTCCATCTTCTCCCCGCATCAGCATTGGCATTCCCGTTTACAACGGAGAAAAATTCTTGGAAGCTTGTCTAGAGTCTTTGCTCCAACAGACGTTTACGGATTTTGAGGTCATTATTTCCGACAACGCCTCCACGGATGCTACGGGACAGATTTGCCAGGACTATGTGCAACGCGATCGCCGGGTCCATTATTATCGTAACGAAGCAAACCTCGGACCCATTGAAAATTATCGCCGAGTTGCAGAACTGGCTCGGGGAGAATACTTTAAGTGGCAAAATTACGATGATCTCTGTGCCCCGGAGTTCTTGGCAGAATGTCTTGCCGTGCTGGAGCAGGATCCTGAGGTGGTGCTGTGCTACTCCAAGATGGCAATTATTGACTCCCAGGGGCAGATTCTCGAACATTACGACTATCGCCCCCAGACTGACCTCAAATCAACGCCCCAGCGCTTCCTCAATCTCCTCTGTGTGGATCACCATCGCCATGCGGCCCACGAATTCTTTGGGGTGATTCGGCGATCGGCACTCCTTAAGATTTTGCCTCAGGGGAAATACGCGCGATCGGATAGTGTGATGCTGGTGCGGGCGGCTCTGTTTGGGCGGTTTTATGAAGTGCCAGACTGCTTGTTTTTCAACCGTGAACATGAGAATCGATCGTCGCGAGTGACAGCGATCACGATCCGTAGTAGCACTTACGTGTCTAAATGGTTAGGGATTGGTCCCCTACCCCCCACGGAGTGGTTCGACCCCAGTAAGCAGGGTAAAATTACGATGCCGGAATGGAATCTTGTTAAGCAATACTGGAATTCAATTTGGCTTCCTCCCCTGCAGGTGGGCGATCGTCTTGGCTGCTGTTTGATGCTAGCTTACTGGCTGATCCAACATCTTCCTAAATTAATTCGAGATGTATTAATGGCTGGAGAAATCCATATAAAACGGTGGTTGACTCCCCCAAGGTCATCTCGCAGATCTGCTCAAGAGGCCAATTGAGTCCGAATAAACTGGGCTAACTAGACTAACTGATGTCAGGCTAACCTTGCTAGGCAAGTCTATGGGTTGGCTCATCTCTCAAACGATTACAAATCAGGTGACTATGAAAGTTCTTGTAACTGGAACAGAAGGGTATCTAGGTTGTCTCCTAGCCCCGTTGCTGCTCAAACGGGGTTATGAAGTAACGGGGTTGGATACTGGATTTTACAAATCCGGCTGGCTCTACCACGGCACACCCCTGACGGCAAAGACGCTAAACAAAGATCTCCGTCATGTTACGGCGGAAGATTTTCAAGGGATCGATGCCGTAGTGCATATGGCAGAACTCTCCAACGATCCTGCAGGACAGCTTGCCCCCCACGTCACCTACGAAATCAACCATAAGGGTTCTGTCCAACTGGCGGAAATGGCTAAGGCTGCTGGTGTACAGCGGTTTATCTATATGTCCTCCTGCAGCGTGTATGGAGTAGGATCCGATGGTTTCATGACGGAGGCCGATCCTGTCAATCCTCAAACCGCCTATGCCATCTGTAAGACGCTGGTGGAGCGGGATGTGCAGTTAATGGCGGATGACACCTTCTCACCCACCTTTATGCGGAATGCTACCGCGTTTGGGGCTTCTCCTAGAATGCGCTTTGACATTGTGCTCAACAACTTGGCAGGCTTTGCTTGGACAACGAAGCAAATCAAAATGCTGAGTGATGGAACTCCTTGGCGACCCCTGGTTCATGCACTGGATATTGGGAAGTCGATCGTCTGTGCTTTGGAAGCTCCGCGCGAAGCAATTCACAACCAAATCTTCAACGTTGGAGATAGTCAGCAGAATTATCGTGTGCGAGAAATTGCGGAAATTGTAGCCCAAGTCTTTCCAGGCTGTGAACTGTCCTTTGGCGATAATGGTTCTGATAATCGCAGCTATCGCGTCTCCTTTGACAAAATTAACACCCAACTGCCGGGATTCCAATGCGAATGGGATGCTCTGCGGGGTGCGCAGCAACTCTATGATGTTTTCTCTAAAATTGACATGACCTCAGAGCTATTTGAATCTCGGGGTTTTACGCGTTTGAAGCAATTGGAATACCTGATTCGGACTCAACAAATTGACTCGAATTTCTTCTGGCAACCGATCGCCTAATCAATACCCTTGCAACACCAATGCCCTAGAGGACTGCTGGGTTGAACCCTGGGATTATTCTTGGGCAAGCTAGGACGAACGGCATCATCCCGATTAATGCTTGAGTTTTCTCATGATTTGCTGCCGACACACAACAGACAAGACGTAAGAAGCATACAAGACGTAAGAAGCATACAAGACGTAAGAATCTATGATGACTGAAACCCCGATCGCTGCATCTCCTACCCCTGCGGTTTTGGCAACCCCTGCGCCGCAAAACCACTGTCGCTTTTGTGGCACTCCCTTAAAACATAGTTTTGTGGACTTGGGCATGTCTCCCCCTTGCCAGCTTCATCGCAAGCCAGAGCAGATGAATGAGATGGAAGCCTTTTTTCCACTTCACGCTTATGTTTGCGATCATTGCTTTCTGGTGCAAATTCCCAACTATGTTGCGCCGGATAATATCTTCACCAATGAGTATGCCTATTACTCCTCCTTTTCAGATTCTTGGCTGGCCCATGCGAAGCGCTATACCGATCTAATGGTCGATCGCTTTGGCTTAAACAGCAACAGCCAAGTGGTGGAACTGGCGAGTAATGATGGGTATCTCCTGCAATATTTCCTGGAAAAGGGCATTCCGGTGTTGGGGATCGAACCCTCGGGCAATGTGGCGGAAGCAGCCATGCAGAAGGGCATCGACACCGTTGTGAAATTCTTCGGGCGGGACACGGCTCGGGAACAAACAGCCCTAGGTAAACAGGCGGATTTGCTGCTGGGGAATAATGTGCTTGCCCACGTACCGGATATTAATGATTTTGTGGGGGGCATGAAAATTCTGCTGAAGCCCAATGGGGTGATCACGATGGAATTTCCCCACTTGATGCGGTTGATGGCTGACAACCAGTTTGACACCATTTACCATGAGCACTATTCCTATCTGTCCTTTATTGCAGTGGAACAGGTGTTTGCTGCCCATGGGTTAACCCTGTTTGATGTGGAAGAATTGCCGACCCATGGTGGATCTCTGCGGATTTATGCCCGTCATACCGAAGATGAGTCCAAACCTGTGAGCGATCGCGCGATGGAATTACGAGACCGGGAACTTGCTGCAGGCTTCAAGCAGGTGGAAACCTATAGCAAGTTTGGAGAGCAGGTGCGAGAAACGAAACGGAAGGTGCTGGAGTTCCTGATTCAAGCGAAGCGAGACGGTAAAACGATCGTCGGCTACGGTGCGCCAGGGAAAGGCAATACATTGCTGAACTACTGCGGCATTCGCACGGACTTTATTGATTACACCGTCGATCGCAACCCCTTCAAGCAAGGCAATTTCTTACCGGGCAGTCAAATTCCCATCTATGCACCGGAAAAGATTCGGGAAACGAAACCTGATTATCTCTTCATTTTGCCTTGGAATCTCAAGGATGAAATCATGAGTCAGATGGCTTATATTCGGGAGTGGGGCGGTCAATTTGTAGTGCCCATTCCAGAAATCAAAGTGTATCCCTAAGAAGAATGGGACAGGGGTAGAGAGAATGCGTCTCTACCCTCGTTAGGATCGTGCCTTGATCAGTTTTATTCATCGCTCGTAATCTCTATTTGTTCCTGAGGAGCATATTGTATGAAAGTTGTTTTGTTTTGTGGTGGCTTAGGAACCCGGATGCGGGACTATTCAGAGTCTATTCCCAAACCCATGGTGCCGATCGGGTATCGTCCTATTCTCTGGCATGTAATGCGCTATTATGCCCACTTTGGTCACAAGGAATTTATTCTCTGCCTAGGCTACAAAGCGGATGTGATCAAGAACTACTTTTTGAATTACAACGAGTGGCTCTCCAATGACTTTACCTACAATGGCGGTGATGTTGTTTTAAAGAATAGTGATATCCATGATTGGAAAATCCATTTTGTGGATACGGGCTTAAGCGCAAATGTAGGAATGCGGCTGAAAGCAGTTGAACGCTATTTGGATGGGGAAGAAACCTTCCTGGCAAACTACAGTGATGGTCTGACTGATCTTGATCTGAATACCTACATTGATAATTTTCACAAGCAGGATAAGGTGGCAAGCTGCCTCTGTGTTCGTCCTAGCCAAACCTTTCACCTGATCGATGCCGATGAGACGGGGCTGGTGAACGATATCAAAGATGTGACGAAGCGGAACATCTGGATCAACGGTGGCTACTTAATGTTCAAACGGGAGATCTTTGACTATATCAACTATGGGGAAGATATGGTTAACGAACCGTTCCAGCGCTTGATCCAAGCTCAGCAATTTCACGCTTACAAATATCAGGGCTTCTTCGGGGTGATGGACACCTTCCGGGAGAAGCAACAAATGGACGAAATGTATGCTCGCCGAGAAACTCCCTGGGAAGTTTGGCGCGATCGCAGTTTACAGAAGGTCAGCAAATAGTCTGAGCAGATGGGGTAATGGGAACTTCCTGTTACCCTTTCTTCTGGCTGGCATTCTGGCTTCTGACAAACTGGCTTCTGACGGACGGTCTTCTGGCATGATGGTTGTAGCTGCTACAGTTGGGAAGAATTATGCTCAAACTTCGCTTCGAGAAACCAGACTTCGAGACCCCCGACCCGACAGATTATTCCCTACTCTGCCTGGGGGCCCATTGCGATGATATTGAAATTGGCTGCGGGGGCACGGTTCTTAAGTTAATCGATCGCTATCCCAATCTGCGGGTCACCTGGGTGATATTTAGTTCCAATGAGCTACGGCATAAAGAAGCTGAGAAAAGTGCCCACCTCTTTCTCAAAGAAGTGGAACATAAACAAATCATCATTCACGGGTTTCGCGATGGATTTCTGCCCTACCATGGGCTTGAAGTGAAGGAGCAGTTCGAGCAACTTAAAAAAATGGTTCAACCAGATCTGATTCTGACCCACTATCGCCATGATCTGCATCAAGATCACCGTCTGGTTTGTGAACTCACCTGGAATACCTTCCGCAATCACACCATTCTAGAGTATGAAATTCCTAAATACGATGGAGATCTCGGCAATCCAAATTTTTTTGTAACGCTGGATGATGATCTCTGTCGGCGTAAGGTCAGCTATCTCTGGGAAGGATTTGAATCGCAACGGGAAAAGCAATGGTTTACCGATGAAACCTTCCGAGCCTTGCTGCGCATTCGCGGAATTGAAGCCAATTCTCCCACCCAATATGCCGAAGCCTTTTACAGCCGCAAGCTGGTTTTTTAAAGAATGACATCGCGTGATACCGAATCAACTCATCATACATCTCTTGGGGGTTAGGGGCGTCAGATCGCCAGAATTCATACAACTCGCAAACCATTCAATCTTTCATTCTCCATTCATCATGACACCATCTCTCACTTCATCTACGACCCAAACCTCAACCGATCGCCGCACCATCCAACAACCCTGTCCCAATTGTGGACATTCTGAATTGCAGGTGTTTTATGAAGTGCCTAATATTCCGGTTCATTCCTGTTTAGCACTGCCCGATCGAGAAATGGCTCTCTCAGTCGCACGGGGAAGTCTGAGCTTGGGATTTTGTCCGCACTGTGGTTTTATTACTAATACAGCCTTTGATGAGCGCCACTGTGACTATTTAGCCAATTACGAAGATCAGCAGGGTTTTTCCCCTACCTTCAATTCCTTTACCGGACGGTTATCAACCCGTTTAATTGAGAAATACAACCTGCAGGGCAAACGAATTACCGAAATCGGCTGTAGTAAGGGCGATTTTCTCCTAACCATGTGTCAGCTCAATCAGGGCACAGGCATTGGCATTGATCCCAGCGCCACGATCGGACGGGCTTTGGATGCGTTGAAAGCGCTAGAAGCTGCCAGTCCCGAAGGGATTACCCCAAACTCAGTCACCCATCGGGTCAGTTTTATCCATGACTTTTTCTCGGAAGCGCACCAGGATGCGATCGGTGAATTTGTCTGCTGTCGTCATACGCTAGAACATATTGGTGAAACGCAAACCTTTTTGCAAACCCTGCGGCGGGCGATCGGCGATCGTTTGGAAACAGTGGTCTTTTTTGAAATTCCGGATATGGGGCGGGTTTTGCGGAGTCAGGCGTTTGAAGATATTTACTACGAACATTGTTCCTACTTCACCACGGGCAGTCTGGCATACCTGTTTCGCCAATGCGGATTTGAAATCCTGGATCTGTATTTGGAATATGGCGATCAGTATCTCATGATCGAAGCAAAACCTGCGGCAGGGTTCGACGAATCCTCAGAAGCAGCCTCCCGCCAGCAACCCTTGGCGATCGAAGATACGGTTTCTGAGATTGAACAGGATATTGCAGTCTTTACTCAAAAAATTGAGACCAAGTTAGCCACCTGGCGGCAGCACCTGCAGGAGATGAAACAAGCGGAAAAACGAGTTGCCATTTGGGCTTCTGGTTCCAAGTGTACCGCCTTTCTCACCACCTTGGATGTAGCAGGGGCGATCGCCTGTGTGGTGGATATCAACCCCTATCGCCAGGGAACCTTCGTGCCAGGGGTGGGGCTAGAAGTCCAGTCACCGCAGTTTCTCCAAGACTATCAGCCGGATGAGGTGATCTTAATGAATGCCATCTATCGTGATGAAATTCAAAAAATGCTAACTGAAATGAATGTGAACACAAAAATCGTAACAATTTAACAAGAGAATCTACGATTTCACGGACAGTAGTCTTGATGATTGTTTCACATCTTCTCGCATCTTTATGTAATTTCACCTGGGGCAAGCCGAACAACTTGACATGATTGGTATTTGTACGGATAATGAATTACCAAAATCCTCTGCAAATCTGCTTCTTGTTTTGTTTTGGCATTATCTCTAGGTGGTTTTATGTTTAAAAAGTCGGCAGCATTCTACGATGAAGTCTTTATCTCTAAAGGCAAGGATTATTACGGTGAAATTGTCAAGTTGAACCAATTCATCCAAAATTATGCGAAAGGGTCTGCTAAAACGCTGCTAGAAATTGCTTGTGGAACCGGTGCTCACACCATTTATCTCTATCCCAAATACGACATCACAGGGTTAGATTTAGATCCAGGTTTGTTGGACACAGCTCGCGATCGCTTTCCTAGCTTGAATTTTTATGAAGGCAGCATGATTGATTTTGACCTGGGGCAAGAGTTTGATCTGATTACCTGCTTAGCCAGTGCGATCGGCTATGTTTGCACCGTCGAAAAACTGAATCAAACGATTCAAACCTTGGCTCGTCATCTGCGACCGGGTGGCATGATGTTGATCGAACCCTGGCTCACCCCCGAGCAGTACATTCCTGGCAAAGTGTTTTCGTTCCAAGTGGATAAGCCAGATTTGAAGGTGACGCGAATGAACGTGAATGTGCTGCGGGATAAGATTTCAGTGCTGGAGTTCCACTATTTAATTGGCACGGCGGATGGGATTGAACATTCGATCGAGCTGCATGAGCTAGGGTTGTTCACCCTGGAAGAATATCAAGCAGCGTTTGATGCTGCAGGCTTGATTACCACCTTTGATCCCAAGGGCTTAGTGGGTCGGGGTCTCTATATTGCCCATCGTCCAGAATAACAACTGGGATCAATGTAGAGTTTTGGTCAAGCGTTGCACATACTAGTTGCATATACCAGTAGAGCAAATACTAAGTTCTGCAACATTAAACCGTTAGGATGCTGGGTTACGATCGCACTCCACCCAACCTACGGTGTAAAACGACTACTGCGATGTAAAACTACGACGGTGTAAAACGACTACGGTTTAAAAG
>JAYKGX010000193.1:0-9295 GCA_035285565.1 Synechococcales cyanobacterium
TTCTCAATGACCTTGACAATAAAGTTAAAGGATTTGATAACTCTGATGATGTGATCAATGGTCAGGGGGGCAATGACATCCTCTGGGGCTTAAGCGGAGATGATCTCCTGCGAGGTGGTACAGGCGATGATCTTCTAGTGGGTGGAGCAGGTATCGATCAGCTAGATGGTGGCGAAGGAAGTGACACGGCTGACCTATCTGACATTGAGACGGGTGTCAATGCCAACCTGAGCGTAGGAACATTCAGCTACCCGAATGAATTGGGGGTTACCGTCACAGAAATCATCCGCAATATTGAAAATATTATCGGAACTCAGTTCGGCGATATCTTAACGGGCAATCAGGCTGCCAACCGTTTGGAAGGGGGCAATGGAGACGATCGCCTCTTTAGTGGCAACGGCAACGATACTCTCCTGGGTGGGGATGGCGATGACTGGTTAGCGGGTGGTGCTGGAATTGACTTGCTGGATGGTGGGGATGGCTTTGACTTGGCACTGTTGGGCGATCTGCCATCCGGCGTAAGAGCAGATCTCAACACCGATCAAATGACTTACCAGGATGCTACTGGAAACATCATTACCGAAATTATTCGCAATATTGAAGGAATTACCAGTGGAGAGTTTAACGATGAACTGATTGGGGATGCAGGAAACAATCGCTTTGACGGTCGCGGCGGCAACGATATCCTTCGAGGAGGATTAGGCGATGACTATTTCCTGGGTGGTGCTGGAATTGACTTCATTGATGGCGGAGCCGGATTTGATACCGTCAACTTAGTCGAAGACTTCAATTTTGGAGTCAGTGTCAATCTGAGTACTGGCACCGTAATCTATAATGCGATGGGCAGCACCATTACCGAAACCATCCTCAATATCGAGTCTGTCATCGCCACGCAATTCGATGACGAAGTGATTGGTAACGATGCAGACAATCTTATCTATGGACTTGGTGGCAACGATCGCCTCTTCGGTGGGGACGGCAATGATGGGCTAGTCGGCGGTGATGGCATCGACTTCATGGACGGTGGAGCCGGGTTCGACACAGCCAATCTGGCTCTAATTAATCGTGCCCTGGTTGCTGATTTGAATTCAGGTACTGTCACCTATACCGATGCAGCAGGAACTTCTGTCACCGAAATTATCCTCAACATTGAAGCGATCATCGCCACCTCATTCAACGACACCCTGATTGGTAATGACGGCAACAATCGCCTGAACGGTGGGGCAGGCAGCGATCGCCTCTTCGGCGGAGCGGGTAATGATGATCTGATCGGTGGGGAAGGGGATGATATCCTGGCAGGTGGCTCTGGGTCACTAAATTATCTGAGAGGTGATTCGGGTTCCGACATCTTTGTGTTGGCTACGGATGGCTTCAATCAAGTGCTTGATTTTGAACCAGGCATCGACAAGATTGGCTTATCTGGAAATCTCACAGTCAATCAATTCAAAATTGAGCAAGGTACAGGCGTTAATTCCAGTAGCACCTGGATTAAACTTGCTAGTGACAACACCAATTTGATGCTCCTGAACGGTGTGCAAGCCAGTGCCCTCACAACTGCGATATTCCTGCCAGCTTCGTCTTACCCATCGTCTTTACTTGCATAGCTGGTTTGGACTTCAACGGGGGGCGATCGCTCTCACCATCTTCAAGATAGAAGCGATCGCCCTCTTTACATTCCCCCTTTTTATCGCAGAGAGTTGCGATCAAACGCGATCGCCCCATCACACTTTTTCCATCCTCCTTTTTCATAGTCCTTTCATGGTGATCTCATAGTTGTTTCATTTTGGTTCACGAGCGGAAAATATCCAGTAGGCTAAGGCTGGAATTCATCGGGGAACACCCAACACCAATGATGCTAACGGGATTTGTAGCAGGATTATGGCTGATTACCCTATCAGAACTGGGAGATAAAACCTTTTTCATTGCGCTGTGCCTTGCGATGCAACATTCTCGCCGTTGGGTACTACTAGGAGCCGTCCTAGCCTTAGCTGCCATGACCATCCTGTCCGTGGGCTTAGGACAATTTGCTGCCTTTTTACCCAAACAGTGGATCCACCATGGTGTCATAATCCTTTTCGTCTTCTTTGGCATCAAGTTACTCTACGATGCTTTCCGCATGGGCAAAAACCAGACCAGCGATGCCGAAAAAGAAGCCGTAGAAACGATCGCCGCGAGCACTCACCCTCAGAAAACCCACCGGAAGCGCAGCACTGCCTGGGCCGTGGTGGTAGAAGCCTTTACCCTGACTTTTTTAGCGGAATGGGGCGATCGCACTCAAATTGCCACCATTTCCCTAGCAGCAGCCCATCATCCCCTGGGGGTAACTTTGGGAGCGATCGTCGGTCATACCTTCTGTGCCCTCCTGGCAGTGTTTGGCGGTAGCTTAATTGCCGGACGACTGTCAGAACGCGTCATTACAGGGGTTGGGGGGCTGTTGTTTTTAATTTTTGCGATCGTCACCGTTTTTGAAGGTGCCCAGTAGAGGCATCACTGATGCCCAAAATTGCCAGAAGGTCACCTGCACAGGCTTCTAGCCTGTGCAGGCAGAATTCCCACTCCACAAATCAATTAGGATTGCTATATATGGAGTTTCGGCAGGCACCGGGCTAACCCATCAACTGATTAATCGATCGCAAAAAAATACCTATCTTGAGGGGGGCGATCGCACTGCGGGCAATGAGGTTGAATGCCCCTAGGCTGATCAAGCAACTCAACGATCGACGTGGGAATGGGCTTTTACCCACAAAGATGGTCGGGCCTATTCATCTGACCTCCGGGAGACCGCATCCCCTTGTGGGTTGGGAACTTGAATCACAAGCCCCGTCCTCTTGTGAGCGGGGTAGTTGACTCTTCTGTTAAACTCAACTTACAAAATTTAGGGATCCACCACATTGGGGATCTAGAGTGAAAGGCACCCATGAAGAAAATTTTGTTCATCCTGGGCGAACTAAGCGATCGCGATATGGATTGGCTCCTCTATGTGGGGCGCAAGGAACAGTTACCCGCAGGCACCAAGCTAATTGAAGAGGGCAAACCCATTGATGCACTCTACATCGTCCTCAGTGGTCAACTTAAAGTGTCGATGGAATCCCTCGATCGCCAGATTGACCAACTGGGCAGTGGTGAAGTCGTTGGCGAAATTTCGTTTTTGGATGCCCGCCCCCCCCTGGCAACGGTGACCGCCCTGCGGGATTCCCTCGTCTTTTCGATTCCCCGAGAACAACTGCAACGCAAGCTCGAAGAAGATGGTGAGTTTTCCACCCACTTTTACCGAGCGATAGCCCTGTTTATGGCCGATCGAATGCGGAACACGGTTGGACTCTTGGGATATGGGCAAGAAACCTCCCCCGAAACCCCCCAGCACCTGCTCCAAGACCTCAGCCCCACAGTGGTCGAAAATCTGCCCCGTGCCCGCTCCCGCCTGGAAACCCTCGTGAAGCGATTAAGAGGATATTAAGTCACTTGTAAAGCCCTCGACAAAAAAAGCCGTTCCTATTAACAACTGTTACAGATCCTCACAGAAGCGAGAATCAGGCTCAGGCAGAAAGGTAGAATTGCTGGAAAATGTTCTTAGAGAGAGAACCATGTCAGAAACGCTTACTGGACAAGCTCCTTTGTTTCCTGGCAGCACCGGTGGATTGCTGACCAAAGCTGATGTAGAAGAAAAGTACGCAATCACCTGGACAAGCAAAGATGCCCAAGTCTTTGAAATGCCCATGGGTGGTGCTGCAACCATGAATGCGGGTGACAACCTGCTCTACTTGGCTCGCAAAGAACACTGCTTGGCACTTGGGACTCAACTGAAGA
This sequence comes from Synechococcales cyanobacterium, assembly GCA_035285565.1. Lineage (GTDB taxonomy): Bacteria > Cyanobacteriota > Cyanobacteriia > Leptolyngbyales > Leptolyngbyaceae > JAYKGX01. The sequence continues at coordinate 3,808 of JAYKGX010000193.1, forward strand.
CCAAGTTTAAGATCACGAACTATAAGATCTACCGTGTTTTCCCGAACGGTGAGATCCAGTATCTCCACCCCGCTGATGGGAAGTTCCCTGAAAAGGTGAATGAAGGTCGTGAAATGGTTAACCATGTTGCTCGCAATATTGGTGCCAACCCCAACCCGGCTCAGATCAAGTTCAGCGGTAAAGCAACTTACGAAGCTTAATAACCAGAGGCTGCTTGGCTAACGGTTCCATTGGCTTATTACGGTTTACGATCGCAACTCCTGATCGCAATCATTCTTAATATTTTCAGATAGGGTGGGTTTCTTGACCGACCCTATTTGTTTTGGATCCGTGACACGTGAGAGCTACCTGATGACCCAAGAAATTTAAAGCAACTTTATCGATTGTGTACAAGCTTCAAGATTCGTTCCGAACCCTAACGATCCCAGGGGCGATCGCAGTTCCATATCCGAAAATACCCAATAAACTCTGTTTTGCAAGGGTGGCTACCCAATCAGTGGGGCTATTTGCTGAGGATCATCGAACATCTGACTCAACGGTCTGAGCGTTTCACAGCAGCGATGAGGGAACTGGAGGGGAACATCAACCATGCAACTTGTGTGTATCGATTTGTGTATCGATTTAGGGGAGGATGGCGATGGCTGACAAACCACGTAGAACATCCCGCCGCAGATTTCTGGGAGCAGCTTTAACCACCGCAGGTAGCGCGATCGCTGCGCCCGCCCTCATCAAAGCAACCCAAGAACAAGCCATGACTGCTGAACCGGCCTCTGGCGAACTTGCAGTAACCCTCACCATTAATAATCAGCCACGCCAGCTTAATATCGAACCGAGGGTGACGCTGCTGGATGCCCTGCGGGAAAATTTAGGGCTGGTGGGTAGCAAAAAAGGCTGTGACCATGGGCAATGTGGCGCTTGTACCGTGTTGATTGATGGGCAACGGGTCTATGCTTGCCTGACCTTAGCGGTGATGCAGGAAGGGAAAAAAATCACCACGATCGAAGGATTAGCCCAGGGCGATCGCCTCCATCCGATGCAAGCCGCATTTATTGAGCAGGATGGATTTCAGTGTGGCTATTGCACCCCCGGTCAAATTTGTGCTGCAGTGGGGCTGCTAGAAGAGGTGAAACGGGGCTGTGTCAGTGGGGTTACGCCAGATTTAAACCAAGCTCCCACCCTGGCAACCCTCTCTGAGCTGGAAATTCGTGAACGTCTCAGTGGCAATCTCTGTCGCTGTAGTGCCTATAACGGGATTGTAGCTGCCGTGCAACAGGTGGCTGGACAAACCCCTCCCTCAGCCGCCGCAACCCTTCTGGGACAAGAACCGGAGGAACTCGCATGAAGAACTTTACCTACCACCGCGCCAAAATAATGCAAGAGGTGGTGAAGCGACCTGCAGATGCCATGGTGATTGCGGGGGGCACCAATTTGGTGGATCGCATGAAAGCCTTTTTGGATCAGCCCAGTCAGTTAGTCGATATTTCTCATTTGGCTTTGAAAGGGATCGATCGCACGCGGCAAGGGTGGAAAATTGGGGCCTTGGTCACCAACACCGAACTCGCCGATCACCCAGACATCCGACGGGCCTATCCCCTCCTCTCCCGAGCCATTCTTTCAGGCGCTTCCCAGCAAATTCGCAATGTGGCCACGGTGGGCGGCAACCTAATGCAACGGACTCGCTGTCCCTACTATTACAATCCCGATACGCCTTGCAATAAGCGGCAACCGGGTACAGGCTGTCCTGCGACCACAGGCAGCAATCGAATGCACGCCATTTTGGGAGCCAGTCATCACTGTGTTGCGGTGCATCCTTCAGATATGTGTGTGGCTTTGGCCGCATTAGGCGCGATCGTTCACCTAGAAAGTGCCAAGGGTAAACGACAGGTCATCTTTAACGATTTCCATCGGCTGCCGGGGGAGCAACCCGATCGCGATACGATTTTAGCCGCAGGAGAAGTCATTACCGCCATTACAATTCCTCGCCTGCCCTTTGCTCAGTCTGGCGTGTATTTAAAACTCCGCGATCGGGCTTCCTATAGTTTTGCCTTAATTTCTGTAGCCGCGATTTTAGAGGTTCAGGATCAGCGAATTCGCAATGCCCGTCTTGCTTTGGGAGGGGTTGCTCATAAACCCTGGCGATCGCTGGCAGTTGAGCAATTTTTAGTCGGCAAACCTGTGGAGGAAACAATCTTTCACCAGGCAGCAGACCAAATGCTCCAAGCCGCGAACCCCCTGGGAGAAAATGGTTTCAAAGTAGAAATGAGTAAACGGGCAATTCGACGAGCTTTAATGCTGTCAGCGAAGGGAGGGGGTATAGCATGAATGAACAATCGGTCAGTCGCCAGCAAGTCAGTTCAAGCAAGGCACCTATGAAGATCCAGGGTTCTGGAAAATCCGTGAATCGGCAAGATGGACGCGCTAAAGTGATGGGAACAGCAACCTATGCAGCAGAACATCGTCCTGCAGGCTTAGTGCATGGCTACTTAATCACTGCTGCGATTGCTAAAGGTCATATTAAAGCGATCGATACCCGAACCGCAGAAATATTGCCTGGGGTAATCAAAATCTTCACTCATCAAAACGCACCCAAGTTATTCAAACCTACGAATAACTGGATGACCTCTAAAATCTACGAACAGCGATTACCTTTGTCGGACGATCGCATTCACTATGCCGGACAAATTATTGGGTTAGTGGTCGCCGATACCTTTGAACGAGCTAGGGAAGCCGCTCATCAGGTGAAGGTAGAATACCACACTGAATCTCCCTGGGTGGAAGCGAATCAGGGCACCTATCGCAAAGCACCGGGATTGTTTGGGGAAGATTTCACCTACCAACAGGGCAGCTTTACCACTGGAAATTCTGAAGCGGTCTTTGCCCAGACGGCAACCCAAGCGGCTGCCCAGGTTAATGCCACCTATTGGACCAGCATGGAATTGCACGCTCCGATGGAACCCCATGCCATTATTGCCCAATGGCGCGGTCAAGAATCTGTGACGATTTACGAACCAACGCAATGGGTGTATGGGACAAGACGCACCTATGCTGAAGTCCTGGGTTTACCAGTCGAACGGGTGCGGATTATTTCACCCTTTATTGGCGGAGCCTTTGGGTCAAAAGCCTTTCCCTGGCCCCATGGTTTGCTCTGTGCAGCCGCAGCGAAGGAGCTTGGCAAACCCTTAAAACTGGTACTCTCGCGGCGACAAATGACTGCCAATGCAGGGCATCGATCGGAAACAGAACAAAAACTCAAACTAGCGGCAACCGCAGAGGGTAAATTACTGGCGATCGCCCATGAGGTGAAATCCTGCACTTCGCCGGTGGACATGTTTGCAGAACCCTGCACCTTGATTACCCCCGTGATGTATGCTGCACCCAATATCCACCTAGATCAACAAATTGCCATCCTCAATATAGGCACCCCCACCTTCATGCGGGCACCGGGGGAAAATCCAGGCATGTGGGCTTTGGAATCAGCAATGGATGAATTGGCTTGGGCACTCAAGCTAGATCCGATCGAACTGCGACTGCGCAACGAAACCCAAACCCACCAACGGAAAAACCTCCCCTTTTCTGCCAAACACTATGCTGATTGTCTGAAACAGGGAGCAACTCGCTTTGGTTGGAAGCAACGATCGCTACAACCGCGATCGATGGAGCGCAATGGCTTACTGATCGGTTGGGGCATGGCCGGATCGACCTTTCCCGCCTATCGGGGCAATACGACCGTCAAAGTACGCCTGCTCGCCAATGGCACCGCTCAAATCCTGACCGCAGGCAATGACATGGGCACGGGCGCTTACACCATGGCAGCGATCGCGGCGGCAGAAACCCTGCAAATTCCCGTTGAGCAAGTGCGGGTAGAAATGGGCGATTCCGCACTCCCCGATGGCGGCATGGCAGGGGGGTCGCAAATGACAGCTTCCATGGCTCCAGCGGTGATGGCAGCTTGTGGCGATCTGCTCAAACAGGTCGGGGCAAGGACAGGAACAGAAGCGATCGCCAAACTCCAACAATCCGGACAAGCAGCCTACGAAGCAACCGCATCTGCAGCACCGGGAGAAGAAGCGAAAAAATTTGCCTTTCAATCCTGGGGTGCGCATTTCTGTGAAGTGACCGTGGATGAAGCGATCGGACGGATTCGAGTCACAAGATGGGTTGCCGTCATGGACATTGGGCGGATCATGAACACAAAAGCGGCTGCAAGTCAGGTACGAGGCGGCGTAATTATGGGCATTAGCCAAGCCCTAATGGAAGAATGCCATTTCGACAAAACCCTAGGGAATCCCGTCGTATACGATTTAGCCACCTATCATTTTGCTGCCCATGCAGACATTCCTCGCATTGAGGTCATTTTCGTTGGCAAACCCGATCTCGACTTCAATCCTTCCGGTGCGAGAGGCGTAGGAGAAATTGGCATCACAGGAGTTGCCGCCGCGATCGCCAATGCCATCTACCATGCAACAGGTCAACGATTTCGCCGATTACCCATTACACCAGACCAATTCATGACCCAAATTTAATTTAGATTCGCGATTTTGGACAAATTCGTAGGGGCGCGCATCCCGCGCCCACCAGCACATCCCGGTTCACCACATACACCCCACACCCACCACCACACCCCAACCCAGCACATCCCGCGCCCAAAAATACATCCCGCGTCCACAAATACACCCCGCACCCACCAGATTAAGCAAACAACCCATCAATTCAGCACAGCCTAGGATCAAGTTTGTATGAATGAACTACAGACAATTTTGCAGACCTACGATCGCGGGCAGGCGAACAAAAAACAAATGGCGATCGCCACAGTAGTCAATACCCAGGGATCAGTATATCGGCGGGCGGGGGCGCGAATGTTACTGCTGGAAGACGGAGAAATGGTAGGGGCAATCAGTGGGGGCTGTTTAGAAGGAGATATTTTTGAAAAGTCCCAGATGTTATGGTTTGAGGATTGGCAGGGGAAGCCCCCCGCGATCGTCGCACGCTACGATACAACTGCGGCAGAAGAAATTCTCTGGGGATTAGGGTTAGGGTGTCAGGGAGTTGTGGAAGTCCTGATTGAACCACTGACTTCTCCCGCCGCCGCCCAAAGTTTGGCATTTATTCAGACCTCCTATGCACAACAAAAGCGGGGGGCGATCGCAACCGTATTTCAAGTCAACAATGCTTCTACCGATTTCCCAATCCATCTAGGCGATCGCATCTTTCTCAATGATATCATCCAAGCAACCAATGCTGATTTGATCAGTCTCGTGCAATCTGATTTACACCAGACCCGATCGCTCGGAAAATCCCAAATTAAAACTTATCAAGTTGATCAAGCAGAACTTAAAGTGTTGCTAGAAGTAATCCACCCTCCGATTAGCTTGCTGATCTTTGGGGCGGGGCATGATGCAATCCCCTTAGTGGAACAGGCAAAATGGTTAGGCTGGACGGTAACCCTCTGTGACCATCGTCCCGGTTATACGAACCGCGATCGCTTTCC
>JAYKGX010000194.1:0-6558 GCA_035285565.1 Synechococcales cyanobacterium
AAGCGCTGTGGAAATTTGCCCGCAGGATCCCTTCTGGTTTTAGGACCGATCGCAATGCATTCAGACCGGCGATCGGATCAGGAATCAAATATAAGACCTCATCGCAGTTGATATAGTCAAACGTCATGCCCAAAGTTGGTAATTCTTCCAAAGCGATCGCATAGAACTCCACATTCTCAACCTTGTGAAAAGCAAGACGCTGCTTGGCGAGTTCTACCGAATCTTCAGATAAATCCACGCCGATAATCTTGGCACCAGGATTGGATTTTGCCAAAGCCAGCGACTTATAGCCCGTTCCACACCCTGCATCTAAAATCACCTTACCCTGGGGAGTCACTACTTTTTGGTGACAGCGGTAATAGGCAGTGGTTAAATTATGCAAATAGAGAATATAGGGTTCTGTTGGCACCGTTTCCAAAGGAATCCGGGGATAGGGAGCTTGATTAAAATGCTGGCGTAGCTTCTCCAGATCAGCTTCGCTCAGGTTGGGTCGGGAAGCACTCTGCGTTAACGTCATTCTTTCTTCCTGAAAATGCATGAATGGGGGACGTGGTTTATTCCACCCTACCAATATGCCCATCTCCCTTGGGAAAGTTACCTCAGTTCCGCCAAATGACGATTGACATCTACTGCCAACACGCATAACACAACACCTACTACTTCGGAGAAAAAGCACCCACTGGCACAACCACAGCGAAGCCACCCTACATAACCCTGGGATTTGGAGAATTCACGAACCTTGGCAGGACGATCGCCTTGCGCTATACTATTACTCATAGTCGTTATGAGTTTATATAAGTCTATGGCAACTGTTGAAAATGTTGTGATCATTGGATCGGGTCCAGCGGGGTATACGGCTGCCATCTATGCAGGCAGAGCCAACCTGAAGCCGTTTGTTTTTGAGGGCTATCAGGCAGGTGGGTTACCGGGCGGGCAACTGATGACCACCACCGAAGTGGAAAATTTCCCTGGCTTTCCAGAAGGGATTACGGGACCTCATTTAATGGATCGGATGAAGGCTCAGGCGGTGCGCTGGGGGGCTGAACTGGTGACGGAGGATGTCACAGAAGTCGATCTGAGCCAACGACCCTTTGTGATCAAGTCGGAAGAGCGGGAAGTACTAGCCCACAGTGTGATTATTGCTACGGGTGCCACGGCAAAACGGCTGGGTCTACCGAGTGAAGGACAGTATTGGAACCAAGGGATTTCTGCCTGTGCGATTTGTGATGGGGCTACGCCGATCTTTAAAAATGTGCCGCTGGTGATTATTGGGGCGGGGGATACGGCGGCGGAGGAAGCTCTTTACCTGACAAAGTATGGTAGTGAAGTTCACATGCTGGTGCGCAGCGACAAGATGCGAGCCAGTAAGGCCATGCAGGATCGGGTCATGGCGAATCCAAAAATTAAGCTCTACTGGAATACGGAAGCGGTGGATGTGTTTGGCGAAAATGGCTTCATGACGGGGCTGCGGGTACGGAATCGCCAAACGGGAGAGGAAAGTGCGATCGCGGCAAAAGGTCTTTTCTATGCGATCGGGCACAGTCCCAATACTCAATTATTCACAGGTCAGATTGATCTAGATGAAATTGGTTACATCAAACCTAAGCCAGGAACCGTTGAAACCAATGTGGAAGGAGTCTATGCGGCGGGGGATGTGCAGGATCATGAGTATCGGCAGGCGATCACCGCAGCGGGGACGGGTTGTATGGCAGCCATGTTGGCAGAGCGGTATCTTTCCTACAATGGGTTGGCGCAGGAGTATCATCAGACAGAAGATGTAGAAGCTTCGGCGGCGGCAGCGGCAGCTAGTGTGGCGGAAGCTGAGGAGGTGCCTAAGGTGACCACGTCTGCTAATTTTGACATTAATAATACGCGTCATGTGGGGGGCTATGCGCTGCGGAAGCTATACCACGAGAGCGATCGCGTTTTGCTGGTGAAGTATGCCTCACCGACCTGTGGTCCTTGCCATACGCTGAAGCCGATTCTGAATAAGGTGGTGGATGAGTTTGAGGGCAAGATTCATTACATTGAAATTGATATTACTGAGGATCCAGAGATTGCTGAGGCGGCTGGGGTCGTTGGAACTCCGACAATTCAGGTGTTTAAGAATAAGGATAAGGTGGATGAGTTTCGGGGGGTGAAGCAGAAGAGTCAGTATCGACAGGCGATCGCGGCTCATCTATAGCTGGGAGACGCGATACATCGCCGTCTGTACAACGATGATTTGGGAAGGATGGGGAAGGGATTGGGGGGCTTTTTTGGATAGAATGGGGGTTCAGATTTTGGGCGGATATATCCATGGCGGTAAAGTTGTGGCGTGGGTGGCGGGAGGCTGAGGCTCCGAGTGTGTCGGTGCGGCTGATGCAGGTGGGTGGGGTGATGACGCTGTTTTTTGTGGCGTTGGCGTTGTCAGCGCCGCTACTTCAGGCGATCGGCTGGCTTCAAGATCCTACGGAGTTTCTGAACAATCCTCCCCATGCAGCCCCTTCAGCAACCCACTGGTTTGGTACGACGCGGCTGGGCTATGATGTGTTCTCTCGCACGATTTTTGGTAGTCAGGCGGCTTTGCAGGTGGTGGTGCTGGCTACGGTGTTGAGTATTCTGTTTGGGCTGCCACTGGGGATGGTGAGTGGTTACCTGGGGGGTAAGCTCGATCGCGCTCTGCTCTTTTTGATGGATACGGTCTACACGTTGCCGGGATTGCTCTTGTCTGTCACTCTAGCGTTTGTAGTCGGTAAAGGAGTGGTCAATGCAGCGATCGCCCTGGCCATTGCCTATATTCCCCAATACTACCGGGTGGTACGGAACCAGACGGTAAGTGTCAAAACCGAGGTGTATGTGGAAGCAGCCCAGGCGATGGGAGCCTCTACTTGGCGGGTCTTGACGAAATATTTGCTGATGAATGTGATTCAGAGTGTCCCAGTAATTCTGACGTTGAACGTTGCAGATGCGATTCTCACCCTGGGTGGGCTGGGCTTTCTGGGCTTGGGCTTGCCAGAAGAAACGCCAGAATGGGGGCATGATCTCAAGCAGGCTTTGGATGCCTTGGCAACCGGAGGAGTCTGGTGGACGGCGCTGTTTCCGGGTTTGGCAATGACCCTGATGGTGGTGGGGTTGTCGCTGCTGGGTGAAGGTTTGAATGAATTAACCGATCGCAAAAAGAGAAGCTAAAACTCCTCTAATAGCCATTCCGAAGCGCGATCGCCGAGTTCTAGCGGAATACTGACTGCTTTGCCAAGGCGAGGTTTTTCACGGGTCTTCAGAATAAAATCCCGGATTTGCTCCGTGACATTCCAGCCAACTAAATAGCCACAGACCGTTTCTAAATGCGCCAGATAGTCTGCCTCACTCAGGGGAAAGGAACGCTGTTCTTGGTATTTCCACATGACTTGCAGAAACACCTTACCCTGGGTGCGCCGAATTTGGAGGTCATAGGAGAACCCCCATTTATCGATCAAGAGTTGGCGCAATTCCAAGGCATTCATAGAGTTCAGGCAAAGAGGTGTAAGCGCGGAAACGATCGTAGTGGAAAATAATTTGGGTGTAAAAGTCTGTAATAATAACAGTATAGAAAGGCTAGATGCTCTGTCTACTCCAAGCTGAAATCAGCATTGTCAGCAGAGTCCGTCTTGTAAAGAGATGTTAAGACAGACGATTCAGTATCGGTTCTGTTATTTAATTGCCTTTTGGTAAAGTCACTTCCGATCCCTCTATTGTAGTCATGGCACAAGTTTCCAGTTCCGCAGACGTGCCCAGCATGGGTCGTCGTCAGTTCATGAACCTTCTCACTTTCGGTACCGTTACGGGTGTCGCATTGGGAGCGCTTTATCCCGTGGTCAACTACTTCATTCCACCCGCTAAGGGGGGTGGTTCCGGTGGGGCAACCGCTAAGGATGCATTGGGAAATGACATCATTGTCAGCGAATATGTGAAGACCCACCTACCGGGCGATCGCGCTCTGGCACAAGGTTTAAAAGGCGATCCGACCTATGTGGTGGTGCAGGATGACGGTTCGATCGCGCCCTACGGGATTAACGCCGTCTGTACGCACCTGGGCTGTGTCGTCCCTTGGAATGTGAATGAAAATAAATTCATGTGCCCCTGTCATGGATCTCAATATGATGCGACGGGTAAAGTGGTGCGAGGTCCTGCACCTCGTTCTTTAGCCCTGGCTCATGCCACGGTAGAAGGCGATCGCATTTCCTTTACCCAGTGGACTGAAGAAGATTTCCGGACGGGCGAAGATCCCTGGTGGGCTTAGGGCAGTTACGCTGCCGATCGCCATGGTCAATCGTCCTAAGCAATCGCAATTGGGCTGGTTTCTAGTATGTCTCCTGGGTTGACTCTGCCCATGCCCCTTGCTGATGGAACCACGCATGGAACCACGATTTGTGGAGTGTCGCGAGAATTGCATGGTGAAGGGTTGCGTTACTTGCTTGAACTGCAATTTCTGGTTTACTTGTCGTTGATTGAAGAAGTTGACTGGGTTTCAATGAAAACTGTGAATCTATTCCCCTCTTGGCTGCAAGCTCTGGCACGGCGAGTCCTGCTGGCGGCAGCCGTAATTCTGACCTTTGTGTCCAGCAGCTTGGCACTCCCCCAAGCCGCCTCAGCCTATCCCATTTTTGCGCAGCAATCCTACGAGAACCCTCGGGAAGCGACGGGTCGCATCGTCTGCGCCAACTGCCACCTTGCCAAGAAGCCCGTGGAAGTGGAAGTGCCCCAAGCAGTGCTGCCAGATACTGTGTTTGAAGCAGTGGTCAAAGTGCCTTACAACAAGGACATTCAACAGGTTGGTGGTGATGGCAGCAAAACGGGTCTGAATGTAGGTGCAGTGGTGGTTCTGCCGGAAGGGTTCCGCTTAGCACCCGAAGACCGGCTGTCGGAAGAGCAGGCGGCAGAAGTGAATTCCATGTTCATCCAGCCCTACAGTGAAGATAGGCAAAACATCCTCGTGGTGGGACCGCTGCCCGGTGAAGAATATCCGGAATTGAAGTTCCCGATTCTGTCGCCCGACCCCAGCGAAGATAGCTCGGTTCAATTCGGCACCTACCAAATCAATGTGGGGGGCAACCGGGGGCGTGGTCAAGTGTATCCTACGGGTGACAAGAGCAATAACAATGTGTTCAATGCCTCAGTTGCAGGTGTCATTTCTGCGATTAGCCCAATTGAAGAGGGTGGCTCCAGTGTGACCATTCAGAAAGAAGATGGCAGCACAGTGAGTGAAGCCATTCCTGCGGGGCCAGCCCTCGTGGTTGCTGAAGGTCAAGAAGTGGCAGCAGGGGAAGCTTTGACGGAAAATCCTAACGTGGGTGGGTTTGGTCAAGCTGATGTGGAAATTGTCTTGCAAAGCCCTGCTCGGATTCTGGGTCTGTTGGCTTTCTTTGCGATCGCAACCTTAGCTCAAATTCTGCTGGTTCTGAAGAAGAAGCAGGTGGAGCGGGTACAAGCAGCTGAGATGAATTTCTAGTGTCTCGGCTCAGTGTGATTGAGAAGTGCAGAATCAGCATTGCATGAGACTCAGGGGCTGTTCTTTAGGGAGCAGCCTTTTTTATGACATTGTTTCAATTCGGTGTGATCACTTCGGCTTCTCCAACCCGTCCAGCATGGTGGATTGCTATGGCTCGATGGCGCAGTGGAATTGTTACGATCAACTCGGTTCCACCGGAGCTATGGGGGTGATATTGAATCAAGCCTCGGTGTTGTTCCACAATGATTTGGTAGGTGACCGCTAGTCCCAAACCAGTGCCCTGACCGATTGGCTTGGTCGTAAAAAAGGGATCGAAAATTTTGTTGCCTACGGTTTCTGGAATCCCAACACCATTGTCAATGATCCGAATAGTAATACTCTCCTCTGCTCGCGCCTTGCTAGCGTTTTCCCTAGAATTCACAGGGGTTGAAGGGAATGCTTGCGCCAAGCCTGTCTGAATGATAATGGTAGGCATTTCCAGGTAAGGTTGCGATCGCTGTTGTTTAAATTGAAGATCAATCGCATCGATCGCATTGCTCAACAGATTGAGAAACACTTGATTCATCTGACCCACATAGCATTCCACATCGGGTAAGGCTCCATAATCTTTGATAATCTGAATCGCCGGACGAAAGCTGCTGGCTTTGAGACGATGCTGCAACAGCAGTAGGGTACTTTCCAACCCATGGTGCAAATCTGCCTGCTTCAACACCGCTTCATCCAATTGGGAAAAATGACGCAGCCCTCTAACGATTTCCGTAATGCGATCGCTACCATGGCGAATGGACTGCAGCACTTTAGGTAAATCCTGCTGAATAAAATCTAGATCCAGATCCTCTAAACACTGCTGCACTTCGGCAGACAACTCACAAGGTAACTCACAAACTTGCTGCTGATAGAGTTGCAAAGCGGTTGCCAAAGCTGACATATACTGTTCAACATAATGCAAATTCCCATGAATAAAATTAATCGGATTATTGATTTCATGGGCCACCCCTGCCGCCACTTGCCCCAGGCTCGACATCTTTTCTGATTGAATCAACTGGGTTTGGGTTTGTTGCAGTGAAATTAAAGCTTCTGACAGCGCT
>JAYKGX010000195.1:0-12040 GCA_035285565.1 Synechococcales cyanobacterium
TATGACCGATTCTAAGGTTTTTGAGCAGTCTATCCAAATCAAAGCTAGCGCTACGGTGGTGGAGCAGTGCTTCACCGATCTGGCGTTAATGCATCGTTGGCTCAATCCGCTGCTGCGCTGTCAACCCATCGGCACCTGGAGTACCCACTATGGCAGTGAAAGTCTATTTGTGATTCAAATTCCTTGGATCCACCCAACCCTAAGAAATGTGGTGGTGCAACGAGAGCCTGGTCTAGTGGTTTGGGAGTTTTCTGGTTTTTTCTGTGGGCGCGATCGCTGGGAATGCCAGCCGACCTCCCAAGGAACCCTGCTACTAAACCGCTTTGAGTTTGAGATCCCCAACCCGATCGTCCGCTTTGGCTTTGAAACCTTTGCCGCCAATTTAACAGCCAAAGACATGCAAGCCCAACTGCGTCGGCTGAAGCGAACTGCTGAGGAACTCTACCGTCAATCCGGTCAATCTTGAAATGCTCTCGATGGAGGAACCATAATAAACTCTGGGGGCCAAGTTGGGGTCTGCGATCAGAGAGACGCAAATACTGAGAATCGAATACTTTGATACAGAGGGTGTCACCCCTTGCGGACGTGAAAATACGGAGACAATAATTTTATCTGAAAAAATAAATAGAATAATCCCTGATTTGGGTGAGCTTTGTCAAGCAATTGAGAAATTCCTGTCGGAGAGAGCCACCTCTACAGGAAAGTACGTAAATTGTCCCCTTTATTACTTGACCTCGAAGGGGGATTCAGTACATTCTTATACTCATCAGGAATGCAGTCAACCTTGTAAAATCTAAAGTAAAGCTTCAAAAATCTTAATGGTGTTCCGCCTTGAACTTCTCCATCCGACAACAACCCGGCTTTCTTGGCAATTTGCCTTTGGTGTTTGACTCAATCGAGGCAGCTCTCGAAGATCTGCGTCTCGGTAAGGCGATCGTCGTCGTGGACGATGAGAATCGCGAAAATGAAGGTGATTTGATCTGTGCTGCAGAATTTGCCACCCCAGATATGATCAATTTCATGGCGGTGGAAGCGCGTGGGTTAATTTGCCTGGCCATGACGGGGGAGCGGTTGGATGCCTTGGATCTGCCGTTGATGGTACGAGAAAATACTGATACTAATCAAACAGCGTTTACCGTCAGCATCGATGCCAGCCCTGAACTGGGCGTTTCCACAGGAATTTCTGCCGACGATCGCTCCCGCACCATTTTGGTGACCCTGGATCCTGAAACCCGTCCCAGTGATCTGCGCCGTCCAGGTCATATCTTCCCTCTACGAGCCAGAGAGGGGGGTGTGCTGAAGCGGGCTGGTCATACAGAAGCAGCGGTAGACTTGGCAAGAATGGCAGGTCTCTATCCATCTGGGGTGATCTGCGAAATTCAAAATTCGGACGGCTCGATGGCACGCTTGCCACAGTTGGTGGAATATGCCAAGCACCATGGATTGAAGCTGATTAGCATTGCCGATCTGATTAGCTATCGGCTCAAGCATGAGCGCTTTGTGCAACGGGAAACGATTGCCAATTTGCCGACCCAGTTCGGACAGTTTCAAATTTATGGCTATCGTAATCTGCTGGATGGCACCGAGCATGTCGCGATCGTCAAAGGCAACCCGGAACAATTTGTCGATCAGGCGGTTATGGTGCGGATGCATTCCGAATGTCTGACGGGGGATGCCCTAGGATCTCTGCGGTGTGACTGTCGGATGCAGTTGCAGGCGGCCCTAAAGATGATTGAGCAGGCGGGCATGGGGGTGGTTGTCTATTTACGGCAGGAAGGACGGGGCATTGGTTTAATCAATAAACTCAAAGCCTATTCCTTACAAGATATTGGCTTAGATACCGTAGAGGCTAATGAACGCCTAGGTTTTCCAGCCGATCTGCGAGATTATGGGGTGGGGGCGCAGATTTTGAATGATCTGGGTGTACACCAGGTGCGCTTAATCACCAACAATCCACGCAAAATTGCTGGGGTCAAAGGCTATGGTCTGGAACTGGTCGATCGCGTTCCCCTCATGATTGAAGCGACCGATTTCAATGCGCAGTACCTGGCGACCAAGGTACAAAAGCTAGGACATATGTTCATGCGCAACTACATGGTCACGGTGGGTGTGTCTTGGTTGGATGAACCGAAGTCGCTGTCGGAGCGGTACGATCGCCTGGAAAAACTACGCTTCTTGGCGCGGGGCTATGGTTTGATGTTGCAGGAAGAAGTGCGCCCCTTGGCATCTGCCCTCCTAGGCGAGAATTCTCTCATTATTAGCCTAGGTACAGAAGAAGCAGAAGCTGATGCAACTCCTTGGTACCACGATCGCGAAAATCCCAACACAGAATCTGTTTTTCAAATGTTGATCCAGCTCTCCCATTGGATCACGATCGAAAGACTGTCTTTTGTGATCTCAGATGGATCGGATCCATTGAGTGGCTTACAGATTCAGATCGATCGTCAGAATGAAGACATGGAGAACCTGGAGCGGAGTCTGCCCCAGTTGCAAACCCAAGTCATCTACAGCTTTCTTCGCGATCAAGGTGTCTTTTAAGCGTTGCTAGCGTGCTGAAGTTATGAAAGCTGCTATGGCAATTGATCATGTAGATGAAACAGATGCTTAGATGCAATAGGCAATTATAGATGTAATAGGCAATTATAGATGCAACAGGCAATGATATAGGCAATAGAATAAACAATAGAAATTGAGCAATCCTTGCGATAGTTTGGGCGCACCTTGGGGAACAGCAAATCTATCATGAACTCGATGCTGTTCCTAGCAGACAGCAAGTAATGAAAGGGCGTTATGTGATACGCTAAGGAGCGATCTTTCTAGTCGCAAGAGCCTCATTCCAAACAGCCTATGGGCTTAAACCCCGATCGCCTCGTAGCCGCCTATGACCACTTAGCCACCCTGCCGCAGCAGCCAGTCCTTCCCGTAGCATTGCAGCCACCCCAGATTTTTCCTATCTTAGATTCCACGAATCGGCATCTATGGGATCTGTGGAAAACTCAAGATTTACCAGAAGGAACGGCGATTGTAGCAGAACAACAGTCCGCTGGAAAAGGACAACGGGGTCGGCAATGGCGATCGCCATTGGGGGGTCTCTATCTGTCGATCGCTCTGAAACCCAATCTACCCGTTCAAGATGCAGCCCTGTTAACCCTGTGCAGTAGTTGGGGGATTGCTAACGCATTGCGCCATTGTCCGGATCGTGATGACCCAGATCACCATTACCTAGATCGCAATTGTCCAGATCAGACCCTATCCCCTGTGAAGAAAGGTGCAGTGCAGCCTGAGCCAAAGGTGAAGATTCCTGTGCAGGTGAAATGGTTGAATGACTTGATTCTGGAGGGTGGCAAACTGGGCGGTATTTTGACGGAAACACGGGTGCGGGGCGATCGCATTTACCAAGCGATCGTGGGCATTGGCATCAATTGGAGTAACCCGGTCAGCGATCCAGGAATTGCTCTACAACCTTTTCTCCCAGAAGATTCCAGCCTTTGGTTAGACTCACTGGAAACATTAATTGCCTTGGTGCATTGGGGGGCGATCGTCGGCTATGACCAATGGCAACGCTTTGGTACGGTCGCAATGTTACCCCAATATCTTGACTTATTGCCCCATCTTGGAAAAATAATTTTCTGGGATGGGCAACCCGGTGAGATTGTCGGAGTGACTGAACAGGGGAACTTACGGGTTCGTTTGCGGTCTCATTCTCCAGCGCAGTCTAACCCTCAGGGGGCAGATCGAAGCGGTCAAGAGATCTTTCTTCCGCCAGGTTCAATCCGTTTGGGCTATCCTGGACAATTGAATTGTCGATCGGCAGACTAAGTTGTAATCTCAAATCGATATGATTTCAAAAAATTATGATTTCAGAAAATTAGGTGTAATCTCAAATCTGTTTTATGCGATCGTAATATTTGACCTAAGTTAGGTTGGGTCTTGTCTTCGGTTTCGTCTAATCTTAGGTTGAGTTTAGTCTTATCAACTATCTGTAAGCCAGATATAGCAATCCTGTCAGGGTGGGCAGCACCAGGCAGCACAAAGGAGTGAAATTCAGAATGCGTTATCAATCCCAACCCCAAAGCAGCAAACCAAGTGCAACCCAGAGCCGGACTTTTCTCCTCAAGAAGCTCGGCTTTTGTTTGGGTAGTCTGGGGCTATTGGGAACCCATATCACAAGTACCCAAATCGTTCAGGCACAAACCTCAACCATTCCCCCAATTCAGCTAGATTCGGCTGCCCCCGTGGAAGTGCCGCGCCAGGATGCAATGCCACCGGAAATTCTGGCACCCAATCCCTCTCAACTGTCCCGTGCTGAAGTTATGCTGGAAGCTCCGGCAGAACCAGAACCCCCCGCAGCAGAGGTGCCTGCCCCAGATAGGAACGTTGCACCCCCGATCGAACTGGAAACGCCGCCCGCTCCAGCCCCGGCAGCAAACCCTGGCTACGAAGCTCCAGCAACCGTCATTTTTTCTGAACGCTCTTCAGGTTGTGAAACGGCCGCCGCCTTTGGGCAGTCTGTTGGAGAAGTCTGTGGTGGCAATGCCGCTACACCCCAAAACCAGCCAACCCAGCCAACCACCCTGGATGCAGCCGTTACACCCTCTATTCAAGTAGAAGGCGTTAAACCCACTTACTCGGCGCTCGGCGCTCCTATTTCCATTTCTCAACCGAATGCGGGGGCTGCCCTAGGGCGATCGCCTGTTGCAGCCGCGATCGCGCCCAATCCTTATCGTTCTCCCAATCTTGACTTTGTTCCTCCATCCATCAAGCCCTACTTCAGCTCGAAACTGCGTGCGTTGAAATTGCCCAAAGTTGCCAAGCTGAACATGATTTTCCCCCTGGCAATTCCCACAGAAATCACCTCTGTCTTTGGTTGGCGGATTCACCCCATCACAGGCGATCAGCGAATGCATACGGGAACTGATTTAGGGGCACCGATGGGGACTCCCGTGTTGGCAGCCCTGACCGGGCGGGTACTTTTGTCTGATTTTCTAGGTGGCTATGGTTTGACCGTTGCGTTGGAACATGCCCAAGGGACGCAACAAACCCTCTATGCCCACCTTTCAGAAATCTTTGTCAAACCGGGTGAAACCGTGCAACAGGGGACGGTGATTGGACGAGTGGGTAACACAGGCAATTCCACAGGACCCCACCTACACTTTGAATTGCGACAACAGCTAGAGGATGGATCCTGGGTGGCACAGGATGCGGGAGAGGAATTGGAAGTTGCCATGGCACAACTGGTTCAGTCGTTGCAATTGGCGCAAAACCCCCAAAAGATTGCTCAGGGTCAACTGGCTCAAGGTCAACTGGCTCAAGTGCAGGGAACTGCGATCGCCACGAGTCCCCTCAATCAAACCAATGGAATCAATGCTTCTAATACCTTTAATCCACAGGCTGTTCTGACGACTCCCACCCTAAAATCGACCGCAGCCAGCATCGCTCCTACCCTGCCCACTGTCAAACCGCAGTCACCTCTTGCCCTGGCTCGTTTCCAGAAAGGACAAATTCCCGATCGTCAGGATGTTCAATAAACTTGGGGGAATAGGTCTCCGCCCCTGAGATAGGTGGCAAACCTGAGATAGCGAGAAAAGGGGGCTTATCATGGCGCATCGCCTTTGCCGCATCTTACGGTATGGCATTAGTTGGTTGGTACCGCTGCTCGTTTTCTTGTTAATGGTGGCATTTGTGCTGATCCCTTTCCAGGATGGGGAGTATGGCAAAGTGCATCAGCTCACCTGCGATCGCCTAGAAGCAAATTACGTCACCTGTCAGAATCGACGGCAGGGATTCCTCGGTCTCAGCCAAGAAACCCAAACCTTCCGTCTGCAGAGCCTGACCCTAGATGAGCGGGAAACGGGGAGTGAGGACAAAACAACGGTCTACTTCCTCAGCCTGCGCATCAGCGGCTTTTCCAGTTCTGCCTCTCCCCAAGCGGGTTCTGGGCAAGCCAATCCCGGCATCATCTTGGTGCAAATTGATGAGGCAGAGGGCAATCGCGCCCGAACTCAAGCTCAATTTGACCAGCTCAATCGCCTTTTGAATGGGGAAAACAGCAATCCCAAGGTCACGCTGCGCTATGGGGATGGTCTGTGGCGTAATTTCTTACTCGTCCTGCTGTGGTTTGGTGCAGTGGGTCTTGCAGGCATCGTTTGGCAGGGCATGGATCGATGGCTAGGGTTGAGCTAGAATCAACTCCCCTGGAATCAACCCGTCATCACTCGATTTAATAACCATGTTCGGCCAAAAATTCTGGGGTAATCTCTTCACCCAGCTTCAAATCCGGCGGAAGCTGACCTGCCAGGAGAAATTTCTCCACATACTTGCCCAGAATGTCGCCTTCTAAGTTGACCGGGCTACCGGACTTGAGTAAGTGTAAATTGGTCGCCTGGTAGGTATGGGGAATCACCGCCACGGTAAACCAGGAACCATCGCGATCGCAATCAGCCACCGTTAAACTAATGCCATTCACCGCCACACTGCCTTTGCGCAAAATATAGCGAGCCACCTGCGGATTCTCTGTCGTGAAGGTCATCTCCCAGGAACTAGCCGTTTCCACTGCCGATCGCAAGCGCCCTAACCCATCCACATGGCCCGTCACAAAATGTCCCCCTAACTTACTGCCCACCCGCAGCGACGTTTCCAAATTGACCTGCCGCAACCCTCCCAAAGCTTGATAAGCAGTGGACTGTCCTAACGTAGTTCGCTGCAGCGTTTCCGGTGAGACATCCGCCACAAACCCCTCCGCCAGAATCTGTACTACCGTCAAACATACGCCATCCACCGCCACACTATCTCCCAAAGCCAAATCTCCCCAGACCCAATTTGATTCGATCGCCCCTGCCTCGGTCCAGATGATTTGAACATGTTCTGGATCCAAAATTTCTAGTGAGCCAACGGTTTGAACCAGTCCAGTAAACACAGGCGTTTTCCAATCCCTTTGTGTAATTCTTTGTGTAAATTCCTAGTGAGCCTTCTCGTGAACCTTCTTGTGAGCCTTTTAGGCTTCACCTAGCTGCCACCTCTTAGACTGGGCTGCTTAGACTGGGCTGCTTAGACTGGGCTGCTTAGACTGGGCTGCCCCCCATCAGACCAAATGTCAGCAAAAGCTGTCCAGTCTCTAAAGGTAGAACTTGCCCTCTGTTCGACAAATCTTGATGAAGTTGAGAAGTCTATTTTATTGTGGCAAATTCTCAGTGGAATCATTTACGATCAACAATAATGATTTCAACCTAGGACGATTTCGACCTAGGGCGCTCGCATCTTAGATCATTCATTGTGGATAATTCTCCGTGAATCATTCTCCATGAATCATTCTCAGTTGAATATCTCCGGCATTCACCCGTTTGTCGTGAGTGGTTCCCTGGTTACCGTAGGCTAGATATCGTGAATTGTCATAGCAAACCTGCTGGATCGAAATGTCGCATTTTCAAAGTCGTATAGCAACAGATCATTGTTTTTGGTTGGTGTTCTTGAGGCGAGAGCTATGATCGAAATGAATGTGACGGGAATTGCCATTGATGCAGCGACCCGGAGTCCGATTGTTCTTTTAGAAGATGGCAAGGGTCGTCGTGCTCTACCGATTTACATTGGCGAGGATCAGGCAAGGGCGATCGGGAGTGTGCTGAAAAATGTGGTACCACCGCGTCCAACCACCCATGATCTGTTTATCAATCTGATGGAGGCTTCCCATCTGGCGCTAGAGCGCGTTGTCATCCATTCCCTCAAGGACAGCACGTTTTACGCAGTACTCACGATTAAAAATGGCGATTCCAAGTATGAACTGGATGCCCGCCCGAGTGATGCGATCGCCCTTGCCCTGAGAGCTAGAGCTTCGATTTGGGTGATGGAAGAAGTGGTGGCAGATGCCTCTATTCCGGTCGATCGAGAAGCAGATGAAGCGGAACGTAAAGCTTTTCGCGATTTTGTGTCCAATCTCAGTCCTTCAGAATTGATCCAACGTAGCCGTTTCAGTGGCGATAACTCCTAGCGCATGAAAAACTCCTAGCGCATGAAAAACTCCTAGTGAATTAGTTTTGCTGGGTGAGGGTATGAAGGAGGAGATCCTGGGTCTGACCCGTGACGCTGAAGGCCATGGCTTCCCGGTAAAGACGACCTGCGGGATGTTCTTGGCGATTGGCTGCCCCTTTGGAAGCGATCACCCCCATTTGCGTAATCTGAAGTGCGAGCTGTAATACCTGCGCCCGGAACGATCGCCCCTGTTCATATCGTCCCTGGATATCCTGTATTTCTGCATCTTCTGAGGAGCAACCCTGGGCTGGGAATGCTTGAGCTGCTAATGCTTGATAGATCTGGGATCGACAGGTCTGTAAGGGTTGGGCAAGGCGATCGATCGTTTGGGCAAGTGTTGCAGCTAAAGCCGGGTCCAAGGTGGGACTGTTCTGGTTGGCATGGCGGTGTTGGAGGGACTGCAAATAGTCCAACCCTGCCTGGGCGCATCCCAAGGAAAATGCACTGTGAGATAGAACATTAGACCGATCGTGGGTGTGAATTGCCCCAGCCGGACGAACAGTCACCACATCTGCCTCGGGCACAAACCAGTCATGAATCTCTGCAGTGACCGTTTGGGTTCCAGTCATCGCAATCAGCGGCATGGGAAGGCTAAGTTGCAGGCTGCCGCCCGTGGGTTGAATTTGGGATCGTAAGGGCAAGAGGACATACAGCGCCCGATCGTCTGGTAGAACCGCCGCCAGAATGAAGGAGTCAAAAATGCCCCACCCCGTGATCCAGGGAATGTGCCCCGATATAGCATACCCACCCCTCCGAGGCATGGCTTTCACTAGAGGCACCGATCGGCGGAGATGGGAAAAGGCGATCCCCAAGGTTTGTTGCCCCGTTATGCAAGCGGGTAATTGTTGTTGTCGCAATTCCAGATTTTGGCTGTGGGCTAGGAGGGCGATCGCACTTTGGTGTTGGGTTTGTAGAAAGGCTAACGCACCAGAATAGCGGGTTAGGGTTTCTTGATATTGGTAGTAGGTGATGGGATCGATTGCAGACCCTCCTAAATCCAGGGGTACTTTGAGCGCCAGGAGTTGCTGTTGCCCCAAAAGTTGCAGGGCTTGGCGCAGAGTCTCTGGATCGCGATCGAGTTCTGCCGCCTGGGCAGCCAAGGTTTGAGTTCCTAACCGGGCGATTGTCTGCAGAATCGGGTGCGACATATTGGGGACAACCTACTGGAGGGGTCACGACTGAATGGACGAGGTTTGAGAGGTGCTGGGGGTGGAGGGATTTTTGATTCGTTTCTTCAATTTTCAGGCATCCTGAAAGAGATGATTCATTTGTCTTGCCCTAGGGTGTTCCATGAGTGCTGGTAACGGGTTCCTAGCTGCCCCCTTTGCAGATTGGTTTTCTCAAGCTCGCCTGCTGTTAGATTTGATCGCGATCGCTTGGATCGTCAGTATTATCAATTTTGGCTTTTTAGGCGGTGCCCTGCGTTATTGGGGAATGCGCCCCCGTCGTCTCACTGGATTGCTCCGAATTCCGCTGAGTCCCTTTCTACATGATGATTGGCAACATTTAGCCAACAATAGTCTCTACTTCCTGATTTTTGGTGGCATGATTGTGCTGCGCGATCCTGCTGACTTGCCCATTGTTGCCATTGTTACCAATTTGCTCACAGGCAGCATCATCTGGATTTTTGGAGCACCTGCTCGGTATATCGGTGCAAGTGATATCGTTTTTGGCTGTTTTGGCTTCCTGGTGGCGATCGCAGTTTTAATCAAGGATCCCATCTCTGCCATTTTGTTGACGTTCTTTGCTTTCACGTTTTTCTTTGGGGGGAGCGGAAAATTTATCCAGCACAACACCGACGGCAATTTGTTGGAGTCTTCCTGGGGAACTTTGTGGAACAACATCTGGTTCGCAGGCAATCAAGTCTGGGGCATGTTACCCAATCCGGCAAAGCCAAATGTTTCCTGGGAAGGGCACACGATCGGCTTTCTCAGTGGCATTCTCATCGCCTACTACCGCGAAGATTTCAAAGATTGGCTCGAACAAGCGGGTCGTTTGATTCAAGCGATAAAACCCTATTTCTAAAAATCTAATTTCTGCGGGGGTAAATTTCTAGCGTTATCATAGGTGTACAACTGTTAACTTGTGTGAAGCACCTTGACTGCTACCTTAACCACAGAAGAAACAACTCTCACCCCTTGGCATCCCTTGCGCCCCATTTGGCAGGCGGATGCAATTGAATTCGAGCGTGGACTGCCCCATCGTCAACTGGCTCCAGCTTGGCAAATGCTGCTGCTAGGAGATGGGTCGCCAACGCGGCACCTGCAACTTTTAACCGGAAGTCCCACCCAGGTGGATGTGATTGACATGTCAGCCGTGGGTATGGCGCGAGATCAGGCTCCAGAGCAAATCGTGCAAGTACCTGGGCCGCGGGTACGTCGGCAAGTTTGGCTGATGAATGGGGGGCAGCGCACCGCCTATGCAGCTTCTTGGTGGGAACAGAGTCATGTGGATGATTATCTTCAGAATCGATCGCTCCCCATCTGGGCCAGTTTGGCAAAGCTCCGCACGGAACTCTATCGCGATGTGCAAGGCATTTACTATGGTCATTCTGAAGTCCTGGCCCAAGCCTTCGGGCAACCCGGTCCTTTCTGGGGACGGCATTACCTGTTTTGGCACCACAAACAACCTCTCACGCTGATTTATGAGGTTTTTTCACCCGCCTTGCAGCAGTACTTAGGTCAACCCAGTAGAGCAGGCTCAAGTTGTTCAGACTCAAGTTGTTCAGACTAATACCCAATCCACGGGTCGTTGATACCGAATCGTAAAGCGGTAAGCCCCAAGTCATCAGGGTTTACCAATCCAAAATCGCAAACCTAAACTCCAAAATTGGTATTAGGAGCGGGATTCCATGTTCCTTGAGGCATAGGGGGATGGTGTTTTTGCTCTGCTCGGGCGATCGCAGTGAGCATGGCAGAAATCGCATCTGGCTCCACACTGAATCCGGTCACTCCCAGTTGAATGGCGCGATCGATTACCGCTTGGTCGGGTTGCAGCCCATGCAAACAAAGATGACAAGGAAGTTGGTGCCGCTGCGCGGTTTGGATCAATTGACCCATGGCAGCTTGTACGGCAGGTTGGCTGAGGGGCAACGTCGCAGCAGATTCTCGATCCTGCCCTAGAATTAATGCACTGAGATCCCCAGTTCCAATGACAATGCCCTGCACCCCTGCTGCAATGAAATCAGCCAAGGTAAAGACGATCGCAGGCACTTCTGCCATGATCCACAGTTCAAACCCTGGTTGCTGAAACAACCCAACTTGCTCAATCCACGATCGGCAGACTTGGAATTCCTCCACCGTCCGCACAAAGGGCAACAGCAGCCGCACATTGGTATAACCCCGCTGCTGGAGTTCTAACAATCTTGCCAATTCCCAATGGAACCAAGCCGGATTTTGCAGATATTGTTGAGTGCCATGCAATCCTAAAACGCCTGTTTTCAGATTCCAATCCAACAGGCGATAAAACACGGGACGCGGAGCAAAGGCTTGCAAAATGGGTGTGAGGCATTTCCACCAGCGTTGCCGTAAGGCGAGATCCGCTGCACCGACCGGAAGTTCCTGTTCGGAGAGCGTTTCTGCTAGCAGCAGCAGTTCCGATCGCACCAAGCCTACTCCCTCAATATCAGTTGCTGCAACCTGCTCAGCGCGATCGGGTCGATTCAAATTAACCCAGAGTTGCGTTCCCCGTTGTCCATTCTGGTGTGGTCTCTGTTGCGCTAGCTGGCTCGGCTGAGCATCAGACCCTGTCGGTTCCGCCATACCAGCCATGCTCTCGGAGATGGATACTAGGCGAAAGATATTCCCCCCCCGCAGAGACAACCGATCGCCCGTTTGAATCACTTGGGTGGCATGGGGTACGCCCACAATAACCTGCAGCCCCATTTCCCGTGCCAAAATGGCCGTATGACTGGTTAACCCTCCCATTTCTAAAATCAGGGCAATCGCCCCACCAATTTGTAAAACTTGCGGCGGCGAGAGATGTGTAGATACGATAATCGCCTGGGGCGGTAGGG
>JAYKGX010000196.1:0-4123 GCA_035285565.1 Synechococcales cyanobacterium
TACAATCGGGGTACAATGGTGGTAGCAGGATCGATCGCCCAATTCCCACCCAATTTCTATGAGCGTCTTCAGGGACCAAATTGACCTCAATCTTCTTCTCGATGGGTTAGAAACCTATCCCGATCGCCTGTCTCCCCATCTGTTGCAGCAATTGAAATCCCTCCTGCCAGCCCTTCAGCAGCAAGATTCTCAAGCCACCCGTGAGCTGCTTTCACTGATCCAAGACGTCCGCGAACTCGATCAACTCTACGAACAAGCCCTCCGCGATCGCCGCAGTGGTTACCTCAGCCAAGAACGCCTCAAAAGCATTCCCCTAGCGATTCATTCAACTGGGCAAGGTGTAGATCTGCCGGAACTGCAGGGGGCAATTCAACAAATCCGCCAAACCCTAGACAGCATCTGCACCCGTCAGCAAGCGATCGCCCTCAGCCAAACCAAACAAGCCATCCTGCAAGCCCTCGATCGCTCCCGCCTGCGTCCCAAAGATCTCGTACATACCATCGGGCAACCCTGGGAACAGATCCAACCCATCCTAGAATCCCTGTGGCAAGCGGGCTATATTGACAGGCTCCAGGCTTCACCGCTCTACACCATTTTCCCCAGCCTCAGAAGCCCAGACTATCGCCAGCGATCGATTCCCACCCAGACCTTCCTCACCCTCACCTCAAAAGGCTACTTCGCCCTGCATCCCCTGTTCAAAAAAGCAAATAACACCCAAAATACCCCCTCATCGGAGGCAACGGTTCGCTAATGTTGGATTGGTTTGTGAATCTGTGGACAGGCTTGGGCAACTGGTTACCCTGGATCATTGCCGCCCTCTTTGCAGGTTGCCTCAATCTTCCCGTTGCCTATCAAAAACTTTACCGCGACTGCCGATCGCCCTTATTCAACCCTTGGAAATCTCTGGGCTTCTACTTTTGGGTCATCATGCAAATCGCACTCCCTGCCCTTGTCTTTTGGCTGGTTGCCAGAGAAGCCGGAAAAGTGCCCACCCACGCGCCAGAAAAAGCCACCGTCGAACTCGCCACCTACTTTTGGGCCGCCGCGATCGGATTTTTCTTCACCGTATTTGTCAACGCCAATGCCGATCTGGGATTTTTCAACTTTCCCATGGATAAATTCTATGCCTTCGTCACTAAACTGGCTTACGATCGCATTGCTGCCGAAGAAACTGGACGATGGACCCGGTTTGAAATAGCCTTGCTGGATCAGTTGAAAACCAGCTCTGCCACTCTAGAAAGAGGATTGCTAGGATTACGTCGCTACTTCATCAACGACAACGCTTATAAAAACGATGAATCCGAACGTCAGAAACGCTTAGACGAATGCGATCGCGCCCGCAACGAAACCAACCTCGATCAACAACTCGATGCTATTTTGGCACTCTTAATCCACATTCGCCGCCAAGACTTACGCGATCGTCTTCGAGATTTTGGTTGCAGTGATGCTTTTCTGACCCAATCCTTATCTTGATCCACCCCCCCTCTCCCCCTCTCCCCCGCCAATTATTCTCCCAAAAACATCTAAATAACCAGTTGACTTGCCCACTGAGAATGCTTTATCGTGTGTTGCTAAGTTAGCGGATTGCCCACAAGCTCTGTGCTAGCCCAACTCCCAGGAATCTGGTTCATTCACGTCACCCAAGGCTGCTGACAACAACCCTGAGTGACTAACCTCTCCGTTGTACTCGGCAACGCAAAGGCTTTGGAGATTTTAACATCTCCAGGCATCCTGCTTGTCACCACAAAACACATCAAGAGGCAGGATGGCCAGGTTTTTGGTTTCCTGTAAACCAAAGCCAAAGCTGACTAGAGGTTCTTTCCATGACGAAATTGAAAAGCGATCGCTCGTACAAAGGGCGATCGGGAAATTCTGCTGCCAGAAAAATTGAAATCGGCGGTCTCCATGGCGATTGCGATCGTGATCCCATTCAGATGTGGTTAATTGGCAAACCCAAAGATGTCCAGGCAATGATTCACAATCTGCACATGCGGGGAGTGGCTGAACCCCATGAATGGAGTCGTCCCAATCCTTGGAAGGCAATCGCCCCTGAACTGCAAACCCAAATGCTGAATCTACCAGAAGGTACCGTCATGAGCGTTTGCACAAAATATTTATCGTAGGAGCGATCGCCCTCAATCTCTGGGCTAATACTAAATCAACTCGTCATTGCAACACATCCCGATCCCCCTAAATCCCCCTTAATAAGGGGGACTTCAAACCAAAATGCAAACGGGAATGAGTTCTAACGACGATTGCTGAACCCTTGAATTTGGCTCGGTTCCCCCTTATTAAGGCGGCTAGGGGGATCTGTTCGCCAGAATATACGCACCTTCACGCCTTAGGGAAGGGAGCGATCGCCCTCAATCTCTGGGCTAATACTAAATCAACTCGTCATGTTGTCTACGGGTTTTGGGGCGTGAAATGCACGCCCCTAGGGGTTTATCGCATTCCGGTTTGTCGTGTTTCTAAACGATCAAGGGGTTTTGATTTTGAGACCATTTGATAGTCGCTAAGATGTCACTGCCGACACTTAAAACGGTATCTTGCCCACGTCGATCGATGTTGATTTGATTACGGGAGAGGTTGGAACCCAATTCAATCCGGTCATCGCTGTCAAACCCATAAATGGTGGCTGACCCTTGACCTGCATTGAGTACGACCCGATCGCGTCCCCCATTTAGATAGATTTGATCGTCGCCCGTACCAGAATTAACAAAATCATCACCGGAACCGCCATAGATAATATCGTTGCCGGAACCTGTGGTGAAGCGATCGTTGCCACCGTTGCCGAAGACGGTGTTGTTGCCATTCCCGAGAAAAAAGGTATCATCGCTGCTACCCCCGTAGGCTGTCACCCCAGCATCACCCCCGATCAAGACATCTTTTCCACCATTTCCAAACAGTTGTGTGGGTGTGTTTGCGCTTGTTTCCAGCAGCTCATTGGCTTGGGTGCCAAATAGGTTATTGCCGGATGGGTTCACGGATGGGCTTGGCAGGGTCAACCCCGCTTGCCCAACCCTTGGATCAAGCTTGAGGGTTTTATCTAACTCCAGAATGACAATCTCATTGTTATCGATCGCAGGGGGACGACCGATGGAGAAGGGATAATTATTGTCGTTGGCAACTAAGATGGTACGTTCATCAAGAACTAACACATTTTCGATCGTCACAAAGGGCATCCGATAGGTGGTACTTCCATCTCGGTTGAAATCCTGAGGATCAGCGATATTCAAGAGATCCACGAGTTCTTCTTTGCGGAAGAAGCCATTGGCATCCTTTTGGGAGAGATCAATTTTAAAGATCTTCTTGAACTTGGCATCAGATCCTTGACCATTGTCGCGTTCAATGACTAAGTATTCGTTAGCATTGATGACCGTCATATCCCCGATCGCATGGCTGGGATTCTCTAGTTTATAGAACCCTTTGAGGCCTTGATATTGCTGGGTTGCTACATCAAACTCATAAATCCGTAACGCATTGGTCGGATCACCTGCGACAGCCCCTTCGAGCAAAGGATAGATCTTACTCTTGTCTGGGCTGATGGCTTGTCCCTCAAATCCTCTAGAACCCCCCAGATTCGCGACCGCTGGTGTTTGGATAAATGTACTGCGTGCCGTAAATCCAGTACCAGGGAAATCTGTAAAGAAGCCATCCACACCCAACTCAATGAATTGCTTGTATTCATTAACAGGATCGCCCCGATAACTGCTGGGTAAGAAGAAGCTCTCATTCCGCAGAGTGTATAGGTGAACAAATAATCCAGCATTATGGGCATCGCTAATTAAAGTAGTAGGGGTGCCAGTGATGCGATCGCCATCGCTAATTTGACCATCGCGATTCAAGTCATCTGGACGACCGTCATTATTCGCATCCACGGTCGAGAGGGGCACAATGCGTTGTTTATTGGGACCAATGCCATTGGCATATTTGGCAATTTCAGCCAGTCCTGCGGGTTTCGCCAGGTCGTCGTAGGTGCGCTGATCTCCACTCACCACGAAATCATAGGGTCGCCCTGATCCACCAAACAACTGCACTAAGGGAATATCAATCTTAGCAGTCGGCATGATGGTGCCATTCAAATCCTGTAGGTTTTTCACCTCAAAGGACTGAATGTAAATGC
>JAYKGX010000197.1:0-8872 GCA_035285565.1 Synechococcales cyanobacterium
AACATGCAAAAGCCCGATCGCCGCATTGACAGCATCGGCATCACCGCTCAGGTGCAGTTGGATCTGTTTAGTCTGACGTTTCATTGGGTTTCCTCAACGCTAAATGAAGTACAAGAGGAGAACCCAAGAAACTAGCCGCCCCGTTGTCTGGCATGACAAAACAGGGCGGCTGGAATGCTAAAATGCAATCCAGGCCCCCATGCTGGGACTTGCAGCATGGGGGCTTAGCGATCGTTTTGAGGGTCTCAAGCTCAAGGCGATCGCGCTAGATTTTTGAGCTTAAGCAGAGAAAAATATATTTACTGCCTAATCATAAAAATTTAGCGGCGATCGCGGTTCCTGTCAACCCTGTTGTGAACTGGAAGTCGGTCGAGACGGGTTTGACCAGACGGATTTGATCAGACGGGTTTGACGATCGCACTGAAGTTCACTTTGCTTGCTAAAATCTACAGGTTCAATCACGGTCATCGCTCTTATTAAGTATGAATTGGCAGTCCTACGACTTTTTTATGGTGATTGACCTAGAGGCTACCTGTTGCGATCGCCACTCCATTCCTCGGAATCAAATTGAAACGATCGAAATTGGGGCTGTGATGATCGATCGCACCAGTAGGCAACCCATCAGTGAATTTCAGACCTTTATCCGACCTGTGCGCCATCCCCAGCTCACCGAATTTTGCCAAACCCTCACCAGCATTAGCCAAGCTGAACTCGATCGCGCCCCCACCTTTGCCGAAGCGATTGTCCCCTTTCAAACCTGGTTAGCAACCTATCCCAACTATCTCTTCTGTTCCTGGGGAGCCTTTGATCTCAGTCAGATCAAACGAGACTGTCGCTACCACAACCTAGACTGGAAAATTAAAAGCAGTCACTGCAACCTCAGAACCCGCTTCCATCGCCTATCCAAAAAAGGATTACTGACAGACATCAATTCCCATCCTATCAAAACACAAGAAAAGTATGGACTTCAGCAAGCCTTAGAACTCCTAGGAATTGCGATCGAAGGCACTCCCCATCGTGGCATCGACGATGCACGCAACACCGCCAAATTAATCCCCCACCTATTCACACCCGATTGTACGGACAAGCATCCCCAGCCCAAATGATATATAGCAATCCTAATTGATTTGTGGAGTGGGAATTCTGCCTGAACAGGCTAGAAGCCTGTCCCACTCTTACAACTGAAAGAGGATTGCTTATAACCCTTACGGGCGTGTATCCCAAGCCCCACCCCCCACGCCAACAACAGATCAACCCTCATCCCATCCCAAACCCAAACATCCAAACCCAAACATCCAAACCCAAACATCAAGTCCCCGACAACCGATCGGACAAATAATCCGCCGTATTTTCCACCAACGCGATCGCCGTTTCATAATTCATCCGAGTCGGCCCTAGCAAACTCACACTGCCACTGGGCATCCCACTGCGATGATAGGTCGAAGAAATCAACGTACAGGATCGCATCGGCTCCAACGGATTTTCCGTCCCAATCCAAATACTGACCTTGCGATCGCCCTCCATCGGTTCCACAATCAACGGTACCAATTGATGTTGCTCCATTTCCAGCAATTGTAAAATCGCTTGAAACTGCTGCAATTCAGAAAACTCCGGTTGCCGCAACACATCCGAAATCCCACTCACCATAATTTGCGTCGGCTGCCAAGCTTGCGACAGACGGCGATCGAGTTCTCCCATCGCAGAACTGAGTAAGCGACTATAGCGCTCAAATTCCTGCCCCAATTCGCCCCAATCCAGCGTTTGCAACTCTGCTAACCCTTTACCACTGAGTTCATCATTCAGAAAATTGGACAGCACCTGTAGTTCCCGCCCCAGCAAATCGGCATCGGTCTCTTCCTCCGAACTCTCCAGATCCACCAAGATCGATTGGGTTTCATAGCTATCCGTCACCACAATCAACATAATGCGCTGCGCTGCCACCTGCACAAGCTGGACATGACGAATTTCTGTATGGCGCTGGAGCGGTAGCGTGACCAGAGTAATGTAACCACTCAGCGTTGCCAAAATTTGAGCCGCCCCCCGCAAGAGCGTCTCTAGACTCCAATTTTTCTGCAAGTGCTGGTAGAGAGCTTGGGTAATTTGTGGAAACTCGATCGCCGGCTGCATTAGCTGATCAACATAGATACGATAACCAGAGTCCGACGGGATGCGACCTGCGGAGGGATGGGGTTGATACAAGAGACCTTCCTTTTCCAAAAAGCCCATGGCATTGCGGATCGTAGCAGAACTGACACTCAAGTTATATTCCTTCACCAGCGCCTCAGAACCAACAGGTTCGGCCGTGGCAATATAGTGCTTGACCGTAGCCCAGAGCACCTGTTGTTGACGATTATTGAGATTGATGGCGTTTGGCATGGGACGGGACAGGGAAATTAAAGGGTTTGCTAAAAGGGGAGAAGATAGGGGTTTAAACGGGACTGGGACTGGGGAGGGTAGGACACCAAACTAGTACTGGGGTACTTGTGAATCAACTTGCACCGCATAGGCGTGAATGCCACCACTGATATTTTTCACATTGCTGAACCCCTGCCCCATCAACCATTGGCACATCTGCGCCGATCGCATACCATGGTGGCATAGCACCCAAGTTTCCTGCTGTGCATCCAGCCGATTATGAATATCCTCTGCCCAAACACCGTATTGGCTCAGGGGCAAGTTGATAAAACCCGGTAGTGCCGCGATCGCCAGTTCATCTGGTTCTCGAACATCCACCAATTGCAGCGGTTCTGAACTGTTTGCTAATTTTTCAGCCAGTTCTTCGACAGAGACTTGGATCAATTGCGGTTGAGACATGATCGGCAAATTTAAGACATCAGCAAGGTTCCCTACAGACTAACATATTGCCTTCAATCGATCGGCTCCCACTGGACGCTCCCCAGAACCCCAATTCCGTCGGTCAACCCCAAGGTCCTCCCCCTCCCCCCAAAAGCAGAAAGGTCGAAGAAGTGATTCTTGGAATCACCGTGGCTTTAGCGCGGTAAAGATGTCAATATGAGGAATGGAATTGCTGGTGATACCGAATCAATATGAGTAGTCTTCGTATTATCTCCGACGCTGAATTTGATGCAGAAGTGTTGCAAGCTGAGCAACCGGTCATGGTGTATTTCTGGGCGAGCTGGTGTGGTCCTTGCCGCTTGATGGCTCCCTTGGTGGAAAAAATAGCTGACAGCTATGTCGATCACATCAAAGTGGTCAAGATGGAGGTTGATCCTAATCCCAACAGTGTGGGGCAATGCCACGTGGAAGGGGTGCCCGCCTTCCGGTTTTTCCAAAAAGGAGAACTGTGCGGTCAGTCAGAAGGGGCGATTCCAGCCAGTAAATTAGAAGAGCTAGTTAAAACCCATCTTTTGGCATGATGACTGACCGAAATTGCAACGTGTAATTTTATACATAAACATTTTTATCCGGATAGCGGAACAGTGAATAGAAGAATGGAGAGAGTCATCTTAGCGAAGATAGCTCTCTCTTTTTTTTCGTCATCTTTGTCAGTATCTTTGTCAGTCAGTTTGTGTCGGTCATTGCCATTCCCTGTCGGTTAAAGCAATTCGCGTATTGAGCCAGCATTTAGGAGGCGCAACCATGTTGCATGTTATCCCAGTAGATCACCTCGATTGGGTGAATACTTCCGATGACATCTCTTCCCAGGCTGCATCCCCGGAGTCTTCCCAGCTTCCGTCCGCTGCCCCCCAGGAGAATGTCACTGAGCCAAGTTTGACTGAGCCAAGTTTGACTGGGCCAGATACAACTTGTCTCAGCGTCAAGCCACGTCGATGGAGCAAATCTTCAGTTTCTGTTGCCCCTCCTAGCGACAGCGCCACGGAGCCAATTGAGTTGTTGATTCAGCCGATCGCTGCCCCCCAGGCACTGCCCAGTCATGCTGCCGATCGCTCCCATGGTCGACTTTTGGAGGGGAGAACCGTTTTAGCCTTACCCCCCGCAGAAGGAACCACAGAGACTGCAGCGAACTCTTTTTGCTTCCATTTCAACCCAGAGGAGTTGATCCAAGGCGATCCATCCCGTTCGGCAGATTACAACAAGCCTCGGGTGCGCTCGTCGGGGATTCCTGCGGGCATGATTGGGGCAGGGGTGGTGACATTGGGAGTGGTTTCCAGCTTCATTGTGGCAGAGGCAACTCGTCAACCTATTTTTAAGCCAGCCCCTAATTTTCTCTCAGAAGATGGCAAATCGA
Organism: Synechococcales cyanobacterium; assembly: GCA_035285565.1. Lineage (GTDB taxonomy): Bacteria > Cyanobacteriota > Cyanobacteriia > Leptolyngbyales > Leptolyngbyaceae > JAYKGX01. Next base: position 4,211 of record JAYKGX010000197.1, read on the forward strand.
AAGACGAGCAAAACCGCGATCGTAAAGCCCAGCCGAATCAAAGCTCACTGACCCAAAAATCGGTGACCCGTCCGGAACAGCGCCTGATTCCCCTCAATCCGACTTCCCTGGTTCCGCCCCAAATGCCGCCCCTGCCACCGCCGAAATTTAGACCTCAGGTCGTGGTTTCAGCCAGTTTGCCCGGTTTGATGCAACCAGGATTGTCTAGCCCAGCTCCGATCTCCCCTGCTACCCGGTTAGAGGACAGCGCGATCGCTCAAGGTTCCCTTTCCGTCTCGCGATCGACCCGTTCCACCCAGAGGATAACCCCGGATGTGGCCACCGCAGTCAATCCACCTGGGGCATCTGTTGCAGTGGATCCTCAATCATTACAAGCCACAGGGTTGCCGACCTTGGCAGGAACTGGAGCAGCCCAAGATGGCTTGCAACTGATTGCCGTGCAGCCCAGCGATCGCCCGTCAACCAGCTTAGGTGCTGCAACGGTCAACTCAACGGTCAACCCAACTGATCTGCCCCCAGCCAAGGGTGCGCTCTCCAATCGGGATCTACAGAACCTGTCACCGATCGATCGCTTGAACCAACAAAAGCGTCTTCGTCAAAGTCAGCAAAATGCCACGAACCTGGGATCTGGCAGTCTGGCAACTCGCAATATCGGGGAGCGCCAGCCCACCGCACCCTCTACAACCGTGCCCAATCTGCCCCAACCGACCCATCGTCAGACGACCGCCAGTCAGCCGATCCAGTGGCGACCCTCTCCCGCACCGGGGATTTCCTCTGCGGACGATCGCTTGGTTCCCCTAGGGGAAATGGTCCGCCCTAATGGCAGCAGCACCTTACCGCAAAATCTGCAGGAATTTATTGCGTTGCCACAGCGATCGCCCCGTGCCCTCACATCCCTGCCCCTGACCCAGCAAGCTGCCCTGTCTGCAATCCGACGGCAAAAGGTAGAGGCATTCTCGGTGGTGACCCTCAACGATCGGGACTATCTGAATCGGTGGAAACTGACGGGGCAATTTGCGGACCATGAAACCCCGATCGGGTTACCTGCCTACGGTTTTATTGACTATTTACAGCAACTGATTGTGATTCCTCAAGCGATCGCCCCCATGGCGCTGGGAACTGGAGAGTCAAATTAAGGCTCAGGCAAGTCTGCGTTGGAATGTTCAATGCGATGAATCTGAACTTGATCTAAGCGCGGTCCTTCAGTGCGGACAATCGTCAGTTCACAATTACCATACTGTAGCGTTTCATTTTCGTTGGGAATGCGTTGCCATTGATAGAGCAGGAAGCCCCCCAAGGTGCGATATTCATCGGCGATCGGCAGCTCGATTTGCAAGGTGTCGTTGACTTCCTCTAAATTCACCTGTGCCTGCACCAGAAAAGTATTGGGATCAATGCGTTGGATCGAAACCGCTGTATCGGCCTCGTGGTCTGGGGTATCACCGATAATTTGGGTGATCACGTCTTGCAAGGTCACCAAACCGGCTGTGCTGCCAAACTCATCCACCACAATCACTAAATGGCGACGCGATCGCTGCATCAGGGCCAATAGTTCATCCATGGAGGTATATTCCGGCACAAATCGGGCAGGCCGAATCCAGGGCTGAATGGGACTGTCGAGGCTGAGGGTGCCCTGAACCAAAGGTTCCGCTAATTCTTTTAAGTGAATGACACCACAGACATCATCCAGAGAATCATCAATCACTGGGTAGCGGGAATGGTTCGATCGGGCGACTTCCTCCATCAGATCCCGCACCGTTGCAGTCACAGGAACTGTGGTCATGCTGGGGCGGCGAATCATCACTTCACTCACCGTCACCTCGCGAAATTCAAACACATTGGTCAGCAGTTCCCGCTCTTCTTGCTGTAGCCCCATGGATTCACTGGGGGTAGCAATCATCAGTTGGATTTCTTCTGAAGTGACTTGGTTATACCACCCTTGCCCACTGTAGCGAATGCCAACAAACCGGAGTAGTAATTTCGTCGATTGATTGAGGATCCACACAAAGGGATAGAGCGTTCGGGTAATGGTCACACTCAGGGGAGCCAAAACCCTGGAAATATCTTCGGCATAGAGCATGGCGACGGATTTGGGACAGAGTTCTCCCAGGACGATTTGTAAATAAGCCACTAGGAAAAAGGCAATCGGTAAGGAGAGCGATCGCGTCCCAAAGACCCTCCAAGTCTCTGGAAGCGGCAGGTGGTGCAACCAATCCTGCACCAGCACAGCTACGGTACTTTCCCCAATCCACCCCAGGGCAAGGCTAGAAAGGGTAATGCCCAACTGCGTGGTAGACAGTAGCCGATCCATCGTCGTCTGCAATTCTTGCACCGTTCTTGCCTGCACATCTCCCGCATCCACCAATTGGCTAATGCGCGATCGTCGCACGGACACAATGGCAAATTCAGCCATCACAAAAAAGGCATTGATCGCAATCAACACCATCACCGACACCACTTTCCAGAGGATTTCTTCTGGAGCGATCGGGACATTGGCTAAGGGTAACCAGACAGAAACCACCATGCAATTATTTGACCGGAATATCTGACATTTCTAATTGCACCTTTTGGTCAGGATAGTCAGAAAGCTGGAGGGAGACGCGCTCTGCATTCGCCAATAGCACCGAGGAGACACTGACCGTCCCGGTTAATTTGGCGCTCTTAGCAGGGATTTCCATGGGCAGCCCCGCCGTTTCACCCGTCAGGATTTGCCCTTGGTCATCGGTGATGTTGAGAAAGCTGTAGAGAAATTTCACAGGTTGATCGCCTTCATTGCGGAGGGACACATCGAAGACTACGGTGTCTCCCTGTCGCCGTAGAGCGGTGACTTCTAGGGTGATCCCTTTGTCCTTACTGATGAAGGGGAATTTGGAAGCGGGTTGTTGGGGGGGGGCTTCCTGGTTGGGGATCTTGGCTTGGATATCTTTTTCCGCTGGAGCCTTGGCGCTGCCGTTGGTGCGCTCTTTTACATCTTTAATAATATCGGCTTCCTTCAGGATGGCAATTTCTTCGGGTTGATTGTTGGCGCGGCGGGGATTGCCCTTGTTAGGACGGCTGTCGGGTTGGGTCACGCCTTTGAGGGCTTCGCTGCCCAGGGAAAATCCCCAAGTGGCACTCATTGCTCCAGCGCCTAGCATTAAGAACAACAGAATAAAGGTGTAGGTAGCCGTTGAATTGAGTTTCATGGTTTGCTGTTTGCAACCAATGGATAGGGTACGGATGAGGCTTTATGATACCTAGGAATGTTCGATTCAGCGGATTTTTTTCGCGATCGCTCCCTTCGATTCTAGGCAGCCCAATGGAAGACGGCAAGCGTTCTCAGGGCAGACTTCCCTAAATAAGCTGGACAACGCTGGACAACCTACGAGGGGTAACGGTGAATGGCGAGCTAACTAGTAATTAAGGACTAACTGGTGGCTTAGGGCTTGCCATGCAAAAAATAGCACGCTAAGTTAAAGAAATATACAGACGCTTTGAGACGTTTTGGGTTATCTTGTACGAGATCGACTACAACAGATCAAAAGCCCTAGTTTTCCAGGGTTGGCCGAGCGGTTTAGGCAGCGAACTCATAATTCGCCTCAGGCAGGTTCAACTCCTGCACTCTGGACTCAATCAGCCTAGTTTCAGGAGCCTTATGGATCCCTCTTCTCTGAGCACGGTCTCGGGAAGAATTGCTGCAGAACTTTGTCAGCTCAGGGACTTGAACGATCGCCTAGGATGAAGGTCGCGATCGCCAGATCCACGGGGGTGGTCACTTTCAGATTGGTTTCTTCGCCGGGAACAATCTTGACCGGGAGACCACATTTTTCAAACAGGGCGGCATCATCGGTTACTTCCCACCCATTCGCTTTGCCTTCTGCATGGCATTTTTTCAGCAACGGTACCGAAAAGCCCTGGGGAGTTTGGGCAGCCCAGAGGTTAGCGCGATCGGGAGTGTCTTGGATCAGAAGTTCGCTATCCACGACTTTAATCGTGTCTTTGACCGGGATAGCAGCAATCAACCCATCACAGGTTTGTAGCGCTTGGGCACAGCGATCGAACAGGTTTGCCGTGGCTAAGCAGCGTGCGCCATCGTGGATTAAAACCCGGTCTGCTTGGGGGGGCAGGGCTTGCAGACCATTGTAGACCGATTCCTGCCGGGTACTGCCACCGGCAATCAACTGCACAGGCTTACTCAGCTTCAGGCTGGCGAGGATGATCTGAAAGTCGGGAAAATCGGAGGGTTGTCCCATAATGCCAATCCAAGCGATCGCGCTAGAAGCTTCTGCTGCCAGGAGGGTCCAAGCCAGGATCGGACGTTCTAGCAGCGGTAACAGAAGTTTATTGCGATCGCTCCCCATGCGTTTGCCGGAACCTGCCGCAGGAATTAATAAGTACAAATTGATCTCTCCACAACACCTGAATTAATTAATAGGGTATAGGATATGAAGCCCAATCCACCGATGCACAATAGCAGCTTGCCCCTTGACTCAAAAAGAGGTGATATACTTTACAGCTTCCAAGCGGGATGAATATACCGTCGAATCAAGCTGGTAAGGAAAACTTGGGAAGAAGACCAAGGAGCCATCTGGAATTCGGGTAGATCCGCCAGTTTCCACAAGCCCAAGGCTTTGTCGGGATGGGCTTGGGTATCGTCGCTGGGATCGGCCAGCAGTTTGAGGG
>JAYKGX010000198.1:0-14677 GCA_035285565.1 Synechococcales cyanobacterium
TTTAGATTTTAGATTTTAGAGCAAAGAGCGATCGCATTTCCATCATCCAATCCCAACCGGGGGCGATTTTAGTCAATACAGCAACTTTTTAGGGAAACTGAGCACCTTCCAAAAGGGTTCCCGTGAATGAGCAGCAGGGTGATTCGTGAACGGTTGTTGAAGTTGAACCAGGTTCTGTTAGGTGAGGTTATGTTAAAAGAAGGATTATTAAATAAGTTTGTCATGGTGTTGCTTTTCCCAATCATCACTCTAATGGATTCATGTTTCCATAGAATATCAGACTGAAGCTGTTGAAAAATGTTCATTTTTTAGAAAATTGGGGCAAAATTGCCCATTTAAGAGCCTGCCTGGGCTAACCTTGCTTCCAACTCCGCCAGTGGGACTGCCCCAGAAAATGCTTTTCCATCCATGACAAAGAAGGGCGTTCCATCAATTCCCAATTGTTCTCCCAGTTGCAAATCCTGTGTGAGAGCTTGGGCTGCTGCCGGACTGGTGCGATCGCGCTGCCAACGGGTGAGGTCTAACTTTAAATCGGTGGCAATCTGACGATAGGTGGCATCGCTGAGTTGTTTCTGTTGCTCAAATAACGCATCATGGTATTGCCAAAACCTGCCCTGTTGGTGAGCTGCCCAAGCCGCCCGCACTGCATTCACCGCTTCTGGATGGATTGTTGCCAGGGGAAAATGTTTATACACCAAAGTCACCCGATCGCGATTTTTCTGGACAAATTGTTTCAGAGTGATTCCGACTTCTGCACAGAACGGACATTGGAAATCAGAAAATTCAAACAGAATCACTTGACCATTGCCAAGCTGAGGGGATTGAGCGATCGCCGCTTGGGAATTTTGTTTCAAGCGTTTTAAAACAGCCTGTTGTGCTTTTTGGGCTTCCTGGGCTTTCTTTTGCTGATAGCGCTGCACCGACTCCAAAATGACTTCAGGATTGCGCCGGAGGATTTCTAACACTTGGGCTTCCAGTTTCGGATCGATTGGACTGGACTGAGCTTGGGCAATCACAAGATTGCCAGAACTGAACTGTGCTTCAATTTGAGACGCAAGCATGGGACGATGGATGTCGGTCTGCAGGGGGGTAGCGATCGCTGGATGTGCAACCCAGAAACTCACCATTGTGAGAGCGGCGATCATCCAGACTCCAGCCTGGTCCCCAGCCCAGTTCTCAGACAACAGTAGCTCAAACCCTCTGCCCGATCGGCATCTCTGCAAGCTATAGCAAACCCTCTGGAAAATGGAACGCAATGTCCAACGCAGTAACCAGTTCATAACAAGTTCCCCAGGCACGATGAACCGGGCAAACTGGATCGGACAAACCGAAGTCATCCGGCGATCGACCCATTCCCCCGACCTATTCTAGCCTCCTAGTGCTCCGGCAACCATTCCCGCGATGTTTTGATTGGGCTAGGGTTTTGACGCTCTCCGTCCACACCCTGCGGGTTTTGACGCTCTCCGTCCACACCCTGCGGGTGTGGACGGAGATTCTTGGTTCATCGACTCTTAGCTAGAGTGAGTGTGACCCCAACCCCCGCCAGACCGTCTCCGCAAGCAGTTTGCTCCACCGTGCGCCCCACGGCTCTCTTTCTAATCACCTGAGCACTCGCCACGTCACGAGGCTTGCAAGACCCGCAATTCGGGCAATCATGCCACCGATCTGGCAAGACCTTACGGACGGTTGCCGCGCAATCAGGACATTCTTGACTGGTGCCACGGGCATCGACTTTCGCAAAAGCAACGCCTCGCTTGAAGCACACCCAAGGCAGGATTTGATTCATGAACTGTCCGTGCCCCGCATCCAGCATGTGCTTGCCGAGAAATCCACGGCTTAGCCCAATCAGATTTAACTGTTCCACTGCAATCGTTGCGCCCTCGTCACAAAGTCGATGGGCGGTTTTGAAATGGAAATCTTTGCGAGTGTTTGAGATCCGTTCATGAAGCCGAGCTACTTTCCGTTGAATCTTCTGCCAATTGTTCGACCCGATTTCTTTGCGCTTGAGTCTGCGTTGCAGCAATTTAAGCTGGCGTTGCATCTCCACAAAGAACTTCGGTCGCTCAACCTCTAACCCGTCAGACGTGGATAGAAAGTATTGCAACCCGACATCGACTCCCACCACCCGACCTGGGATGGGCAAGTCGAGAATCTTGACATCGGCTTGCAAGGTCAGCATCCGATAGAACCCTGATGCCCGTTTGACAATCCTTGCCTGTTTAACGTTGAAGCCGTCAGGCACAGGTCGAGACTGCCTGAACTGAACCCATCCCATGCAAGGCAGCTTGATCCCGCCCTGAGCGATCGGATTCTTACCCAGTTGAGGGAACACAAACGATCGCATCGCACCCCGTTTTTTGAATCGCGGGAATCCGAAACTGCGATCTTTCATGTCCTTGAAGGCTTGATCCAGCTTCTTGAGCACTTGCTGCAACACTTGGGCACTGACCGAGCTTAATCGCTCATCGGTTTTCTTTGCCTCGGTGAGGGCTTTGCATTGTTCTGAATAACCGGGATAAGGTGCATCCACACTCAGGATGTACTCGCCCCGCACTGAGCAAGCGTTGATGGGACATTTGCGCGCAGCAATCCAATCTTTTCACTCTTTCAGCGCATAATTCCAGACCGATGAGCAGACCTCCAAAATGTGATCCATCTCGGCAATCTGATCTTTGGTTGGAATTAGCTTGTACTCGTAAGTGAGTGTTAGCATAGCTCTATTGTACGTTATTTATCCGTAATATGCCAAAGCAAAAGCGCTTAGAAATAAGATTGTCTGATGAGGATTTCGCAAGGCTTGCGGCTTACGCAAACCAAAAGGATATCAGCATGGCTCAAGTGCTGAGGATCTATATCAAACGGTTGCCGAAAGCTGAGTCTTGATGGCTCCCTCCGGGCGCGCTCCGCTTCACCTCCGCCCATACCCGCAGGGTTGGGGGGAGCACTGCGAAGATCTTCGGTAGACAGTGAGCCTTGGGACTTCGCGCTAGTCTTACAGGACAGAGATTGCTGTCCAGAGAGACTTACCAGAGTCGATCGACGGCATAGCGATCGAATGTTTGATCGATGCTAATGATTGACATCTGTTCGGCAATGGCTTGTGAGATCAGCAAGCGATCGAAGGGATCTCGATGATGTAAAGGAAGTTTTACGGCAACAGCGAGGTGTGAAATCTGAATCGGTAAAATTTCAATGCGATTGACCTGGATCTGGCGAGGAATAAAAAATTCATAGGGAGCAGGTAGAGTCAACTTTTGAAGATTGACTTTGATAGCGATTTCCCAAAGGCTGGCAGTACTGAGCAATAAATCTGCATCCGACTCCAGCAGAGAAACTGCATGATCACTGAGCTTGGGATCGTCATGAATAAACCACAGGAATGTATGCGTATCAATCAGCAGTTTCATTCCATGTATTCTCTAAAATCTTCAAGCGGCTCATCAAAATCTGGAGAGATCCAGATTTGCCCTTTAGCACTACCCCGTTGCCGCTGTTTAGGCGGTTGAAGAAACTGTGTAAGTTTTAGAATGGGTTGTTGGTTTTGAGTAATGATAATCTCCTCACCACTGAGGGCAGATTGTAATAAATCCTCAATTTGGGCTTTAGCCTCGGCAATGTCAACTTGTTGCATACGAAGATCGACCGTTACCCCAAAATCTCGCTGTTTGCCATCTCATTTTGAGCGATCGGATCGTACAAGGGGAGTAGGGGCGAACTGAATGTTCTTGTATCAATTTTAATCATCCAGTTCTGCCGTTCTAGTCAGCTAATGCCCTTCTACGACCGCTACCCAACGGTGATATAACCGCCGAATCACATCCAACACATTGCCCGAACAGCGTCCATTGACATCACAGGTGAGTTCTAAATTTTGCAACTTAGTTAACAACTGTGCTTCTTCGTTGGCGATCGCCCCGTCACTGTAAACCAATCCACTAATTTCTTCAATCAAATTCCGGCAACTGTCCGCTGTGGGATGATCGCCTAGGTAATCCCCAATCCAGCGATAACATTCTGCTGGAGTGACGGCGCGTAGTTCATTCAACAGGGGATAGACCTCTGGGTCATTCGCTAAACCTGCTTTTTGAGCTACTTTTTGGAGGTATTGGCTTTCTTCTATTTGAATACGTCCATCTAACCAGGCTGCCCCGATCAGGATTTTCAGCAATGCTTTCCGGTCTGCGGTCATTACCATTGTGCAGCCCTCCGACTTGAATCGATGGTGTAGGGATCAAGCGTGCAGAGATCAAGATTTGACCCCATACTAGTTCTATCTCCCAATTGTGCAAATTGTCTGCACTTTTAACCTTTCTTAAGTCGTACCATAAAAAATCCATCCATGTGGAACCGGTGGGGAGATATTTTGATACAGCCCGGATGGGTTGCAGCCGATTGAGCTAGGAATGGAGCCAAAATCGGGTGCGCCTGAGGGGGATCGATCGCCCAGTGGGGATGGTGTTGCAGAAAATCTGCGATCGTCGCTTCATTTTCCGCCGGATGCAGGGTACAGGTGGAATAGACTAGCATCCCTCCCGGTTTAACCCAGGTGGCTGCTTGGGCGAGAATTTGCCGTTGCAGTTGGGCAAGTTGATCGACGGACTGTGGACTTTGCCGCCAGCGCGCATCTGCATGGCGATTTAACGTTCCCAAGCCCGAACAAGGGGCATCGACCAAGACTCGATCGCACTGGTGCCGTAAATCTTCCAAAATCCGACTATCTCCCGTGCGCACATGAATGCTGGTGAACCCCAAGCGCTGCACATTCTGCTGCAATTTCTTCAACCGCGAAGGGGTGGGATCGATAGCATACACCTGTCCGCGATCGCCCATTAATTCCGCCAGATGAACGGTTTTGCCCCCCGGTGCAGCACAAGCATCGGCAATGGTTTCTCCTGGCTGAGGATCCACTAAATAACTGACCAACTGGGCACTGGCATCCTGCACAATCCAATCCCCACTAGCAAAACCGGGCAACGTCGCGATCGCCCCCACCCGATGAGAGAGCCGCAATCCGGCAGGCAACTGGGGAATTGGATCAGCCGCGATCCCCGCCGCTTGCAACAATTGTTGAACTGCTTGGACAGAAGTCTTCTGCAAATTGACCCGAAGATCAATCTGAGGCGGTCGATTCATCCAGTGACAGAGTTCTGCGGTATCTGCGCTGCCAAACTGCTGCTGCCAAACTTCAATCACCCAATCGGGATAACTGTGCAACAAACCCAAAGCCTGAGCAGGGCAGCCTAGAATTTGCTGAAACTGAGGAATGCGATCGTCGCCGCGATCGACCTTTGACTAAAGGGGATGATCGAGAAGGGAGCGATCGGTGGTTTGCTGCAATTCACGGGTTCGTCCCACTTGGCGCAGGAGTCCGTTGACAAACCCAGCTAACCCGCCAAAGCCATTGCGCTTTACCAAGTCCACCGTCGTATCCACAGCAGCAGAAGCAGGAATGTGATCCAGAAACAGCAATTGGTAGAGTCCCAGGTGGAGCAGCAGGCGAATTTCTTCGGGTTGGGTTTGGGCAGATTTCTTGGCAAAGCGATCGATCATGCCATCCAACAACCGCTGCTGCCGCACACAGCCATACACCAATTCGGTAAATAGACGGCGATCGCGATCGTTCAGACCCTCTTTGGCTTTTTGAGCACCTTGACTGAGCAACTGATCCACAGCAGCATCGGCATAGGCTCCTTGTTGCACCTTCCGGAGGGCTTGCAACGCTAACTGACGCGGACTAGACATGGGGGATTGCTCCGATCGCAGAACCAAAGGGAAATTGCTGATGAATGACCCAGCGTTGACCATCATGCCGCAAGAGGGTGAGCTGATCAGCTAAAAACTCATAGCGATCGATCGGTTGCCCATCCAGTTCGATCGATCGGTTGGCAAATTCTGGCCAAGCACGGTGAAATTGTTGAACAGTTAAATCGCGAAAGGCAACCGTCAGGTGGGGCACAAAAGGACGATCCTGGCGTGAGGAACTCTGGGAAGCGGGTATCTGGCTTCCCGCCTTGGCTAGAGGATCGAGAATGCCCAGTGTCGAGCAGCAATAGACCAGTAATTCAGCTTGCATAGCCAGCAAAGCAGCAGTAGGCAACACATTGATGTAAATAACACGGGGCGAAAATGCTCCAAACCCTGATAGGGTGACTGGAACCGCAGGGCGATCGGCAGCAAAAATGGTCAACTGATGGGCTATCTCCGTAATTTCCCGAGAGGCAATTGTAAACGGCGGATGAAGCGTCACATGGGGCGGGGACGTAAAGGCTTTGCAACTGCCATACTGGTCAGCAAACATTTGCTTGATCTGATTTGCATAAACCTGCATTTCCTGGGGAGGAATTAGTGCGATAAACCAGCGAGAAACTCGATTGGGCTGATTTAACTCATTCATAGGTCACAGTCAGTACCGATGTAGCCAATTTACAGGGGGAAAATCCCAAAAAATACGCGTTTTGCAAAGCCATTTTCCCCTCTAAGCTTAGGAGGGTACCACCATTCACTTTATACGATGACTTTGTGCAACGACTTTTTATAGTGACTTTTTACAAAGGCTTTGCCCAAAAATTTAGCGTATAACAATTCAGCGTAAAACAATTCAGTAAGCGCAATTCAGTAAGGGATGATTTTATCGATAAGGGGGATGTTAATGGCTTGGTTTGTCAAGATTGAGGAAGGGATTGTTGATAAAGCAACGTTTGATCAGTACGTTCCAGCTCACACGGATTTTGTCAAAGATTTGGTGAAGAAAGGTCATCAAGCCAGAACAGGATACTGGGCGCAGCGGGGAGGAGGAATGCTTTTGTTTCAGGCTGATTCGATGGAACAAGCAAAATCAATTATTGAGAAGGATCCACTCATCATTAACCATTGTGTTAATTATAAACTCTACGAATGGAAGGTGGTGGTGGAGTGAGGTTGATAGCTCAGAAGATCCGGACATACAAAATCTGGAGGCTCAAAGATCTGAATGCTCAAAGATCTGGATACTAAAAGACCCGGATACTACGCCTGTCCCAAGCATCCCGTATTGCTGCTACCTTCCGGTCCTGACAAGATTTGGGCGTTGAAACCGCATAGGTCCGAGTCGTTTTCTAGCATAGCACGAGTTTGTCCCAGGATGGTCAAATATCCATCGCCTCACGGATGAGGATCGCTTGGATCGGCATTCCCACCCTAGAACGATCGGCAACCCTGTCTCATTCTGACTAGGCAGTCCATGAGGAGTCTGATTTATGCTAGAGGGGTCTGAACCCTTTGTAACCACTCAAACTTTTATAGGAGAAGGCACCATGCCACTGGGGAGTAATTTAGGAAATCTTGTGCAGAAGGCGGTCTACCTGGGCATTGGTGTGGCTTCCTATGCTGGGGAAAAAGCCGGGGAAAAGTTGTCGGAACTGCGGGGTCAAGCCCAAAAACTGGCGGATGAGATGGTTTCCAGGGGAGAAATGACGACGGAGGAAGCGCGTCGATTTGTAGATGACATGATTCAGAAGGCACAGAGTGGAACCATGCCTCCCAGTGCTGAACCTGCCCAGGAGCCGCGCAAAATTGAAATTCTCGATGAGGAGGAAGGGGTTGTTCCTAGCACGAGTGCTGCTAATCCTATGGGATCCGATGCGATCGATCCTGTGACTGAGATGCGTCGCCAGGTGGCTGAACTCCAGGAAGAATTGCGCCGCTTGAAGCGATCGTAGGGATGCTGCGCTGGCTGAATTCTGTTGTTTGTTGGTGGATCTGTCTTCCAAAACACTCATCCAAAATACCCATCCAAAATACCCAATTGGGGCGCGGGATGGCTTTTTCTATGGGTTAATTGTCAAGTTGGGGTTGATGTGGTTTGGGTTGGTTTGATTGGTTGTTGGCTGGGTTTTGCTGGGCGCGGGATGCGCGCCCCTACGGGTCGTTACGGTTCTGTCTGATTGGTCGGTGTCTCCTGATGGCGATCGTCGGCTGGCTGGGGGGAAGGCGCAAGGATCTGTGGGGGAGGGACTGGATCTTGGGTCGGTTGATTTGAGGGACGATCGCTGGTTTGAACGGGGGCAGAGGGGGCTGGCTGTGAACTAGGGGGCTGGGAGAGCCGCGCTTGCAGGACTTCGACGATCGGCTTGGCAACTTTGACTTTCCCGGTGGTTTTGGCTGTCTGGGCTAGGGGTTCTAGAACCTGGGCAACCTGTGCTTGCTGTTGAAGTTGATTGGTGGAAGAGACTAAGCCACTTAACCCATTGATCAGATTGCGTAGGTTATTCCGCAGTTTGGGATCGCCGACTAATTCGTCTAGGTCTGAAGTTAATTTTTGGGTATTTTGGAAGGTGGCACGGGCAGAATCTAGGGTTTGCTGCAATAAGACTAGATTGGCGGGATTATTCAGTGCTTTGGAGGCATCCTTGAGGTTGGCAGAAGCTAGGGCGGCATTGGCTGACAGTGTTTCGAGGTTCTGAATTAATTGCCCGCTGGTGACCCGATCGAGGGCTGGCGAAAGTTTTGTCATGGTCGCTCGCAGTGAGCCGCTGGTGGCATTCAAGTTATCCAGCGTTGTCACCAATGTCCCGCGATTATTGATCAGCAAGCCATTCACCTCTGTCAGCGTCAGACTCGCTTTATCGGCTGTGCTGCTGAGGGCACGGGCGGTGCCTGCAAAGTTTTCGGCGGTTACGTTGGCGGTGCGGGAGACGGTTGAGAGTTCCTGCTGTGCTGTTTTTGCCACACTGCGCATTTCGCGGCTGAGCTTGGCAATTTCTCCGGCGGCTAAACTGGAATTGCGGGTCAGTTGATTGAGATTCGTGACAAATTCTGGATGGCTATAGGTGCGGGTAAATTCGATCGTCGAGCGAATCAATTCCTCAGTACTGATGCCCGGTTGACCACTCAAGCGCGAGCCGTCGCAGAGAATGGTTGCTTTGTCGCAGTTGCCATCGAGGGGTTTTGCGGCGATCGCCATGGTCACATCTGACTTGGGCGAAGTAATATCCACAGAACTTTCCCCTAGAAAGCTTGCCTGGTTGATACTCACTTCGGCTCCCTTGGGGATAATCAGATCGGCGGGCGCAATACTAACTTTGACTTCTACCCCCTTGGCACTGGGGCGAATTTCGGTCACACGACCCACGGGAACCCCCTGATAGCGAACCGGAGACCCCACCTGGATACCAGAAACACTGGCAAAATCCACGATGACTGAAAAACTGCGATTGGCTGGATTTAGCCCCTGCAGCCATAGCATCAAGCCGCCAAATAAACCCAGACTTCCTAGAATTAGAAGCCCAACGGAACCTTCTCGAACCATCCGCGATCGCATTGTTTCACCTACTCCACCACTTGAATGGGACCATTGACCTGTCCACTGAAAAACTGTCGAACCAGGGGACTTTCTGTGGTGTCGATCTCATGAACTTTCCCTTGCCACTGTACACGACCTTGATAGAGAAAAACGACGCGATCGGTGGTGCGGCGAATGGTGCTGTCTTGGTGGGTGACCATGACGTAGCTTTTGCAACTCCCTTCGGCCCGATATAAGTCGCGCACTAGATCTTCAATCACCGTAGAAGCGATTGGATCCAAGCCTGCCGTTGGTTCATCATAGAGCAGCACCTCTGGGGTATCCGCTGGATTTTCTGGATTTTCCATAATGGCGCGGGCAAAGCTGACCCGTTTGCGCATTCCGCCGGACAGTTCCGCTGGATAGCGATCGCCAATGCCCTTCAGTCCCACCATTTGCAGTTTTTGATCCACCAGCTCTCGGATCCGTCGTCGAGACAAACGGGAATGCTGGTAGAGTAAAAAGCCAACATTTTCCGCCACGGTGAGGGAGTCAAATAGCGCCGCTTGCTGAAATACCATACCAATGCCAACAGAGTGCAAATTATCTTCTACCAGACCTTTGCGCAACTGACCCCGTACATAGATTTCACCCGCATCTGGAGCCAAGAGTCCGGCCATGACCCGCAGAATCGTAGATTTCCCCGTACCCGAGGGCCCAATGATACCCACGGCTTCTCCAGAGTAAATACTGAGATTGACTTGATCCAAGACTCGGAAATCTCCGAAGCTCTTAGTCACCCCTTTCAATTCAATCAACGGTTCACGCATAGAATCAACCCTTTCAGTACGGGTGAAATTACATAAAAATCGATTGAATCGATCGCAGAGGGTTCAGTGAATTCTCTACGCCTCAACTAACCCTATCGGTGTTCCCATTAGTGTAAGCCAAGGCAAAACTTTCGAAGACCTAATAGTAGACAGCTTGAAACTCGTCATAACTTTACACTTTTGCAGCAAATCTTGGTTAGATTGCATGTATGGAGCATTCCTAGCTCAACTAGTCTGTATCCTACGGATCTTCCCCCAGGCAGTGGAAATCGTACTTATTAGAAGCAGAATCAATCAGTAGGAGCAGCATGGCAGATCCGGGGCAAATCATCTCTTCTGTTACAATCAAAAGTTTTTCCAGCGGTGAACTGGCAACTTGAGCAACCTAAGCTATCCTGCTGGCATCGCCCTTCGCCTTCCGCCATCCTCTATTTTTTCTCAGAATTTTAGTTCATCATGGCTTTTCTCCGTCTTTTTTGACAAATTCTTGCCATTTTTAGTTCTTTTACCTACCTTTTTGCGAGCATTTTGAGCATGACTACCAATCGACTCCTGAAACGAACGGTTCGCAGCCTAGGACGAGAAGTCCACTATTGGACTCCTGGTCTGGCTCGCTGGTTTAAGTGGCTAGCCCCCGGTCTCTTAGTGAAGCGCTGGATGTTGACCAGTGCGATCGGTGTTTTGATGGCGACCTTGGGCTTTGCCATCTGGAGCAAACTGACACCCGTCTTCTATATCACGCAGTTTGCCAGTAATGCACTGGAGACGCTTACTCGGATTATCCCCAACTATATCAGTGGACCGTTGGCGGTGGCGATCGGCTTTTTGCTGGTCTGGTGGGGGCAAACGCGAACCTTGGATTCCATTACAGAAGTGCTCATGCCGGATCATGATCAGGGACTGGTGGATATGATTTGGACCCATCGTCGGCTGAATCGGGGCCCTCGGATTGTGGCGATCGGGGGGGGCACGGGCTTATCTACCTTGCTACGGGGCTTGAAGCAATCCAGTACGAACTTGGCGGCGATCGTCACAGTGGCGGATGATGGTGGATCCTCAGGGCGCTTACGGCGAGAGATTGGAGTCTTGCCACCGGGGGATATTCGCAACTGTTTAGCTGCCTTGGCGGATGAAGAAAAACTGCTGACGGAACTGTTTCAATATCGCTTTACTGCTGGCGATGGCTTGATGGGTCATAGCTTTGGCAACTTGTTCCTAACAGCCATGAGTGAGATTGCTGGAGATTTGGAGCGGGCGGTAGAAACCAGTTCTAAGGTGCTGGCCATTAAAGGAGAAGTGTTCCCTTCCACCCTGAGCGACGTGCGGTTATGGGCGAAATTGGAAGATGGACGGGTGATTGAAGGTGAATCTCACATTCCCAAAGCGCGAGGTCGGATTGCGGAAATTGGCTGCACCCCTGCCAACCCGCCCGCTCTGCCCAAAGCTATCCAAGCTATCCGAGAAGCAGACTACATTGTGATTGGACCCGGCAGCCTCTACACCAGCATCATCCCCAACCTGTTGGTACCCGAAATTGCCCAAGCGATCGCGGAAAGTCAAGTCCCCTGTGTTTATGTCTGCAACGTGATGACCCAACCGGGCGAAACCGACGGTTATTCTGTGGCGGATCACATTCGAGCGATCGATCGCATTTGTGGACGGCCCCTCTTCGATGCTGTGATGGTTCAGCGCACCTCTCCTTCTGCCAAATCCCTGATCAAATACACCCAAGAAGGATCTTTTCCTGTCGATCTGGATGTTGAAGCTGTTCACCACCTGGGTCGCCGAATCATCCGGGCCGATGTCATGGAAGAAGATCAAGAAACCGGACTTGTTCGCCACGACCCCGATCGATTGGCGGGTGTATTATTACGCTGGTACGAACAAATGCAACACGAACCGTAGGGGCGCGTATCCCGCGCCCACCCAAAACCCCACGTCCCACCCAAAACCCCTGCGTCCCACCCAAAACCCCGCGTCCAATCCAAAACCCCGCATCCAATCCAAAAAAACACGCCCAATCCAAAAACCCTTGCCCAACCATAAGATCCCTAAAATCTAAAATCATCAATCCAAAATCTCTTCGTTTGTTGGCTGGTTTTTTTGGGCGCGGGATACGCGCCCCTACGGGTCAATCATCTAAAATTGCGTTTGTTGGCTGGTTTTTTTGGGCGCGGGATACGCGCCCCTACGGGTCAATCATCAATCCAAAATCTAACATCCAAAATGGCCTCGATTCTGCAACTCGCCGATGCTAACCAAACTTACCAACTTGGACAACACCTGGGGCGATCGCTCCGTGCTGGATCCGTATTGCTGCTAGAAGGTAACCTTGGTGCAGGCAAAACCACGCTTGTGCAGGGAATTGGGGCAGGTCTGGGAATCCCGGACTCGATCGAAAGTCCTACTTTCACCCTGATTAACGAATACCTAGAGGGTCGTCTCCCCCTCTATCACCTGGATCTCTACCGCCTAGACCGGGCTGAAGCTGCAGAACTTCACCTAGAGACCTACTGGGAAGGCCTTGAAGTCGAACCCGGCATTCTGGCGATCGAATGGAGCGATCGCTTGCCCTATTACCCAGCCAGTTATCTCAGACTGCAGTTGGATTACTTGGAATTGGCTGCCCAACCCGTCAAAACAGCAGAGAATTTACCAGAAGTGTTAGCAGAGATATTACCTGGACGAAAATTGATGTTTCGGGCGATCGGTACTGCACTCTGGTTAGAAGCGGCGATCGAACTTTTCAAAGGGTCTTGTTTTGATGCGTAAGAGAAAACACCCGCCCCTAGGAGAGTGCCTGGAACGGGTGCATGGATGGTGAGAATCGCTCAGGGGCGATCGCGGAGGAAAACGTTAGGCGATCGCGAAGATATTGTTTCGGGTGAGGGGTAACCCAACACTAAGGGTAGCGAGTTGTTTGGCTGCACTTGTGCCTGAACCGTCAGTATCATAGAAG
The DNA here is from genome assembly GCA_035285565.1 of Synechococcales cyanobacterium. GTDB lineage: Bacteria > Cyanobacteriota > Cyanobacteriia > Leptolyngbyales > Leptolyngbyaceae > JAYKGX01. The sequence continues at coordinate 13,049 of JAYKGX010000198.1, forward strand.
AGTCCACCCGTCGCGCTGTTGTAGAAAAAGCGAGTGCTGCCACTACTGGCGACTGAATTGACTTCAAACTGATCGGCATTAATGACGCTATTGACCGCATTGCCACTCAAACCCGCACCAAATCCCGCTTTGGAGACTACGATCGTGTCACCCTCTACAACGGAGAAATCAAGAATGCTATCGATGCCATCATTAGCAGTATTGTAGACAAATTTATCTGCCCCCAAACCGCCTGTGAGGCTATCCGCGCCCAGATTCCCCGTTAAAACATCATTGCCTGCATTGCCGTTGAGGCTGTCGATGCCTGTGGTTCCTTGCAGGGAGTCAGCATTGCTCCCACCCGTAAAGGTTGTCCCTGCAATGATGCCGACGTTAAGGGTTTGAGAGCTGGTGGTGTCTCCATCGGCATCCACTACTGCCACGTTAAAGTTCAGGGCGGTATTTAATGTGCCACTGCGGCTGGTGACAAAGCCAATGTCAGCAATCTTGAGGGGTTCACTACTGTCGGTCGTATCGGCGATCGTGTAGCCACTGCCAGTGGTTCCCTCAAAAGCCTGAAAGGTGGTACTTGCCCCTGCTGTACCGGTAGCAGAATTGAGGTTGATGCCTGTTCCGGTGACATCTTCCGTAGACATGAGCAGTTGCGCCCCTTCAATCAGGTAGTTCTCACCCGTTGTGCCGACATTGTTGTAGTCGTTGCTTTCGATGATCACGGCACCATCATTGTTATCCAGCGTAATGCTGTAGCCCGCAGGGATGATACTGCCCGATTGGAAGATATCAGTATTGTCAATGATGATTGCCTTAGTGGTTCTGCTACCATCATCCGGATCAACCAGTTTGAGAATCATGACGAGATCTTCACTGCCAATCCCGTCAAACTTGAGGAAGATGCCCGTGGCCTGGGTCGTGGGAACTAGGGAGGTAAAACCTGTGGGATTGGTGTTGAAAAAGTCGAGATCAAGCACTTCCCCTGCTTGGATCGTATCCCCTGCAACCCCATTGGCGCTATTGGAAACGCTAACCCAGGAAGATTCTTGGGTAAACAGTTCACCGTTCACATAATTACCATCAGCATCGATCGCAACTGCTTTGAGGTTATTAACACCCGTGCCTCCACCCGGTTCGCTAAATCCTGTGAATTGGACGAAGAAGTTATTACTCAGTTGAGCAACGGAGACATCGGGCTGTGAGGTATCGATGGTGCTGGTTCCGGCTGCGTATCCTGTGAAACCTAGCGCTTGGCTGGTGGTGAAGACGCTAAAGCCAGAGACGGGTTGGGTGAGGGCTACGGTGTAAGTGTCGTTTACCTTATCAAAGGTGAGGGTGCCTGTTGCAACGGTGAGCGTAGAAGAAGCCGGATCAGCTTGATAACTGAACTGGAAGTTGAACACAGCACTGGTGGTGGTTTCAGAAGCCCAGGTGACCGTAGGAGAAGTGATAGCAGCAGTGCCAACGGTGCCATTTAGGGTAATGGGCAAAAAGTCAGAATTTGCGGCACCGAAGGTCAGCCGAGCGTCTGATCCAATGTTGTAGTCAAAAACCCCGGTGCCCCCTGGAGATGGGTTGCTGGAATTGGCGTAGACCAGATTAGTTGTCTTGACGATCGTTGGACCATCATCCTTAAAC
>JAYKGX010000199.1:0-23383 GCA_035285565.1 Synechococcales cyanobacterium
TTCACGGGAACCCTTTTGGAAGGTGCTCAGTTTCCCTAAAAAGTTGCTGTATTGACTAAAATCGCCCCCGGTTGGGATTGGATGATGGAAATGCGATCGCTCTTTGCTCTAAAATCTAAAATCTAAAATTGATTCGTTTGTTGGCGGGATTTTTTTTGGCGCGGGATGCGCGCCCCTACGAGGTGATCGACCCTATGACAAATATTTCGTGCAAACGCTCATGACGGTGCCTTCGGGTAAATTCAGCAAAACATTTTCACTGGGTAAGTCAACTGGTTATTGAAATCTTTTTGAGAGAATAATTGGGGAGGGGGCGATCGATTTTGGATGACGGTTCACAAGAGGGCAGACGCTAAACACTATTGCTCTACAGGAATATTGATTATAAACTTTGTGCCTGCTCCCGGTGTAGACTCGCACCATAACTTGCCTTGGTGTTTTTCGGTCACAATCTGATAGCTAATAGAAAGCCCTAAGCCAGTTCCTTTACCTACGGGTTTGGTCGTGAAGAAGGGATCAAAGATTCGCGATCGCACCTCTTCAGTAATCCCGATACCATTATCAGCAATTGTAATTTTGATGTGATGGCGATCGTTCATTTCTGTATGAATCCAAATGATATTTGGGTTTTGCTCAATTTCTCGAAACGTGCGATTCTGGTTTGAGTCTTCGAGGGCATCAATTGCATTACTGAGCAAATTCATAAATACTTGGTTGATTTGCCCCACATAGCATTCCACAGGAGGCAGATCGCCATACTGTTTATTGACTTGTATTGTCGGACGGGTTTCCGTAGCCTGAAGCCGATGTTGCAAAATCAGTAGGCTATTATCAATCCCTTCGTGGAGATTCACCGCTTTGAATTCGGCTTCATCCAATCGCGAAAAGTTACGCAACGAAAGGACAATTTCACGAATGCGATCGGTGCCAATTTTCATAGAGTCCACAATCTTGGTGAAATCTTGCGTGAGAAAGTCCAAGTCTAGGGTGTCTAAATCTGCTTTTAGGGCTGCGGAAGGCTTGGGATAGTGATGTTGATAGGAATCCAGGGCATGGAGCAAATCTTGTGTGTATTGTTCCACAAACGCCAAGTTACCATGAATAAAGTTAACTGGGTTGTTGATCTCATGGGCAATCCCGGCTACCATCTGCCCCAATGCCGACATCTTCTCACTATGTACCATTTGGCTTTGGGTGCGGCGCAGTTCTTCCAAGGTGTTTTGCAATTGTCGCATTTGTTGAGCCAGTTGTTGATCTCGACTGATCAACTGTTCTGCCATGGTATTGAATCCCTGGGCCAGCACCCCCACTTCATCCTGCTGATTCATCGGAATGCGAATGGTTAAGTCGCCCTGGGCTAACTGTTGGGTCGCCTGAGTCAGCCGTTGAATGCGGCGGCTTAGAGCCTGAGTCACCCGGAGTCCGAAGACCATGACTCCAACCACCAAGCTACCTCCCAGTAACCCAAACCCACTCACGACCCACCAGAGCCGTTGCTCTGCTTGTTCTGTATCTTGCAGCGATTTGAGCACAGCAATTTTCAGTTTGGTCTGATCAAAGCTTGATAGCTCAAATGTTTTTAGCAAGTAAGGGTGATTGGCAATGGTGATGCGGGTCGGTGGTGCATCTGCCGGGGGAGTTGGCAAGGATTGGTGGCGATCTAGCGGTAGGGTTGCAGCCGTGACCCGATCGCCCTGCAAGGCCACCAGATGCATGGAGGTATTACCGCGAATGTCTTTGAGAAATTGATCATCTATGCCAATCCCCAGAATTAAGGTCGCCAAACCCCGAGTTGCAGATTTGATCGAGATGAAACTCACCAGAGCGGATGGAGCAGCGTTGTCTGGCAGCAAAATACCGGATAGTTCCAGCCCGGTTTGAGCCGTAGTCACAAGCGTCGCATCGTGGAATTGAGCCTGCTCTATCGATCGCTGCTGCGACGACAACATCGTTTGCCCTGCAGGATCCACAACTCTGAGCAAATCGAGTTCTAAGGCAGCTTGGATCGGTAATAGGGTGCGCAGCAGGCGGGGGCGATCGCGCGTTTCGATCGCTTTGATCACACTGGGTTCCTCACTCACCCACCGGGTCTTCAAGCGCAGTAAGTTTTGTTTTTGCTGTAAATCCTGTTGGAGCAGAATGGCTAGATCCGCTGTCTCTTTGTGCGCTGTTTGCTCTAAATTGCCACGGGTAAAGAAACCAAACCCCAAGGTTCCTGCAATCCACAGGCTGAGAAAGAGAATCAGAGGTGGAGACAGAAGCTTAACTGAAACCGGTAGCTTTGTATAGCTGGTACGAATGATCATGGAGGTTCCAACTTTGGGGCAATTTGGCTGCAGCAATGCCAAATTGCCCCAGCACCACAGATTGAAGTTGATTCAAGAGGGGGTTATTGAAGAATTGGGTAGATGACATGACAGAAGTGGTTATGGATTTTGAGAAGCGGTCGTTTGACTGATTGGAGCAAAGCCAGCCTCTTCTAGAGCCGTGTTACCAGGTTGGCTAGCAATGTAACGAATGAAGGCTTGAGTCATCTCGGATGCCTTTTTATTCCAGACAAGGGTGATCGTGCGGAACATGGGATACCGTGCTGCCTTCAGATTTGCTGGCGTGGGGGCAATCTCATCCAAACTGAGGTGATTCACTGGCAAGTTATGGGAAATCGCATTAGCCAAAGAAAAGGCACCGATACTGTGGGGCGTGCTTTGGATGGTCTGGATCAGTTCTCCCTCTTTGCGCAGTACCACCGCATTGGGGGCATTCTGCAACTCTTCGCCGAGGTAATGTTTGCGCAGAAGGCGCTTGGCTGATTCATCTTCGGGGCGATCAAGGACAACAATGGTTGCATCCGGGCCGCCCACTTGCTGCCAGTTGGTGATGCTACCGCTATAAATTCCTTTAAGCTGTTCTGTCGTGAGATTTTTGACTCCGGTAACGCTGGGATGGGTGGCCACCAGCAACGCATCATGGGCGATCGCGCGATATTCCAGGCTGCTGTCCCGATCTTCAGGTTTTAAACTTTTCGAGAGGGTACCGATATCAACGAGTCCTTGTTTCACCCCTGCCAGAATATTTTCCGATTGCCCCGGTTCAAGTAGGGTAATTTTCCCGGTTTGAGGACTAGCTTCATAGGCGGTTTTCAAGGTTCTCAGAAAATCAACTGTACTGCTGGAACCCCCAGCTTTGATCTCGGTTTGAGAGTTGGCGACGGCGGTTGCAGGAGTGGAGGGAGCGCTGGTGTTGGTGGAACAACTGGGGAGTGCCATCAGGGCGATCGCACCTAGGGCAATCATACCTAAATTCCTTTGTACCGATCGATAGAACCCTATGCGAGAACCGAACCTGCGAGAACCAAACGGTTGTTGCTCAGTCAGCGAATTACTAGAACTGGCAAGGCATGCCTGGGACGAGGTCTTTGCTGAGGGTGTCATAATTTTGGCTGAGAAGATCATCGTTCTAGCTGGGCAAACTGACCAGAATATAGAGCATTCCACGTTTAGGATTCCCACAGAATTAGGCGATCGCACTCTGAACTCCGCATCAGCGCACAAACCACTGAAACTGTCCAAGAAACAGTCCAATGGTTGCGCTCACCTAATACAGATCTAGCTATCCTAAATGATTCATGCGTCCTCCACATCTTTCTCGCAGCAGATGATAGCTTCCGGATTTCTTGGGCTGCAGACAAACCAGATTAATATACGCTGTAAGGCTTGCCAAAATAGTTCTGATGAGAGGCTGAGCCTGCGAAAGATACAGAAGGGCAGCTAGATCTTTACACATCTTTGGCACTGCCTTGAGGTTGTTATATATGACTGCCCTGTCGTAGCACAATTCAGGGCGATCGCAAAATGAACAATCTTTGCACCACCATCTTACTATGCGCTACAATCTTACTATGCGCCACAATCTTAAAAGTGAATCATTGAATTCAGCAGTAGTAAGTAATTTTCATATCTTTATATTCGGCAGTATAACTTTCACCTCATTCATGCAACAACCCTAATTCATGCAACAACATTGTTATTCATCAAACTAGTTATTAATCAAACTTATCAATCATTCATTCAGTAGCCGATGATGCAGAAGCACTTCAGTATATCTAGCAGAATCCCCTAGAACTCACCTATTTGAGTGAACGTATGAGATATCTAGGCATCATAGATTATCAAATGTTGCAAAACTACAACCATAAGTTCGTTTAATTCAATTCATCAATTTTTTGAATCCTTGTTCTGGAATATTTTCCTAGTATCGTTCTTTATCCGCTTTCTCTCTCTTACTCTCTCAGCGTTGGATGCATTATGGTAACCACTAATCAGCAAACGAATGACCGAGTTGGGACTGCTCGCATCGGCATTGTGGGCGCGGGCACCTCTGGCGTTTATTTGGCGCAATTATTGATTCAGCAGGGCTTTCAGGTGGATGTATTTGAACGATCGCCCCAGCCCCGCACCGAAGGCTGCGGAATTTTGATCGTCCAGGATGGTATGAAGGCGTTGTATCAAGGTAGCCCCAGCATTTGCCAGAAGATTATTCAAGCCGGTGCTCCCGTGACGAAATTTGAATTTCGCAATCTTCGGGGTGGCGTGATTAGCTCTGAGCCAGTGCAATATGCCGAGGGTGAGTTGCCGGGAATGCTGGTGCATCGCAAGGATATTCTGGAGGCACTGCTGGAAGGATTGCCCGCCGATTGTATCCATGGGAATGCCGAACTGCAATCTGTGAGCCAAAGGGAGGATGGTGTGATCGCTTGCTTTCAGGATGGGCGGCAATGGGAAGGGGATGTTTTGGTCGGTGCGGATGGGATTTTGTCGAAGGTCCGTGAATCGGTGGTGTCAGGGGTCCAACTTTGCTATCTGGGCGATCTGGTCTGGCGCGGGATTGTCGAGGACAGCACCTTTTGCTGCGATGGGGAGTTTTTTGTGTACACACGCGGACGGGGCATTTACGCCAACTTTTTTGATCTTGGGGGTGGCAGAACGCATTGGGGCTTTTTTATCGAAGTGGATCAGTCTGCTGTCCAGGGTCGAGTTGTACTGGCGCAAAACCCTAGCATTCCCGCCCAAGAGTTGGCAAAATTGCCTGCGGATGCCCGTGCGATTATTGAAGCCACATCGATCGAGCAAGTGGTTAGCCGTTACTCCTACGATATCGATCCATTGCCGCGTTTGCACCATGGACGGGTGGTGCTGATTGGGGATGCGGCTCATGCCAAAAGCCCCTCACGGGCACGCGGGATGACTTCCGGTTGGGAAGATGCGATCGCCTTGGCACAGCATTTAGCGACGACCCCAGATGTCAAAGCTGCCTTGGCTGCCTTTGAAGCCGAACGGATGCCGATCGTGCATGAATACCAACGCACCAGCCGCGACATCAGCCGTCGCATCGGTCGTCAACACAAGCCTGCTGCCTAATGATCTGCATCTAGATTTTTATGACTTCTCCCTTTTTTCTGACGGCTGAAACCACTGCCCTAGCGATTCCACAAATCACCTACGATCGTCACCAAGTTCCCCTTGCCTTTCTGCGCAATTGTGGCACTTGGGAAGGCACGGCGCGACGCATTGATCGCACTGGTACCCAAATTGACGAGCATTTTGTTCGGGTCAAGATTGCGATCGAGGGCGCAAAATACGTTCAAACCAATACCGTCCGCATCAACACACCGAGGGAAGTCACAGCCCATTATTACGGTGACTTTCAGGCTGGGCAGTTGGTGTTTCCCTTGACGGATCAGGTCTATACCCTAGGTGGGGAAAAGGCGACGGGGTTTTCGGGGATTGCCTGGGCGATTACAGATGACATGATTGTTTATCGCGGGAGTCGCACAGTGGATGGCTGCAAAACCTATTACAACGAAGTGATTACATTAGTGGACAGCAACCATCGAGTACGCACTACTCAGCTCTTTGAAGATGCCGCGTACAAGTTGGTGACCATGATCGAAGAAACGAAAGTCTAGACCACCCGTATCTCAGGCACAACGCGCTGACTCGATCATGCTTCCAGAAGCTTGGATGCATCATGCGGGCTAACATCTGCACTAACCAAGCACGAAATAATTTTCTTGAATTCACCTTTCCAGCTATTTCATTGAGTGCAAGCCAAACATGTTGCCTTCAGAATCTATCGCTAGAGTAATAAAACCATATTCGCCAATCGACATTTTAGACGTTTGGATACGACCCCCTGCTGCTTCGACTTTAGCTGCTTCGACCGCACAATCTTCACATGAAAAATAAATTAAAGTACTATTCCCACCCGCTTTAACGCCCTCCATTTTGACAAGGGCACCGCTAGCACCATAGGTCTCCATGTCCGACGGAAATGACAACATTTCGACACCGGTATCATTGGGATCACTCAAAACATCCAAATTCACACTAAGCACAGATTCGTAAAACTGCTTGGCTCTACCTAAATCATCTACATAGATTTCAAACCAGACTACAGGATTATTTGCCATGAGATTTCTCTTCAAGAATGATGAATTGGTTTAAAGTTTGTGAGGTTTACAGCACGGCTACTCATGTGTGGAAACTGTTTCCCTCAACTCTTTTATGCATCCACAAAAAATCGTCTCTACATTGCAATACTATTGAGAATAATGTTTTCTCTCCCGATGAGAGATTATCTCCTCAACATTCCACTAGTCGAGTTGCTTCATACTCTTTAAATACTATAGCAGCTTCACGAACATGATGTTTATAAGCTGCCTGAAAGATTTACAACAGCAGAGTTCAAACTTCTCAGGGGTTAGAATTTTTTCACAGGTAGCATGATGACGGAGCGAACTTGAGCAAACAGATATATTACCTCTGGAGTAAGGAGAGAATGCAGCTTTTCTCGCCAATTTGAATGGGCATTGCCTCCAAATTTCCAACCCAAGTTCCCCATCCCAGATCCAGGGCGATCGCACCCTGTTGGGGTTGAATAGTTGCCTGTGCTAGGAGTGAGTCGTCTTCTACAGATTTATCGCGGGGAATAAAGCCACTGCTCCAATTGGGACTGAGCACCCGCCACCAGATCCGCCATTTGGGATGAGCAGGCTTGCCCCGCCGCCGTTCCGTTGGTTTTAAGGCCCGATGCCAAACGACTAAGGCATGTTCCCCAATGGATAGCTCAACCATACGACGCAGGGTTGCCAAGAGGGACGTTTGATAGAGCGTTGCCAGGGATTTTGCCGTTTCCAACGAAACTCCGAGAGACTTCACCTGGGATTGAAAGGACGATCGCGGCATCAACAGTTCCGCTGCCCCTGCATCACAGAGTTGCTCTTTCCGAGTTTCATCCCACTGGGCTAAATTTAACCGTTCCGCCACATCCGCCTGGGCATCAAACAGCAATTCCATCAGTTCATGCCCTTCCGTAAACCGCTGACGAGCGATCGGGTCTGCTTGCTTAATCAAAATTAGCCCTTTAAAACTATCCAGTAAAATGCCTTGCTGCTCGTCTAGGGCAACTCGGAGGGGGGTGGGAATGCCGAAGTGTTGGTAAATGCGATCGAGATCGGTGGGAGGCTGCGCTGCTAAACCTGCCGACTCCCGCAAAAAATCCACATAATGCAAGACATCTGCTTCTTCCTGAAGAGAACCGTAGCGATGCAGAAAAGCATAGCCGGGATGTTGGTAGCGGGGTGGCAAACTAGACACGTTAGGCGTGATAGAACGGAGCATTGAATGGTGGTATCCCTTTAATAGTTTAAAACTAAGTCGTTACCAGCCATCTTAAATCTTGCAAAATTGACTGACACTTATTGTAAGAAAACGCTGCATGGAGAAGTATGATACGACTTCGCGATCGATGATCACCTCAATCCCGTTTCTGGGTGATCTGACGACGATCGGTCTGGATGTCATCCGGTTTGAAGAGCAGAGGGCAGAAGACAAGAATCGGGCTGCTATTGGAGTAAACTGAAAGGCAGTCTCTTCCACTCCGGTGATCTATGCTGCGTTGGTTTAATATTTCCGGTCCTTGCCAGGAAGACATTCATTACATGCTCTCCCCAACATTCCGGGTGCCGGATTTGGAGCGGCTGATTGATCAACGGAACTACTTCGTTATCCATGCGCCGAGGCAAACTGGAAAATCCACAACGATGCTGGCATTGGCAAAGCAGTTGACAGAAAGTGGGCGTTACAGTTCTATTTTGCTATCAGTAGAAGCGGGAAGTCCGTTTAATGATGATCCTGAGCAAGCGGAAAGTATTATTCTTGATACCTGGATGGATACCGTTAGCATTTATCTGCCTGAAGCCCTAGTACCGAAGATCGATTGGAAACAGGCAGAACCAGGACGACGCATCCATTTTCTATTGCGACAATGGGCAAAACAATCACCTCGTCCCCTCGTGGTTTTGATTGATGAAATTGATTCACTAGAAAATATCACCTTGCTGTCGATATTACGTCAGTTACGGGATGGCTTTCCTTCTCGTCCGATGGCATTTCCGCAGTCAGTGGGATTAATTGGTTTACGAGATGTACGGGATTATAAAATCACATCTAGTGACGTGGGTCGATTAAACACTTCTAGTCCCTTCAATATCAAAGTGCGATCGCTAACGCTACGAAATTTTAATGCTGAAGAAGTGGCTGAACTCTATCAACAACATACGGATGCAACGGGACAGATTTTCACCCCAGAGGCAGTCAAGTTAGCGTTTGAATTAACGCAGGGACAACCTTGGCTGGTCAATGCCCTAGCTAAGGAAATCGTAGAAGAATTAGTGACGGATGAATCGATCGCGATTACAGCCGAGCCTGTGTTAGCAGCAAAAGAAATTCTAATTAAACGCCAAGATACCCATTTAGATAGTTTGGCTGAAAGACTCCGGGAAGACCGGGTGAAAGCCATTATTGAACCGATCTTAGCAGGCTTAGAACTGGGCGATACTCCTAATGATGATATTCAGTTTTTGATCGATCTAGGACTGTGTAAGATGGATGCATTGGGAGGGTTGACGATCGCCAATCCGATCTACCGAGAAGTGTTACCCCGCGTGTTAACGGTTACACCGATGGCATCCTTGCCGCAAATTGCCCCCAGTTGGTTAACAGCAGCAGGAGAATTAGACCTACAGTCGTTACTACAAGCGTTTTTAGCATGTTGGTTACAACATGGTGAGCCGTTGCTGAAAAGTGCATCCTATCCAGAAATTGCGCCGCATTTAGTGTTAATGGCGTTTTTGCATCGGGTGGTGAATGGGGGCGGGACATTAGAGCGAGAATATGCGATTGGGCGCGATCGGATGGATTTATGTTTGCGCTATGGTGGCGTGACATTGGGGATCGAGTTGAAAGTCTGGCGTACCAAAAAGGCTGACCCCTTGCAGAAAGGATTAGAGCAGTTAGATGGCTATTTGGCACGATTGGCACAGGAGTCAGGCTGGCTGGTGATTTTCGATCGCCGAGAAAATGCTTTGGATTTAGAAAATCGTTTAAAGACAGAACTCCATCAGACTCCATCTGGGCGAGCCGTCACGGTTATTCGGGCATGATGGCATCACAAAACCGTCATACCCAATGGATGGTTCATTTGGACTGTATCAGTCAGACGAGGAGAACCCTAAAAACTAGCCGCCTCGTTGTCTGGTGTTACTGGACATCCATTAAGCCAGGGGGCGGGGTAATTTCAATCCGCTGGGTTGTTAAATCCACCACTGGGACGATCGCTTCCACAAACGGGATGAGAATTGGCTGTTTACGACCTTCGATCACCACTTCCAACAAATCATTGCCAGCAAACAGCACATTGCTTACGGTGCCTACCAACGTCTGATCTGTTTGTAAATAAACGGGTAAACCCACCAAATCCATCACATGAAATTCCCCTTCTTCTAATTCGGGACGATCGTCGCTTGGCACCAGGAGGAGAGATCCCCGTAAAGCCTCAGCCGCGTTGCGATCGCGAATTCCCTTGAGTTGGATGATGTAGAGACCTTTACCTTCTTGATAATAGCCCTCCCGCAGTTCGATCGGCTCCGGGCTAATTTGATTGGGCCGCAGTAACCAACGGGTTCCTGGTTCTTCAAAGCGCTCTGGAAAATCAGAGTTGGGATAAACGCGCAACTCACCCCGAATCCCATGGGCAGCCACAATTTTGCCAATTTCTAAATAATCCGATGGCACAATCATCTTTCCCGTCTCCGTCTCGTTCTCATGCATGACTAGTCACCACTGGCAATTACCGCCGCAATCGCCTCTTTAGAATCGGTTTTAAATTCCTGCACATTCACGCGGGTGAGAAGACCGATCGCCCCTAGCATACAACAGGCTTGCAGGGCAAACACCAATCCATAGGCGGCAAGAGAATGGGGACTGCCTGCCAGACGGGTAGGCGTAAAGAGGCGACCCCCGACATCCAACAAGGTGCCACCAAACACTGCTGCCATGCCCCTTGCCAAAGCCTGAGACAGCCCCCAAGCGCCAATGAAGGTGCCTGCCGTTTCCGCCGCCGTGAGATCGAGCATGAGGGTGATTGCGCCCGTAGTGGTGGTACCAGAAGCCAAACCAAACAGAAACAGACAGACTTTCAAGGTTTGGGGGTTGCCCGTCCAGCCTGCAAAGATGATGGTGAGTAACGCTAACACCACAGCTTGACAACCCAGTTTTGCCGTTTTCTGTTTGCCAATCCGGGGGGTAATCAAAAAACCAGCGATCAAAATCCCAATCACCGTAGCAACGCCGTAGGGCACATTTAACTGCGTCGTTTCCCCAGGGGGCAGCTTAAAAATATCTCCTCCAAACGGTTCCAAAATTGCATCTTGGAGAAATAGCCCCAAGGTCATGGCAATTAAAAAGGTGAAAAAGAACCGAGTTTGCCGACTAGCGGTCAGAATCTGCCAAGCACGAGCCAGGGTCACCGTTTCCGGGGAAGCAGTGGGGTGAAGGGCAGAGGCAGCTTGTTGCGATCGCAAATAGCGAGAATATTTTTTTTCAATGCCCCAGGTGCCAATCACAGCCAGACCGACCACAATCCAAGGCACAATTAAAAACAATCGATTAATATTAGCGCGGAGCAAATCCACCGGTGGATCATTCCCCAATTGCCGGAGCAGAATGCCGATCGTAATCGCCCCCGCGATCGTTCCCATCAACAGCATCGCCCAATCGATCGCCACCACCTTAGAGCGATCGCTTTCATCGGTAATATCCACCAACAGCGTGGCAAAGGGAGTGGAACTCGCACTGACCGCAATGCCATACAATCCAAACAAGAGAGTGGATAATGCAATCCAAGGCGTAGCCGCTGCCCAATTCCCCGTCTGGAGATAAAGGCCCATATTCCAAATGGGTTGCACCGCCAGAAACGCAATCACGGCAAACGCGATCGCCCCCAACACCACATAATTGGTGCGATAGAGACCCGCGATCGGCTTGGTATCCGACAATTGCCCAAACCAAATCCGAGCCGGAGCCACAAACAACGTCACCGCCAACACAATCCCCGCGATCGTGCCAGGAATCCCTAATTCTTTGATTAAAATGCGATTCAGCAGCCCAAACAAGAGGACAGACATCATCCCCAGCCCCATTTGAAACAGCCCCAACCGCAGCATCGTCAACAACTTAATCCGGGGCAGTTCTGGGCGATCGGCTTGCTCGTCCAAAAACTCAGGATTAGAAAATTGGGGATCAGAAAATTCAGGATCAGAAAACTCATTTGTCATAGGGAATTGCACAAACCCACAGAAAGCATGATCAATTTCCACCATACCAAGATTAGGCAAAATGCTGACCTGAGCAATTTTCTGATGGACGATTGGCTTCATATATCGTTACAATTGACAATATTCACACCAACCCAAAATCGCCAACCCAAAATCGCCAATCCAAAATCACCAATCCAAAATCCAACATGAATTCCCCCACCCTGCGCCACCCCCACATCACCTTCGCCCCCACCTGTCCTGCGATCGCCCCATTCGGAATTGGCACTTGGGCCTGGGGAGATTCCTTTTTCTGGAGCTATGGCAAGGACTATGGGGAAGCTGAGTTGGAAGCCGCTTTTGAAGCAGCACTCCATGCGGGGATCAGTCTATTTGATACGGCAGAAGTCTATGGGTTAGGAGAATCGGAGCGGCTGCTGGGGAAATTTATCAAACGCTATAGCGGTACGGCACCCGGTGCGATTGTTGTGGCAACCAAGTATATGCCAACGCCCTGGCGCTGGAATGCCAATGCGCTCACCCAAGCCGTGACCCAGAGCCTGCAAAGATTACAACTCGATCGCATCGATCTCTACCAAATTCACCAGCCCTTCGATTTTTTCCTGAGCAAATTCACCATGCTGGAAACCTTAGCTAAAGAAGTGCAACAGGGACGGATCGGGGCGATTGGGGTGAGTAACTATTCTGCCCAGCAAACTCGTGAAGCCCACCGGATGCTGGCAACCTATAACATTCCCCTAGCGGTCAATCAAGTGCCCTATTCGCTGCTAAACCGCAAAATTGAAAGCAATGGTATTCTGGAGACAGCTCGGGAATTGGGGGTCACAGTTCTCGCCTATAGTCCTCTAGCACAGGGACTACTGACTGGCAAATACGAACCCCAAACCGCACGCAATCAGGTCATGGGTGCGAGAAAGCTGGATCCACGATTTAGTCAACAGGGACTTCAGAAAATCCAAGATTTGTTGAAGCTTTTGCAAAAAATCGGTGAATCCTATGAACGAACCTCCGCACAGGTTGCCCTTAACTGGCTCCTTACTCAGCAGAATGTTGTACCAATTCCCGGTATAAAAACGGCAAATCAAGCTTGCCAAAATGCAGGGGCTTTGGGTTGGCAGCTTACTTCTGAGGAGATGATGCAGATTGATCTGGTTTCCCGCACCTGGCGATCCACCGGAACGGGAAAACTTTAGGTGAAGTTAGTAGGGTAATAAAGTCGGTAGGTATTCTAAAAGGAAGACAGTATAATTTGTTTCTTTCGTTTAGAAAAAGCCTTCTATGCGGTCTGGAAGGAATCGGACTGGGGATCAATCCTATGGGCAATGTTTTGGTGGTAGATGATAGTGCGATGGCGCGGGAACTGCTGGTCGGGGAATTACGCCGATCGGGTTTTCAGGTGGCGTTTGCTTGCGATGGGGCAGAGGCAAAGATCGCGATCGAGCAGGATCCGCCTGTTTTAGTGATTACCGATCTGATTATGCCCCACCTCAATGGCTATGAATTATGCCGCTGGATTAAGAACAATCCCCCCACGCAAAAAGTGCCGGTGATCATGTGCAGCACCAAGAGTGAGGAGTTCGATCGCTACTGGGGCATGAAACAGGGGGCGGATGCCTATATTACAAAGCCCTACCAGCCCAAGGATATGATCAACGCGGTGAAGTATCTGCTGGAAGAGGCAGGCTATTACCAGGAAGATTCTCAAGGACTATAGAGCAGCTACCGCCCCATCAAGCGGTTCAAAGGCGGTAGGGTTGTGTTGGATGTAGAACAGCAGAACTCAGTACTCAGTTATGGCAAAGCGGGGGACTGGATTTCTAGGACTTGGGTCAGAAAAGCCCAACGATCGCTAGCTTCCTCAATTTGCTTCGTGGTCGGTTTCCCGGCTCCATGTCCAGCTTTGGTTTCTACGCGGATCAGCATAGGAGCCTTTCCCTGATGAGCCGCTTGTAGGGCAGCAGCAAATTTAAAACTATGGGCAGGCACCACGCGATCGTCATGATCCGCTGTAGTAATTAAGGTTGCAGGATAGCTGGTTCCTGCTTGGAGGCGATGCAGGGGCGAATAGGCATAGAGGGCAGCAAACTCTTCAGAATTGTCCGGTGAGCCATATTCAGACATCCAAGCCCAGCCGATCGTAAACTTATGGAACCGCAGCATATCCATCACTCCCACCGCTGGTAGGGCTGCCCCAAACAGCTCGGGGCGCTGGGTCATGCAGGCACCCACCAGGAGACCTCCATTACTGCCTCCATGGATGGCCAACTTTTTCGGGGAGGTATAGCCCTGGGCAATCAACCATTCAGCCGCAGCAATAAAATCATCAAACACATTTTGCTTCTGGAGTTTCATCCCCGCTTGGTGCCAATCTTCACCATATTCACCCCCACCGCGTAAGTTGGGCATGGCATAAATTCCACCCAGTTCTAACCACACCAGATTGGAGACAGAAAAGAAGGGTGTGAGCGAGACGTTAAAGCCGCCGTAACCGTAGAGCAGAGTGGGATTGGTGCCATCCAGTTTGAGTCCCTTTGTGTGGGTAATGAACATGGGCACTGAAGTACCATCTTTACTGCGGTAGAAGACTTGTTTCGTTTCATAATCGGCGGGATTGAAGGCAACGTTGCTTTCCCGAAACAGGCTGCGATCGCCCGTAGCCAAGTTATAGCGATAGATCGTATTCGGACGGGTGAAACTGGTGAAGCTATAGAAGGTTTCCTGATCCGATCGCTTGCCCCGAAAGCCGCTGACAGAGCCGAGTCCAGGCAGTTCCACTTCCCGCAGAAAACGACCATCCAGGGCATGGATTTTCACCTGACTGTGGGCATCTTTCAGGTAGGTGGTGATGAATTGATCATGGAGAACATTGACGCTCTGCAAGGTTTCTGACGTTTGAGGAATCAGTTCCCGCCAATGGGGTTTCTCCGGTTTGTGGAGATCGATCGCCACGACCCGTCCCCGAGGCGCATTCAAATCAGTCTGAATCCACAGGGTTGAGCCACCCTGACCACTGCTCCCCTGACCACTGGTCTCATGGTCAATCACGTCATAGCTAGCTTCCCATTCCGTGATCAACTCCACCACAGGACTTTGGGGCTGGCTGAGATCTTTATAAAACAGCAGGTTACGTGGATCAGTCCCCTGCCAAACGGAAATGATCAGATAGCGACCATCTTCAGTAACGCTGCCCTGAAAGCCCCATTCTTTTTGATCTGGGCGATCGTAGATCAAAACATCATCTGACTGGGGCGTGCCAATGCGGTGATAGTAGAGCTTTTGGTAGTAATTGACCGCTTCAAATTTTGTTTTCTCATTCGGTTCATCGTAGCGGGAATAGAAAAAGCCCTGATTATCCTTCGTCCAAGCGGCACCCGAAAATTTCACCCATTGAATGCGATCGTCCAAGTCCTTCCCAGTCACCACATCCCGCACCTTCCATTCCTGCCAATCTGACCCCGAGCCAGACAGCCCATAAGCAATCTTCCGCCCATCATCACTAATGGCAATGTTAGACAGCGCCACAGTCCCATCTTCCGACAGCGTATTGGGGTCAATGAGCACTTGGGGTTCACTATCTAGGCTCTCTAGCTTATACAGCACGCTTTGATTCTGTAGCCCATCATTCTTGTAATAGAAATAGCGATCGCCGCGTTTAAAAGGCATTCCATAGCGTTCGTAATTCCACAATTCAGTTAAGCGTTTCTGAATCGCTTGCCGTTGGGGGATAGCTTGTAGAAATTGAAAAGTAACCTGATTTTGGGCAGTGATCCAAGCTTGAGTTTCTGGCGAATCAGGATTTTCGAGCCAGCGATAGGGATCAGCAACTTGCGTGCCATGGTAGGTATCGACTTGCTCAACAGTTTTGCTAAGGGGATAGGTCATAGTGGCTTGTGCAATAGGAGAACAAACTAGCAATAGCAATGTGAGACAGAATGAGACGCAGAACAGCGGGAGAAATGAGACTGTCCGTCGGAACACCCAGCGAATCCGGTATAATTCCATGAGCAATTTTCAGGGGAGACAAGATTTCAGATTTTAGAGGTTCGATCGTAAAATACCCCGTAGGGGCGTGCATCCCACGCCCAGAAAACCCCAGCCAACAAACGGGTCATTTCAGATTTTGGATTTTAGATTTTGGATTTCAGATAAAAACGATCGCCAGGATGCCCCAAGCTGATTGAGATCCAGAAACTATCGCTGTTTCCTACGCGTAATATCGATCGTAATGCGGCCCCCAAAATCAGGAATAGGGGCAGCGGGCTTGTGCAGGCGGACTCGCACCTCTGTCACACGATCGTGAACCAATACAGCATCAGCGATCGCCTGGGCAAGCCGTTCTACTAAATCAAATTGAGCGGTTTTAACAATATCCTGGGTTTGAGCAATCACGGCTCGATAGTCCAAAGTGTGGCTCAGGTCATCACTCTGTCCTGCTTGGGCGAGATCCACCTGAATCGAGAGATCCACTTCAAACCATTGCCCAAGGGTCTTTTCTTCTGCAAGAAAGCCAGTGTAGCCATAGCTGCGAATCGCGCTGAGTTCAATTCGATCCATAAAGTCAATTAGCAATGTGGTCAATCAGCAATGTGGTCAATCAACAAAGAGTCCATCAGCAATAAAAAAGCCCAGGTTGACCCGAGCTTCCATCATTCACGAGCGTCGAACGAAACTCCTAACTATCTCCCGAAGGTCCCCAGCTTTCCTTGGGTGGTTGAGGTTCGATCGGGCGGTAGTCTACATAATCATCACCACCCTTGGCAGAAAATCCACTGCTGTCTCGGTTAGGACGGCGGGAGCCAGAATCTTCTTCTTCAGGAGGGCGACGACGGCGAGGTTTGGGAACGGCATCAAATTCGTTACTGAGACCGCTATTGGGACCGCTATTGGGACGATCGCTCGGTTGCCCACCAAAGTCATCCCCTCGATCGCGACGGTTACCAGCGCCAGAGCGGGAGGGAATGCTCCGGGGTTCGTCGGCAAAGGAGTCGTCACGGAAGGAGCGTGGGGAATCCGGGGGCACATCCTCGTCATAGCGCGATCGACGGCGGGGACGATCTTCTAAAAAGCGATTGCCTTCAGAGCGGGGCCCCTCAGAGCGGCGACCCGTGGGACGATCGTCTAACTCCTCACCTCGCCGACCTTCCCGCATTTTCCGACGGTTGGGTCGTTCATCCATAGCCATGTAGGGTTCCGGTTCCACATCAGCACGATAGGTGCGGCTGGGGCGATCGGGTTCGGGGCGGAAGTTGCCCCCATGAGCCTGCTTCATCTGTCCGGCATTGGGAGTGCGATTCTGCACATTTTCCAGCAACAGGGCGATCAACATGCCCACCATCAGCATTTGCTGTAGGGAAAGGATGAAATCTAATCCCAAGTGTCCCAGCAGGATCACACCGCAGATAAGCGCTAGGAAAGCATAGACCGTATCGGAATCACGTTGATAGCCAGGTTTTATCTTGCCAAGAAAGAATAAAACGATGGCTCCAACAATGAGAACCACACCCACAATTAGGGGAACAGGAGTACCGAAATTCACAGTGGATTCCTCTGGAGATAACAGGATAGGGCAGAGCGATGATCGCGTGCTTTGCTCCAGGTACTATGTTAGCGACTTCTGTCCATTCGTTGCAGCCCAGTCCAGAAATCCTTGGGGCAGATACAAAAGAATAGAGACGAACCGAGATCCGTCCCTACTCACAAATTGGGTATATTTTTCAGCAAGTTTGACCTGTGCCTGATGAACAAACAGCTTAACCGCGCTGAATTTTATCCCGTTGGCTGATGAAGATGAGTCCAACACTGGCGGGGATCACAACAATCAAAGTTCCCCACACAAGGCTCCACAGAAAGTTTGCTAACGAGGGTGTCATAGATCCCGGTATCCTTTATGAATGATTACGCATTTGTAGATTGATTGTAGGGGAAAGTGGGGAAGAGGGGAAGAGCGAGTTGCAGGGGGGCGATCGGGGATATTCTAGCCTGAAAAGCCTGATAGTACTAGGGTTATGAGGATTTTATCCCGCTACAAAGGAGCACAGATTCTTGGCAAGAGTGCTTACAAAACTTTACAATTTTTACAATTCAGTTGCAACTGTTTTAAGGAGATGCGGTGATGGCTGGGATGGAGTTGGGTTCGTTGGCGTTGAGTCTGGCGCTGGGGGCGATGACGTTTTTGTTTATTTTTCGGATTGTCTTGACCTGGTATCCCCAGGTGGAGTTGAGTAAGTTTCCGTTTAACCTGGTGGCAAGTCCGACAGAGCCATTTTTGGCGGTGACCCGCAAGCTGATTCCGCCGTTGGGAGGGGTGGATATTACGCCGATTCTGTGGGTGGGAATTTTTAGCCTAGTGCGGGAGATTTTGCTGGGGCAGCAGGGGTTGATTACCATGGCGATGCGGTAGAGACGTTCCACTGGAACGTCTCTACCGTGGGTTAATGGGGTGGGTCAGGAACGGTGAGATGGATTATCGATCGCTGCTCTACGGATGTAATTGAAGTGCGATCGCCTTTATCCTGAGGCTATTCCTGTTTTGAGTATGCTGCGGGATCCCAAAATCATGGATGCTTTTACTGCGATGTCGCCAGATTGGACTGCTACTGCGGTTCATGCTAAGGCGTTTTGTTGTCCGACCTGTGGGAAATCGTCGTTGGAGGCGGAGACAGCGTGGGTCAATCGTCGATCGCCAGTCTATTCAGATGATCCTGATCCGCGTCGTCGTCGGAAGTGGCAGGAGTTTTATCAGTGCGGTTGTGGCTGTGTGTGGTGGGCCTGGAGCAGCGATCGCCCACCGACGGAGTTGAACCCTCAGCCAGCCCAGGAAGGAGAGTGGCGCGATCGTCCTTTTTACAATCCGTTTGATGAGTTGTAAGGCAGGGTGTGAGCAGTGGCAGAACTAGAGCCACCAGGATGGCTAGCGGCACGCGCTTTGCTAGACAACTATAATGCCTATACAATCACACATAGGGTCTACTGAGTGAGATCGTGCCTACTGTTTTACGGATCGGGCCTTACCGATTTTATTTTTACAGTCATGAGCCAAATGAACCACCACACATCCATATCGACCGAGATGAATCATCGGCAAAGTTTTGGCTAGAACCAGTCAGCCTAGCAAGCAACATTGGTTTTAGTGCTAAAGAACTTCGGAAGTTGGAGTTGATAGTTCAAGAAAACCAGAGAAATTTGTTGGAGGCTTGGCATGGGTATTTTGGCAATTCGGGCGGATGAGAGAGTTAAAAATGTTCACTTTACTGAAGAAACGATTAGCGTCGATTTAATGGATGGGCGGATCATCACGGTTCCTCTGACTTGGTATCCAAGACTCCTACATTCCACCCCCGATCAACGGGCAAACTGGAAGATTTGTGGTGGCGGTTATGGCATTCACTGGAGCGAGATTGATGAGGATCTCAGTACAGAAGGAATGTTACGTGGCGCACCTGCTGTTCATTATTCCCCTTGACTTGGTTGCCAAAATTTCGTATGGTGAGCAACTAAGTTAGTTCATCGGTATTAGATTGGGTGAGAGCAGGGCATGGTGGAAATCGCGATCGCAGGGTTATCGTTGGTCATTTGGTTGTATTTACTAATCGCCCGTGGACAATTTTGGCGCACCGATCAGCGATTAACCGAAGATGTTTCACCGCCTTCCAAAGTTCCCTCCGTAGCGATCGTCGTGCCTGCCCGCAATGAAGCAGACATGTTGCCCATCAGCTTGCGATCGCTCTTAAGCCAAGATTATCCCGGTGATTTCTTTTGCGTTGTTGTCGATGATCACAGTACCGATCAGACCGCCGCCATCGCCCAGCAAATTGCCCAAGACTACCAGCAAAACCAACAACCAGATGTGCCTCCAGGCGATCGCTTTACCCTCCTTTCTGCAAAACCCCTCCCCCCCGGTTGGACAGGCAAACTTTGGGCTTTGGATCAAGGGGTGCGTTATGCAATTCAACAATGGCAGCCTGACTACCTCCTGCTCACCGATGCCGATATTCAGCATTCTCCCCAGAATCTGCACCGTTTAATCCATCGTGCCGTCGGCGATCGGCGGGAAATGGTCTCTCTCATGGTGCGATTGCGCTGTCAGAGCGGGTGGGAAAAGTTGCTGATTCCCGCCTTTGTGTTTTTCTTTGCCAAGCTTTATCCCTTTCGCTGGGTCAATCATCCCAAACGCAAACTGGGCGCTGCTGCCGGGGGCTGTAGCTTAATTCAGCGATCGGCCTTAGAACGCATTGGCGGCATCGCAGCCATCAAAGATGCCCTGATTGACGATTGCACCCTAGCTCAAACAATTAAATCCAGCATTCCTGAATCCAGTCCCTCCAACAAAATTTGGCTAGGCTTAGCCACACAAACCTATAGTCTGCGACCCTACGATGGTCTAGAACCCATTTGGAACATGGTGGCTCGCACGGCCTACACGCAGCTTAATTATTCTCCTCTCCTGTTGGTGGGCACCCTGGCCGGCATGGCGATCGTCTATCTCCTGCCCGTGGTAGCACTCATGTGGGGAATCGTGACGGGAAATCTTGCCTTAGTGGGAATTTCAGGACTGACTTATATATTGATGGTGCTGAGTTATCTGCCAATGATCCAGTTTTATCAACTTTCTCCCCTGTGGAGTTTGTGTTTACCGGCGATCGCCTTGCTCTATACCCTCATGACGATCGACTCAGCTCGTCGCCATTGGCAAGGCATGGGGGGTGCTTGGAAGGGCAGAACCTATTAATTTAGCCAAGAGCAGGCTCCTTGCTCCAGCTAATCATGGATCCGTCCCAACTATTAGAGCAAACTCTCAGTTCTACGCCATTAAACCATGAGGATGTTGGGTTTCGCTACCACTGAATCCAACCTATGGTGTAATATTTTACTTCATTGAGAAAATTTTATTGAGAAGATTTGATTTTGCGGATTTCGTGGCTCATGCTATCCAAATCGGTGTAGAAATCAGCGACATTGATCAAACTATCGCTGGTCATCCCCCGCAAACTGACGACCTCCACCTGAGTCCCTTGATAAGCAACAGAGTTCAGGGCATAGGCAAGATCCCCATCCCCACTCAGCAGGACGATCGTATCGCAGTGAGAGGCTAAGGTCAGCATATCCACCGCAATTTCCACATCCAAATTGGCTTTCTTGGTACCATCCGGCAGTTGCACCAACTCCTTCGTCACCACCCGGTAGCCATTTCGCCGCATCCAGAGCAAAAAACCCTGCTGCTTTTCATTGTGCGGATCAACCCCAGTATAAAAATAAGCCCGCAGCAATCGCCGTCCCCGTACCAGCCGACAGAGCAACTTCGCATAATCAATCTCAATCTCCAATTGCAGCGCCGCATAGAAAAGATTGGATCCATCAATGAAAATAGCAACCCGATCGGGGGATGGGATGTGAGAGCCCAATCGATCGCCCGCCATCTGAGGGGTTGAACTCTGCCAATGCGAAAGCATACGAGACGCGCCTTCCAGCATATCCTTGGCATCCGTCAAACGGTGATGCCCATTGTGATGCCCGTTCTGGTGCCCATTATGATGCCCGTTCTGGTGCCCGTTCTGGTGCCCGTTGTGTGACGTTGCTGCCATAATCTTAAGGTTTTCTTTAGATTTATGCTCCTCATCCTAACCTAACCGTTGGGGTCTGTACAGAGATCGGTCTAGCAAAACTATTAATATAAATTTATGTAAATATTTTCAAGCCACTTCCTCGACATAACCTTGACATAACAAAGAGGGGCACCATTGAGATGCCCCATCAACTTTATACTGTTAAACGTTTTGACTTGACCTGGAAGCCAGAGGAGCGATCGCCCTCGATCGTCCCATGCCGACCCAGGATTAACCAATTTTCAGCAATTCCACTTCAAACACCAGGGTTGCATTGGGTGGAATGGGACCAATCCCCCGTGCCCCGTAACCCAAGTCGGGCGGAATGATCAATTTGCGTTTACCGCCCACCTTCATGGTCAGCAAGCCTTCATCCCAACCTTTAATGACCTGACCTGCACCGACGTTAAAGGAAAACGGTTGATTGCGATCGCGGGAACTATCAAATTTCGTTCCATTGGTCAGAGTTCCGGTGTAGTGAACAGCAATCTTGTCCCCTGGTTTGGGCTGTGCGCCACTTCCTTCCTGGATCTCAACATATTGCAACCCAGATTCAGTGGTGATAATTTCTTCGGATTTAGCGGTTTCTTCTGCCATGGATATTACCTGATTATTTGGTTGAGCCAGCTTGGAAGCCTCGGCAACCACTACATTAGCAACCGCCTCTGCCAGCGGCTGCCGTTGAGAAATACTCGCTGCGATCGCGTCTTGGTGGGTTCCGCTCATCTGTGCCACAATCAGCACGACCACGCAAACCACGATCACACCGAAGCTAATAAGGATCTCACGCACGGTTAGAGACTCCTGAGTAGGTTGTGCTCCTCTATTCTCCCACTTTGTCGCAAAGGTTGTGCGCAAAGGCTTTACCGCCAATTTTTATTTTCCAACTCCCGCACTTGCCGTTCGAGGCGATCGATCCGACCCCTTAGCTCATCTACTTCGGATTGGCGAGCCACACCAATATCCTGCAAGATGTTGCGCAGTTGCCGTTGGAATTGAGCTTCCAAATCCCCTTGATTATTCTGAAGCTGTTTCATGAAATCATTGACAAAGCTCGTTGCCTGATCTGGGTTGAGCTTGCCCTCCCGCACCCACTGGTCACCGACTTCCTTCAATTTTTCCGCCGCTAGAGACGTGGTGCCAACCCCTAGCATCAAAAGCTGAGTAATCCAGTTATTGTTATCCATAGAATTTGGTTGGTCGGTGCAATGTGCCACGATCGCCTTTATAGCGCGATCTTGTTTCTCCATTGTGACAAAAGTTGTTTCCAGCCAGCATTCGGTTCTGCGGTGAAAAAACCGAACTCAGGGGGAATGAAGAATGGTGATTGAATGGTTGGTAATTGAAGTGCCGATCGCCCAGCAAGTGCGATTTCTTCAGGTGGATGAAGCAATTTGGACGAGGTTTCTCAGGACTTGTTCTGGTTTTGTGCGCAAAGAAGTTTGGATTGATCCGACTCAGCCGACCCAGGTAATCTTTGTGATCCACTGGCACAGTCGTCTCCTGTGGAAAGCAATTGCTCCTGAGCAGTTAGGAGCGATCGATCGGCAATTTGTGGCGACTATGGGACAGGTTTATCCTATCATCGCGGCGAGGGAATTCGAGATCCAAGAACCCCTTGCAGAAACCGATTATGGCAATTAACGTTGGGAAGAGGGAACCTTAACTTGTATCAAACTCTCTCTATTCAGATTTCCTGGAATGCAGACTTAACTATGCGGAACTGTCCCAAGTGCCATCACTCTGTTAAACCGAATGCTGTGGTTTGTCCTAACTGTCACACTCAGCTCAAAGCCTTTGGGCATCCTGGGATGGATTTGCACCATGTCAAACAGGGTCAAAAAAGCCTCTGTCTTACCTGCACCTATCATGCCGATGACAGTTGTAATTACCCCAAGCGCCCCCATGCCCAGGAATGCACGCTCTACCAAGAGCAGAATCCCAGCCAGGACAAGCCCGATCGCCCTAGCAAGCCATCACCGAGACGCACCACGGGAACTTCAGCCTCCAATAGCCGAACAGCAACCCATCAACCATCCCGCCCAACCCCGCCCCGCGTGACAACCAGGTTGCGCCACAATCAAGGGTTGGTTCTCATCCTCGGCTT
>JAYKGX010000200.1:0-4658 GCA_035285565.1 Synechococcales cyanobacterium
TTGACGATCGATCGGCTTTGGGTGGAAGCCAGTGATGGACATTTTGGGTTCTCAGTGCAGAAAAAGATTTGGGAAAAATGTGGTTCCCCCATGGACTACAATGACGACTACAAAAAGTTTTGTGAAAAAGTCGGTTGGCAACGTGGAGGTAACTGGGTGAAGTATGGCGACCTACGGTTCTCGCCCTCTCTTTCTCTGGAGGGAGAATTACCAGTTATGCGTGTCTGTGGGTCCGTGGTGGTAGTGTGGAGCGTTTCTGAATTGTGGTGGTTGGGTTGTGGTCTGTGGTCTCTTTTCTCGCGCAGCGACTTGTAAACTGTAACACACCTGCGTTTCAGCCCAAAAATAAGAATTAGTTATAGATGGATTTCCTACGACATAATGCACCTCCTAGCGATTCGTTACCTGGCACCCAACCTTTTTTCACCTCCTTTGTAAAATAGAATGGTGGATCCGTGACTTAGCTTGGGTGGGGCGGAAACTGATTGGCAGTGATAAATTTCTCTGCCACCTGCTTAATTTCCTCCACCGGAGCCTCCCAGTCCTCCCACAGAGATTTTTGTCCTGGACTGACTTTTTTCGGTTTGCCTCGCCCAACGATCTGTTTCAGCATCGTTATACGGATGTGCGGAGGTTTGGAAGAGCGATCGATTTTCGCAGGGATTCGATCCCCCTAAATCCCCCTTAAGAAGGGGGACTAAGAGATGGTTGGAGGCGATCGGGTGCTTACTTGAAATACCTCCACTTTCATGTTCCCCCTTTTCAAGGGGGCTAGGGGGATCGTGCTTCTGCTAAGACTCACACTCTAAAAATGCTTCAATCTTTGCACACACTCGATCGAACTCTTCCATCACTTCCACATTCTTGACCCGTAGCACGATCAATCCATAACTCTGCAAAATCTTCGATCGTTCCTCATCATAAGCTTGTGATTGCTCAGAATCGTGAACTTCACCATCTACTTCAATCACCAGCCGCAATGCTGCACAGTAGAAATCTACAATGAAATGATCGATCGGACGTTGCCGCAAAACTCGATAGGGAAACGATCGTAAATATTGCTCCCAGAGTTTGCGTTCTGCGGGTGTTGGATGTTTTCGTAGCTCCTTTGCTCGATAAACCAGATTGCGATCGTAAGCGAGAAATAACTCCCATTGATTCAAGCCAACCGATCGTTCCATACAAAACTTGGATAAACTTGTCATAGTGTGCCCAAAAAGCGATCGGTTTTCGCAGGGATTCGATCCCCCTAAATCCCCCTTAAAAAGGGGGACTAAGAGTAATAGATTACTTTCATGTTCCCCCTTTTCAAGGGGGCTAGGGGGATCGTGCTTCTGCGGCGACTAATAGATGCTTGGAGGCGCGATCGGTTGACGACGAGACAAGGATTGAGGCAATATTAGTAGCCGTCTAGCAACCGCCAAGGAGCGTCAAACGTATGAACAATCACGATCGCGATTCTGATGATGACCTCATGCCCGAATATGATTTCTCACAGGGTGTACAAGGTAAGCACTACAAAGCCTATCGTCAGGGACATTCAGTCACCATTCACAAAATTGATAGGACGATCGAAACCCAGTATTTTACCTTGGCAGAAGGTGCTGTTATGCTCGACCCGGATGTTCAACTTCATTTTCAAGATTCGGAAGCTGTCAATCAAGCACTTCGGATGTTGATTCAGTCAGGTTTATCGCTGGGAAGTGAGAAGTGATACCAATTTTGGATTTTAGATTTGCGATTTTAGATTGTTTCAATCACAAATCCAAAAGCCAAAATCAAGCATTCCCAAATCTTCCCCCGATCGCCCTTGTTGGAATGAGAAAACGATTGCTGTGATTAACACTCAAGTTCCAATGTGTAGGCGATCGCCTTTCCCAAGAGTTTCAAATAGAGTTCTGATAACTCGCCTAATTTTCGACCAACCCGTTCTTGATTCAACACTACCATCTGATAGCAAAGCGCTACTGAATTTTGCGTTAATCCACCTTCACCCGCTGGGATTTCCAACGTTCCTGGAACTTGAGCACGACGACAATTACTAGTGAGCGGAACCACGATCGCCATTCGAGTAAAACGCTCCAACGAATTGCGTTGAACCAAAATTACAGGTCGAATCCCAGCTTGTTCCGAACCGCGACTAGGATTGAGATTCGCAAGATAAATTTCACCACGTTTCATGATTCAGTCGCTTGGGCAAATTGAGCAAAGTTTGTCACTGAAAACTCAGCGATCGCAAAATCTTCCTGCGAAAACTCAGCTTTAATTTGCATCGCAACATCATCTGGAATAGTCTCCCACTGACGTATCTTCTCCTCATAATCTATTAAGACCGAGGGCTGAGACGAGGGCTGTATATTAGTATTTAACGTTTTGAGAAAGTCTAAGATCTTCTCTAAATCAAGATCAGGAGTTTGTTCGATCGCCTCTAATACCTGTTGTCGAATAGGTGAAATCACAACGATCCTCCAGAATCAACCGTCATCATTAATCATAATAGCCGCAACAGGAACGCGATCGCAACAATTGTTTCCCAATCACCCCCGCCACCCCAGAACTCGGCAACGTATTCACCAACCGAATCGTCCGCAATGCGATCGCTTTTGTCCGTCCCCAAAACGCCCACTCATCCATAAAATCCACAATCCACAATCCAAAATCTAAAATCTAAAATTCTCCCAAGGCGATCGGACTGGGGTTGCGGATGGGATTACGGGTGGGGTTGTATTTTGCGCTTCGTTGTTTTTTTGGGCGCGGGATGCGCGCCCCTACGGGTCATTTTTTATGCTATCCAAAATCTAAAATCTAACCTGTTCTGCTTGGGTGAAATCGCCTTGTAATGGAATATCGCCGTTGGTCGCCGCAATTTCAGCGATCGCCCGCGCCAGAGTCGGACTGATGAGTTCTTGGAGGTTGGCATCGATCGTCGGTTGCAGGCGCACTTGATCTGCCGGACTGGGGCTGGTCGATCGCACGGTGTTGGTTCCGGTGCCGCCATCGAGCAGATCCGCATCCCGTCCCCCTGCTAGGAAGTCATTGCCTGCTTCTCCAAAGAGGCGATCGCGGAATTGCCCGCCCAAGAGGATATCGTCTTCAATCCCACCCAAGAGCGTATCCTGCCCAAATGTCGTCTGTCCGCCGCCCGTATTCCGGTAGATGAATTCATGCTGATGAGCCAGGGTATGGGCGAAATTGTAAGGTTCTGCGCTCACATCAAAACTACCTCCCGTCAGGGCAAAGTTCAGATCCGGTTGTCCTTGCAGGATGGGTAAGACCAAGGTAGCATTATCGCCTGTGAGAATATCTGCGCCAGCTTCTCCATTCAACAGATCATTCTCAGCAACCATCACATTGGTCTGATTGCGATTGACATAGTTAATACCATATTGTTCTTGATGCAGATCGCGAATTAAATCCTTCACATCTCTGACTAGGATATTCAAACTGTTGCTCAGAATTGTTCTTTCATTCTGCGTGACTGGGACTCTATTGACGATTGGCGCAATTAAGCTTGTGAATCCACCCACGATTAAATCATTCTCATTACCACCCCGCATATCATCATTATTTAGGTTGAGATCAAATTCCCGGAACGTGGGACGCACGGCATGGGGTGTACGATTAAACCCATAGTTCCAGAAGCTACCTTTTGCATAAGTCAGGTCATTCAGCACGGGCGAGATGATCAGCGTATCCGCACCAAATAACTTATCATTGCCATCGCCACCATTGACAACATCATTGCCTGTGGAGAGCGTTATCGCAGGCGTTGCACTGGGGAAGGGTTGGAGCAGCCGATTCACCGCACCACTGAAGCGGCCCACCGCTAGCAATAGATCAGAAACCGTTTGGGCGATCGCTGGGGTTGCCGCATTGGGTTGCAGAACCAGGGGACTGTAGTAGGTGAGATTATCTGCCATGACCGAATCCCGATCGCTGCCACCATCGATCAAATCATTGCCAAAGGAGAGGGTTTGTGCCGCTTGTCCCGTTGTTGCTGCCAATTCTAAGTCCTTCAGATCATATTGCAGGTGGTTGAAACGAGTCACTAGTTCATCAAACTGTTGATCGAGAGCTGCAATGCCCGTGCGGAGAGGCATGAAGTGCCGTGTGTTGTCACCCACGATCGTATCTTTGCCACCACTACCCCGAATGCGATCGTTGCCCTGTAGCAGACCCACATGATGATTCAAATCCGGCAGAATTTCCATCAAGGGTTTGAGCGACACACCATTCGGTAACGTGAGCGGGGCGATCGTTGGAATCGGCGTATCCTGCGGCACAGGCGGCACCAGCGTGAAATTGGGCACAAAGTCTAGGAACGGTTGCGGCACCAAGGACAGTTTTGGAATCAGAATCGTCCCAAAGCGATCGAAACTGGCGGTCACTCCGGCTGCTTTTTCAATCACATGATAGCCATGGGTCACACGGGGGAGATCAGCATGGGTTGGACTGAGATTATCGCCATTGTCACCCATCAGGAAGTCATCCCCTTCACCACCATCAATCGCATCATTACCCGCATTACCTTCTATGTAGTCATTCCCAGCATCGCCTGTGAGCGTATCATTGCCGCGCTGCCCAAAGATAGAATCCTCACCAGCGCCACCTGCCATGATGTCATTACCATCTGCAAAGAAATTCAGCGCTTGAATCGG
>JAYKGX010000201.1:0-5115 GCA_035285565.1 Synechococcales cyanobacterium
TTTCACAAAACTTTTTGTAGTCGTCATTGTAGTCCATGGGGGAACCACATTTTTCCCAAATCTTTTTCTGCACTGAGAACCCAAAATGTCCATCACTGGCTTCCACCCAAAGCCGATCGATCGTCAACAAATCCTCACAGGGAAAATTCTCTAAATCCTCTCGGTCTAAATACCCGCGCTCGGTTTGACCTGCCACTTCCAGCATGACTTTGGAGGTTTCCTGGTCAGCTTTTTTCCAGTTTCCTGCTTTGAGCGAGGTTGCCAATTGGGTATAGCGAGGGTGTAGCGAGGTTGGATTGTTGGCTGGCGGGGCTGAACCGATCGTTGGTTCTGGATGGGTGGCAGGGGGTGGATCTGGTGGGCGCAGATCGGCAGTTTGCATTGCCTTAGCAGTTGTTTCTGCGACATCTTGTTCAGAGAGTCCTAGTAAGTTTTGCAATTGCTTTAATCGTTTCATATCCCGATCGTTAGGCGATCGACGGGCTACAACTGCTTGAATCGCTTGCTCATATTCTAATAATTTCTCACGATGTCGCTGAATCGGTTCTAAAACTGCTTGCTCAATGGTTAGGGCATCTGCTTCTGAGATTCCTAACTTGATTCGCTGTTGGTGTAAAACCCGACGACTCAAAACTTCGTCAATCTCTCCCCCATCCTCCTCCACAATCTTTTCCACTTCCTGACGATACTTCACGATCGGATCCCTCAAAGTATTCGCCACGCGCAAGCGATAGCCCTGATCCTTCATCACAATGATTTTGGGAGTCATTGCCGTCGATTCACTCTGCACCTTACGGCTGGCATACTCATGCAACTCATCTGCCGAGATCGTCCCATCTTCATCCAAATCCGCCGCCCCAGTGCGAATCCCTTCCACCAAGAAGTGCGTGTAGATCGACAACTCCCCACCCCGCTTCTGAAACGAATATTGCGTCGAACTCGAAGAAGTCAGCACCACTCGCCCTGTCACGGCTGGAAACACTTCTTCCACCTGCACCGAGCCATCATCCTGTGCCAACAAATCCCCAAAGGCCCCACTAAAACAACAGTCTAAAATCACGATCTGGCTCTGGGCTTTGCTACTGCGCAACCATTGATGCACCGTGGTCGCTGAAACTGCCGTTGCCCCTAGCAATTCATTCCGCAGCTTTTGACTATTCTTCGTTGCAAAATACAAATGGCGTTGAGCATCCTTGATCCCATGCCCCGCCCAATACAGCAGCAAAAAATCCTCCTTCGATCGCTCCCGTAACCAAGTCTCCAGCCGCAATTCCACCTGCGATCGATCGGGATTCAGCAACGGCTCCACGCGATCGAATCCCCCCAACTTCGGGTCACGCAACACCTGCGACAAGACCTCAAGATTGCGCGGCACTGCCTCCAACGGCTTAAAATGATCCGGATCATAAGCCCCAGTGCCAATCAGTAACGCGGTTCGCTCTGCCATACCCAACGACACCTACGGCGCTTTCACTTGAATAATTTGAATCTTCATCGCTTCAATCTGCTTCAGGGCCTCCAGTTGTTGGTTCAACTGTGCCTGAGTGTGATATTCCAAGCTCACCTCGCGATCGCCCTCCTTGTAGGACAGCTTCAGCACCGTATTCGGTCGCAACTCCCACAGCCACTTCAGCACCGCCAGCAAATTCCCAACGCTGACCTCCGCCTTCAAAATTCCCAAAATAAACTCCGCCGCCCCCGACATCGCCCCCTCGGGCACCTCTGTCTGCCGCACCAAGCCAGCATCCTCTGCCAAATCCTGCCGCAACTCCTCCGCCAGCCTCAACGTGTAGGCTTCCAGTTCCTCTGCCTCTAAATCCAACCCCGCATCCGTTAGGTCAATCCAAAGTTCCGCCATGAGCCAGCTACCGTGAAAGCGAACAAAATTCTCTCACTCACAGTATACACCCAGCTTTCTGACGATCGTCTATGCCACCTGAAATGAATTCCGTTCCATCCATGCAATTGGTTTCGGTAAAGCAGTCCCTTCTTCGATCGCATCTTCGATCAGTAACTCTAACACATCTTGAGCATTGCTTAAAGCCTCTTCATAGCTCTCACCATGGGTTACGGGTTGCATCACTTGCTCTGCAAATTCTGGCAAGAAAACCACAAAACAATCATCTGTTTCAGACCATTGAATGACGATCGTATAGGGTGATTTTAATTTCCGAATCTTCTTTGGCTTCTAGCTGACCTTGCGCCCTGCTTCTTCAGTACAAACGATCGCTATGGCAGAGATTTGTTTGGATTTTAGATTTTGGATTTTGGATTTTGGATTTTATGGATGAGTGGGTGATTCTATTAGGCAGCAATGAATTCGCTAAACTACCCTATATGCCTTGTTTGTCACCATGAAGCTTATATTGTTACAAGTCCTTAGAAAGTAGTGCTTCGTAATTTTCAATACCAATCTTGGTGGCTTTGACGGTATAGTTTGGACTGAACTGTTTCCCTGTCGTCATGCAAACCTCGCTGAAACGTGTTCTCACTGGAATTAGCTTTTTCTGTCTGACCATCATCGTAGCGATCGCGGGTTATGTCATGGCAGGTTGGACGGTATGGGATGCCACCTACATGGTTGTGATTACCATCTTTGGGGTGGGCTATGGGGAAGTGCAACCGATTAACACCCCGCAACTGCGCCTCTTCACCATGTTTGTCATCATTGCTGGTACTTCCTCTGCAGTCTATGCGGTGGGTGGGTTGGTGCAGATGATGACTGAAGGTGAAATTAAACGTGCTTTAGGAGTCAGACGGATGAATCGAGAAATTGATACGTTACAGGAACATGTGATTGTCTGCGGCTATGGACGGATGGGGCAGATTTTGACGCGGGAATTGGCGATCGCTCAAATGCCCTTTATTGTGATTGATTGCGATGAGGACCGGATCGCGCAGGCAGAGACCTTTGGGTTTTTGGTGCGGTTAGGCAGTGCCATGGATGAAGAAGTGCTCAATTCAGTGGGCATTGCCCGTGCCACCAGCCTCGCCACCGTGCTACCCGATGATGCAGCCAATGTGTTTATTACCCTGACGGCAAGGGGGTTGAATCCGCGTCTGACGATTTTAGCCCGAGGAGAATTGCCTTCCACCGACAAAAAATTACGCTTGGCCGGAGCCGATCGGGTGATTTCTCCAGCAGCGATCGGGGCACAACGCATGGCAAGAATGATTACCCATCCCTTAGCGGTGGAATTGTTGGAAAACCAGGAAGGACAGAGCAATCTCAATGAGTTACTGGCACAAATTGATGTACAAGTGCATGAATTGGTGGTGAATCCACAGTCGGGGTTTGCCGGACAAACGATCGGGAACCTAGAAATTCGCGGCAGGGGAGCCTTTATCATTGTGGCGTTGCGGCGGCGGGAAGGTGAGTTAATTCGACACCCTGGCTCAGAAGTCTTTTTGCATCGGGGCGATACCCTGATTTTGCTGGGTCATCGCAATGATATGCCCCAGTTTATTCGCTCAAATGTGATACGGCAGCAGGTACGCTATCGTGGTGCTAAGTTGGGTTAGGGAGTTGCGCGGAAATAACCTATCAAATCTGCGCGCTACACTGTTGGTTAGGTTGCAGT
Source organism: Synechococcales cyanobacterium (assembly GCA_035285565.1). Taxonomy (GTDB): domain Bacteria; phylum Cyanobacteriota; class Cyanobacteriia; order Leptolyngbyales; family Leptolyngbyaceae; genus JAYKGX01. The sequence continues at coordinate 3,582 of JAYKGX010000201.1, forward strand.
AAACCGGAATCAGTCTAACGACGATGCTAAGATACTAACTTTAACACAAGCAAAGGCGATGGCAAGCAAACGACGCAAAGATGCGCTTCAAGCAGTTCTAACCCGAGAGACTCTCCAAACGTTTGCAGGCGATCGCTACTTTGCGCGGGGGGAAGATTATGAGCGACGAAGCTTGGTTCATGATTTATACCAAGAAGAGGAGGGGCTAACGGCTTGGGTGCGCGGTACGGAAGACTACTATGTTGAACTCTGGGTTGAAGAAGGTGATTTACAATCTAGTTGTAATTGCCCTTTGGGCGTGGATGATATTTTTTGTAAGCACTGTGTTGCAGTTGGTCTAACTTGGCTCAACCATCCAGAACAGGTCAAAGTCCGATCGTCCGGGCAATCCGCTCAGCAGCCTGTCCAAAAACCAGTGACGATGCAGGAAGTCCAACACTATTTAGAGCAACAGGATCGCTCTACCTTAATGAAATGGATCATCGATCGCATCCAACAAGATCCGGACTGGAAACGGCAGGTATTTCTGAAGGTGGCGGCTCACCGCTCCGGTGGGGTGGATATGGTCACCTTCCGGCGGTCCTTACGGGATGCGATCGTCGTGCGGGGGTATCTGGAGTGGAATGAAGTGTATTACTATGCAGAGAGGATTGGCGTGGTCTACGATTCGATTCAAGCCCTCCTGCCCCAGTATCCTCAAAACGTGATTGACCTCTGCGAAGCAGCGATTTCCCTACTTGGACCCGCAATGAATTCCATTGATGATTCTAGCGGTGATGTTGGGAGTTGTTTGGAAGAGTTCCAGAATTTACACTATCAAGCTTGTGAGCTAGCTCCCCCTGATCCAGTAACGCTTGCCAATCGTCTCTTTAACATTGAGATCGAAAGCGAATTTGGTAGCTTTGCCAATGCGGCGGACATCTATGCGGATTTGTTGGGGAAAACTGGGTTAGCTTGCTATCAAACCTTAGCGGAGGCAAAATGGCAGGAACTTGTCCCCCAAACTTCCGGTCGTTCTGCACAGCGATCGGGGGAATGGAACTATCAACGATCCAAAGTACAGCGGATTTTAGAAACGTTGGCTCGCCGTCGCAACGATCTAGAAGCAATTGTGGCAATCAAGCAACAAGACTTGTCCAATGCTTATGCCTATCTGGAAATCGCTCAACTCTATCAAGCAGATGGGCAAGCCGATCGCGCTTTGGCTTGGGCAGAATCGGGGGTGAAAGCCTTTGGTCAGACTCACCCTCGATTGAGAGATTTCCTGATTGAAGAATATCATCAACGCGATCGCATTGCAGAAGCGATGGAATTAGTGTGGTCATCTTTTACCCACGTTCCGACCTTACAGAGTTATCAATATTTGAAACAACAAGCTGATCGAATTAAGCAATGGCAGCATTGGCGAGAACAAGCGATCGCCTGGATTCGGCAGCAATTAGAACCCGCTCCCCAGCCTGCGCCCACTCGTCAAACCCGTAGATCGGCAAAAGGACGATCGATTGCACCCTCAATGTTACCCTCTATGGCTTCT
>JAYKGX010000202.1:0-10236 GCA_035285565.1 Synechococcales cyanobacterium
ACTGAAGACGACTACTGGATCGAGTTACCATTGTTGCCAGTTAATTTAACGCCATTAACTTTAGGAATCATTCGATGCATTGAAGAAAATCCCGGAATTCAGTTAGAAGATTTGAACAGCCGTATGCAACAAGAGTATTGGAAAGAGCTAGAGGGGAAGAGGTTATATGATGATTTCTTAGTGAATTTGTGGAAGCAAGGGTTAGTTGAAAGCTCAAATAATATTTACAATATTGGTTCTCGCTGGGAACCCATTAAGCCATATGCTGAGGTATTAGGTGAGATGAGACAAGAGCCTCAAACGTTAGAACAATTAAGTGACTGTGACCAAACACCTTGGATAGTTCGTCAGTCTTTGCATCTAGAGCCATAGGATGGGACTGAGAAAAATTAAGTCATCTGCTTACGAGCGAGTTGGGCATATTTCTTCACCGTTTCGTAGGGGATCTTCATCTCCGCCGCGATCGTCTTTAAACTATCCCCTGCTTCCTGGTGGGCAATAATCTTCGCCCACTGCCGCGCAATCAACTTCGCCCGATCGCCCCCCTGTCGTTTGCGCGTAGCAATAAATTGGGGTTCCAATTCCGCAATGCGTGCTTGAATCAGTTGACTGCGCAATTCAGCCACCATAGGACTAGCCGCCGCTGGACTGGCTGCCGCAACCCCCTTATTTGTAGCAGTGGGGGTCTTAGGCAAAGCTTGGGCAGCAGCCGGGGTGGGGAGCGATCGCACTTCTGCCACAACTGCAGGAGTCATCCAGCCTAAGCGCGTTTGTCCTAACCCAAAAGTTGTTTTGTGTCCTGTACTGAAATAGGGCGCACTGTTGATCAGCGCATGAATCAGTTGGACATATTCAGGTTCCTGTTTCGCCTGATTCGTCAGTCCAAGTTGAATACTGCCAATAAATCCCGTCACAGACCCGTCTTTCCCAACTTGTACCTTACGCGATCGAATCTCATGCCGCAGCAACACCACACATTGATTCACCCAGTCCAGAAAATCCTGTTGCTCAAATTCCCAATTGGCAAAAATATTCCAACGTCGGAGATAACTGTGGAAAAGATTTTCAGGAATCGGCAAGGGCATATGATTACCCTGTTTGTGAAAACTCGTGGGAGTGAGAAATGTCAATATCAGGGGGTGGTTGGGCTTGGCATCTTCCCAAAGCTGGTCGTAGGTTGTGGGGGAGAGCGAAATTTGCCGATCGAGAATTTGAAAAATACCCTTCTGCAGCTTGATCTGGCTGGGGGGCTGGGTTAGCCATTGTTTCAGCGCCTTGCAAACAGGAGCAGAAAGAGCCGTAATCTGTAATTGGTAGGTTTCTTGCGGAGAAAAGGTGAGCGTTTGATTTTGCGGGCGATCGGGTGCTTGGACAGTGAGGGGACTACCCAGGAAACTAGAAAGGGTGAAGGCTTTTTCCGTTTGGTTGTCGTGTAGCTCAGCCGACAGTTCCGCAGAAAGATCTTGCATCTGACCCAGAAACCAGGCGTGTAACCAATAAGTATAGTTACTCGGCAGTTCCGTCACAACACTGGGTCGCAGCGTAAACTGAATCCCAAGCAGATCGGGGTTCCCTGTCCAGGTCAACCGGGGCACCGCAGAACGGGGATGGGATGTTGGGGCGGAGGTGGTTTCACGCTGCTTTAATCGATCGCGCATTAGATCTGAGTTGATAGTGGCACAGGATCATACTATTGTATGGTCCACCAGCATGGGGAGACTCACGTTAGGGAACTTAGGGCACAGGAGGTTCTCCGCTGAATCTGCGGGTCATCATCTGCAAGATGGTGCGGATGTCCTCATGGGTTGCTCGTAGTTCCTCCATTTTTGTCTCATGGGTTTCCAGGATGCGTTCTAGGCGCTCGGTGCGGGCATCTTGGTCATCTAACTTCTGGTCATGCTGGTTTAGCCGGGCATTGGATCGTTCTGTGGATTGCTCCACAAGTGTGGTGAGGCGATCCAGTGCAAGGGTCAGATTGTCCATCCGTTGAGATTGCTTTGCAAGGATTTGTAATGAATCAAGAGTGCCCACTATGGAAGGAACCATCACCCATTTGGGGCAGATAATGCCCGGTCAGACAATAGATTAAATACTCACTACAGCAATACTCTTTCAGTTGTAAAAGTGGCACAGGCTTCTAGCCTGTGCAGGCAGAATTTCGCAGGCAAAATTTCGTCCCACGCCAATCGCTCCACAATCAAGTCCCTACCAGAGTTCCAACAAAAACCGACTCATCCAGAAATAGATCAGTTTTTTGAATATTCAAATCGTTAAAACCTATGCCAGGAGGCGGACTTGAACCGCCGACACGAGGATTTTCAGTCCTCTGCTCTACCGACTGAGCTATCCCGGCTTGCTGCTGTTGAATCAGCGCTTAATTAAGTTAACAAAACTCACCCATCTTTGCAAGCCTTTTTTTTAAATTTCCAAAATTAAGTCTACAGGTCGGTTTAGGTCTAAAGTTCGATCGCCACTTTCTCTTCGGATCCTTCCACCAATTCGATCGACGTCGATTGAGAGATGAACCAGATCGAGCGAGCTGAGTAGAATGGGAAAACTGGTCTGAACAAATTTTGCTTGGGAAACGAATGATGCGTACCCCTTCAACCCCTTCTTCAACCCCTTGGTTTCAACAATATGCCCGTCCCTTGATGGTTGGGGTGGCGGTACTGGGAATTGTGGATACCGCTTATATCACCTATGAAAAATTGATGGCACAAGGAGCAGGGCTTTGTCAGGGCGGCTGTTCTACGGTGCTGAATAGTCCCTACGCAGAACTCTGGGGGCAGCCCTTGGCGCTATGGGGTCTGGTTGCCTATGGCACGATCGCCCTGTTAGCCGGTGTCCCCTTGCTGTTGGAATCCACCCCGTTAGCCTCCACCCCTGAAGTCAAAAAAGGACTCACCCTCAGCCAACCTGCAGCGCCTCCCTCCTGGGGCGATCGCACCTGGTTACCCCTCTTTGTAGCCACGGCAGCGATGGCGGTGTTTAGCAGCTATCTCATGTACCTCTTAGCCTTTGAGTTGCACGCCGTCTGTTACTTCTGCATTGTTTCAGCCCTCTGTTCCGTAACCTTGTGGGGCTTGACCATCGCGGGGCGCACTTGGGAAGACTGGGGACAATTGATCTTTTCCGGCGTGATTACCCTGATGGTCACCTTAGTGGCTGCGTTGGGTCTCTATGCACCAGCTACCAAAATTCTGAATGCCGGACCGGGGGCGATCGCAGATGCCGCTGGCAATGTATTTTTCTACGTGGATGCTCCTTCGGGGGAATCAGAACTGGCCCTGGCACAACATTTGCAAGCCACAGGTGCCAAGATGTACGGGGCCTATTGGTGCCCCCACTGTTGTGAGCAAAAACAATTGTTTGGGCAAGACGCAATGAAGCAATTGGGCTATGTGGAATGTGCCGAAGGGGGGCTGCAATCCCAAACGGAGCAATGTCGCAGCATCATCCCGGACGTGGAAAAGCAGACAGGAGAAAAATTTGGCTTCCCCACTTGGCAAATCAATGGGCAGTTCTATTCTGGGCGCAGAAGTTTAGCCGAATTAGCGGAATTGTCGGGTTACCAAGGGAGCCAGAATTTTCAAAATGCGTTTCGTCTCTGCCGGATGCCTTAGCACCGTTGAATTCCGACCCTCCCCCCCAAGTGATTCCTAAAAGCTGATTCAGCCGTGGGATTGCAGGGTTGAGTACTGGGCTATTAGGCATAGCAAGAGCGATCGTCCCCACCCATTACGATGGGATGCATTCTCTCATGAATCTTCTCTCATTTCAGGTGGAACCAGCCATGACTGAACCAACAGCCGTAGAATTGCCCGCGATCGACCCCCAGCGTCAGACCCTTTATTATGGCTTAATTGAGCAGCTCCTCCACTGCCCCAATGGTCAAGAACCAGATGTATTGGATTCCCATGCGGATTTGCTGGATGCTGGATTGGTGCAAACCATGACGCAGACTGCTGCCTATTTTGCCCATAACGACAACCCCGATGGAGCCAAATTTCTCGTCTATGTTGCCCGTGAATTAGCCAGACAACTGGGACTGTACCCTGCGATCGTGACGGGAGAAAGCTAATGATGACCGTGGAGACCCTAGACGTAGAACAACTGGCGATCGAGTTTTTGATGACCGATCTGGGCATTCCAGAAGATGAGCAGGATTTTTTCGCGGTTCTCAATTCCCGCTCAACCGATGGCGAGTGGGCGGTGGTGGAACTAGGGATTGAAGGGCTACCTGATAAATGGGTGCTCCAAGTGTTTAGCACTGGTGAATGTGATCCCTGCTATACCTTTATTTCACCGATCGCGGCTGCCCATGCCGATACGGGGTTGGATGAATTTCCCCCCACCATTGCTGAGATAGTCCTCCAAGAACGTCGAGGTGAGCGGCTATCGTAGTCCATCCCCCCGGTTAACCCCTCACAATCACGTCAGTTCGAGCAAACTCGATTCCTGTCAATCTCTCGATCGACCCAGACGCGACAAACGACCAGCCTCAATCGACAACCTAACCCAGATTTCTAGCACCAGGTGTAGGATAGAAACCAGTTGTCAAGATGCGGAAAATTCAGCATCCCATGAGGTTGTTATGATTCGTCGTCGGTCTGCCCCCTGGATTCATCGCTGGTCGCGCCCTTTGCTGGGCGGAATTGCCACCCTGGGAGTGATTAACACCGCCTATCTCACCTACCTGCGCTGGTTTGGTGAAGCAGTTTGTCCGACCCAGACCTGTGCTGTGTTGGCAAGCCGCTATGCCACAATTTTTGAGCAGCCGCTGTCGCTGTGGGGTTTCCTGGCTTACCTGGGCATGGCGATTTTGGCCCTTGCGCCCCTCCTGGCTAGTGGTGAAAATCAAAAATCCCTGCGATCGTCCCTGGAAGAAAAAACCTGGCTTCTGCTATTTGTCGGGGCAACAGGAATGCTGCTGTTTAGCGGCTACTTGATGTACATCATGTTCACGGAATTCATGTTCGGTGGGCAAAATCTGGGTTGGGCGGGTCTCTGTCCCTTCTGCTTGTTCTCAGCCATTTGTGCGCTGGCAATGTTTGTGCTGGTGATGCTGGGGCGGGAATGGGACGATCGGGGTCTCCTGGTGATGCTGGGATCGATTACAGGCATTGCCACCCTGGTGACTAGCTTGGCCGTCTATGCGCCCCAACCCGTGGCAGAAGGGCAATATGCCATTACCAATGGAGCCGAAAAGCCCTTCTTTTACCTGTCAGATAGTGCTGGGGAAGCGGAAAAAGAACTAGCCCGCCACTTGAAACAATCGGGGGCCATGCTCTATACGGCCTATACCTGTCCTCACTGTTGCGAACAAAAGCAACTCTTTGGCATTGAAGCGCTGCCCGATCTGCCGAATACCGAATGCAATCCGACTGGAAAGGATCCTCAAACCGAACTGTGCCAGAAAGAACTCCAAGCGGCTGCCGTCCAAACCAAACAAGAACCGGGCTTCCCCACTTGGAAAATTAATGGCAAGTACCTGTTTGGTGTGCAGAAACTGGAAGAATTGGCTAATCTATCGGGTTACCAAGGCGATCGCAACTTTAAAAATCAGTTCAAAGCCTGCAAACCAGCATAACCGGAACCCGTTAGGACACAGCACTTTCAGAGGGAACCGCTTCTATGGGGGGCTTGTAGCCTTGTTCAAAGGCAAAGCGTACGAGTTGGGAGCGGTTTTCCAGTTGTAGTTTGTTCAGGATATTACTCAAATGGGTTTGCACCGTACGGGGACTCACAAATAGCCGTTCACCAATTTGCTTGTTCGTATGCCCTTGGATCACTTCCCAAAAGACTTTTTCCTCAGCAGGGGTGAGGGGGAGCGGGGTGGGGGTGTGTTGGGGAGCCGCAGGGGGTGTGTGGAACTGTTGGAGCAGGCGGACAATCTCGGCATGAATCCGGCGCGATCGCTCCAGTTGGGCTTCAATTTTGGCGAGGAGTTCCCGTGGCTCGAAGGGTTTAATCAGATAGTCATCCGCACCGATGGAATGCCCTTGCACCCGATCTTCAATTTCACTGCGGCTAGATAGAAAAATAAAGGGTACCAACTGCCCTGCCCGCGTGGCCCGGATGCGCCGACAGAATTCAAAGCCATCGATCTCGGGCATAAGTACATCTGATACGATCAAATCAGCCGGATCCTGTTCAAATAAGGTGAGGGCTGCATTTCCCGAGGCAGCATCTTGGACGAGAAACCCTCGTTTGCCCAGGTAGCGACTCAGCGCTACTCTCAAAGCTCCATCATCGTCTACTACTAGAATTTTCTTCATCGCCAAATCACCCATATCCAGGACAAGATCGGTTGAATTTTTTAGTTTCTCGAATTCTTTGTCTTTAGCGTACCCATTCTCTGCTAAGAAATCGAGCGGAATTGAAAATCGAGCCTGCTAGGAACAAATCCCGACTCCTGGTAGACTTTGCCAAAGCGAAAATGCAACGTGCAATGCGATCGCGCTCGATCGGCTAGGCGGAACCCCGCAGACGGAACATTCACAGTCTGATCTAACAGACATCACTGGTAAGAGGTCGGAAATTATTTATGTACGAGAAAATTACTCCCCCCAGCAGTGGCGAGAAAATCACCTTCAGCGCAGGCAAACCCCAGGTGCCTGATAACCCCATTATTCCATTCATTCAAGGAGATGGGACGGGGGTCGATCTGTGGCCCGCTTCCCAGAAGGTGTTTGATGCAGCCGTGGAAGCAGCCTATGGCGGTCAGCGCAAAATTAGCTGGTTCAAGGTCTATGCTGGCGATGAAGCCTGTGAATTGTATGGCACCTACCAGTATTTGCCCGAGGATACCCTGGCGGCAGTTCGGGAATATGGCGTGGCGATCAAAGGTCCCTTAACAACTCCGATCGGCGGTGGTATTCGCTCTCTCAATGTCGCATTGCGGCAGATTTTTGATCTTTATGCTTGCGTGCGTCCCTGCCGCTACTATGCGGGCACTCCCTCACCGCACCGCAGCCCCGAAAAGCTAGATGTCATTGTCTATCGGGAAAATACAGAAGACATCTATTTGGGGATTGAGTGGAAACAGGGCGATCCCACCTGCGATCGCTTGATTAAGCTGTTGAACGAAGATCTGATCCCAGGCACCCCTGAACATAAAAACAAACAAATTCCCCTGGATGCTGGGATTGGCATTAAACCCATCAGTAAGACAGGATCCCAACGGTTAGTCCGTCGAGCCATCCAAAATGCCCTGCGCCTGCCCCCCCATAAGCAACAGGTCACCTTGGTTCATAAGGGCAACATTATGAAATACACCGAGGGAGCCTTCCGGGATTGGGGGTATGAAGTCGCAACCCAGGAATTTCGGGCAGATTGCGTAACGGAGCGGGAGTCCTGGATTTTGGACAATCAGGAGAAGGATCCTAACCTGAGTATTGAAGGGAACGCCCGACTCATTGATCCCGGCTATGATGCCATGACCCAGGAGAAGCAGAGCAAGATCTGTGCCGAAGTGCAGACGGTGCTGGATACCATTTGGGCGAGCCATGGGAATGGGCAATGGAAAACCAAGGTAATGGTCAACGATCGCATTGCCGATAGCATTTTCCAACAGATCCAAACCCGCCCGGATGAATATTCCATTTTGGCGACGATGAACCTGAATGGTGACTATCTCTCCGATGCGGCGGCCGCGATCGCCGGGGGATTGGGCATGGCACCAGGAGCCAACATTGGCGATCAGGCAGCGATCTTTGAAGCCACCCATGGCACCGCCCCGAAACATGCAGGACTCGATCGCGTCAATCCGGGATCGGTGATTTTGTCTGGCGTGATGATGCTGGAATACATGGGCTGGCAGGAAGCCGCAGATCTGATTAAAAATGGGGTCGCAAAGTCGATCGTGCAACGGGAAGTCACCTATGATCTGGCCCGCTTAATGGAACCTGCGGTTGAAACGCCGTTGAAATGTTCTGAATTTGCGGATGCCATCATCAAGAATTTCCGGGCATAAATTCAGGCATCGATCGCGTCCAACGTTAACGTTATATCGATCGCGTCCAACATAATGGGTCGTAGAGACGTTCCGCCGGAACGTCTCTACCAACGAACCGCAACCAACGAACCGCAACCAACGAACCACATGATCCACCCACCCAAAATGTACCCACCCAAAATGTGCCGATCTAGACAGATTCTTCCAATCTTTTTTGATAAAGTTTTCTTGAAAATAGATTCAATCCTTAAAAACTGGATAAAATCTGCAAAATTGTAACATAAGCTACAAATCCTGCTGGATTGAATGTTTACGATAAGAGAAATTATGACGTTGCAGGTAAGTGTGATCTGTAACTCCCCTCGATAATATATTTGCTAGAAGTTGTTTTTAGAAGTTATTTGTTCCCCTGTTGTTTCTTGGATATGAATCGGCTCTGATCAGTTGAATCTAACTCGTGATTTCATAGGCAGGCAGTGGTGCTAACATCTTATTTCCTTCATACAAACTGTGCTCACTTCCGGTTCACTTGACTCAACGTTAATGCGTTCAGGATTCGGTACGGGATTGTTATGACTGTTGGCTTTCGACTGGTTTGTCATGGTTGATCGGTTACGACTTACGACTGTTGACTACGACTGTTAGCTACGGCTGTCGCTCATTCTTGGAGGAAACCCCTATGCTAGATAATTCTGTGACTTTCCCGTTACCTGCAACTTTACAGGAGCTGGATGAAGCAGTCTTGGCATTTAAATCCAGTGATTGTAGTGGTGATGAACTGTTCTATCGTTGGCAAGCCATTCGCGATGCTTCCTTACAGCAATTTTCCATGGAAGCAGACTCTGTTCCCGGTGCTGATAGTTACTAAGAGTGGCATTACAGCATTGGACAACTGATTATCAAGTCACTAGTTAATCTAGTAACCGAAAATTTCTAGAGCGATCGCTCCTTCATCAATTGTGCGATCGCTTTCGTGCGATCGCTTTTGTGTCATGCTGGCATGAAGCTGGTTGGCTGATATGTAGAACGAAGTTTTAACCGCCCACAACTTTTTCAAACACCCTTTTAGCGATTGTGCAGCAGACCATACACAGTTCTTAGAAGATCTTCAACGGTACAGGGCTTTGCCAAAAATACAGCCGCTCCAACCGCTTCTACTGCTGCTTGATTAGAAGAGAGTCCACTCATCGCAATGATCTTTGCTTCTGGATCGATTCGACGGATCGTCCGAATGGCACTAATCCCATCCATATTGGGCATCATGACATCGAGGAGGATGACTTTAATATCTTGCCGACGTTGAGCATACAACGAGATCGCTTCAATACCATCACTCGCCACTAGCGTTTGATAATGATAGCTCTCCAAAACTGCTCGATTTGTTCCTTGAACTGCTAAATCATCATCTACAATCAAGATCAGTTCTCCATTCCCTTGCAGTGGGATTTCAACTGAAGGCTGATCGCTGACCATCGCTTGAGTTATTGGCAAGTAAATCCGAAATTGTGTGCCCTGTCCCAGATTACTCGAAACATGCACAAACCCTCTGTGGCTTCCGACAATGCCGAGGACAGTCGAGAGTCCTAAGCCGGTTCCTTGCCCTACTGCTTTCGTTGTAAAAAATGGATCAAAAATGCGATCGAGGACTTCAGGCGCAATTCCCATTCCCGTATCAGTAATTGCAACCATCACATATTCTCCCGGATGAGCATCTAAACTGAGTTGAGTAAAGCGCTCATCGACGACACAATTTTGGACAGAAATTCTCAGTTCTCCCCTATTTGGCATGGCATCGCGGGCATTCACACAGAGATTCATAAACACCTGGTGCAATTGGGTGGCATCTCCAGAGATCAAGCCAATTCCACGGGGAGGAATCTCAGGATGAATCGTAATTGTTTTTGGAAAGGTTTGCTGTATGACTTTCACAACCTCTCGAAGTAAATCCGTGATTTGCATGGGAATTTGCTGACCGGGTGTGCCACGTGCAAAGGTAAGAATTTGCTGCACCAGGCTTGACCCACGTTTTACACTGTCTTCCAACATTTCTAGCATCTGCACTTGTCGCTCTGGTGGTACCTGAGTTCGGCGAAGTAACTGAGTAATCGCCAAAACTGGAGTCAGCACATTGTTCAGGTCGTGAGCAATTCCACTCGCCAATGTCCCTAAGCTTTCTAACCGCTGAGCATGATAGAACTGAGCTTCCCAACTTTTCTGTTCAGTTATGTCTGTATTCACGGTCAGAACTGCTTTCGGGTGTCCTGCCCCGTCGCGAACTA
>JAYKGX010000203.1:0-3864 GCA_035285565.1 Synechococcales cyanobacterium
ATTATGGAATGCGCGATAATTTTGTCAGCGATGGGCATCTGGAAATGGCAAAGGAATGGCTGGCAGATGGCAACCCCGCTGTCATCCATGGCTACTTTACAGATTTTGGCCATATCGTAGTGTTAGCAGGGTATGACGAGTATGGCTTCCTCTGCCATGATCCATTTGGGGAGTGGTATTCTTGGGGCTACGATCGCAATGATGCCTACGCGATGGACTACAAGGGAGAATACATCCACTATTCCTACGGTCTGCTTAAGCGGCTCTGTATGCCCGATGGCAAGCTTTGGATCCACTTAATTTCTAAAAAATAATCGAGATGCAGCTTAGGTCAGTTCGACAAAACTCGCTTCCCGACAATCTCTCGATCCCCCTAAATCCCCCTTATTAAGGGGGACTTCAAACCGAAAAGAAAATGGGAAGGAGTCTACCGACGATTGCTGAACAGTGGATTATCACGCCTGAAATGATGGATACAAGCTGAGGAAGTTGGGACTCAAGGAGTGACTATCCCCCCTCTCCCCCTCTCCCTCCCACAGTTTATCCCTCAAAGCAAGATTGACGAACCAGCAGCCCAGTCTGGCAGAAGGGGTGACCCTCAATGATAGAGCCAAGAAGTCCAGGCATACTTACGCCCCCGCGTCACTGGGAGAGATTGGTGGGGGTGGGTATAGTAGGCAGGAAAGACTATCGCGCTGCCCTGTTGCGGTTTAACCTTGATGTTTTGGCGATCGAACAAAGTCTCTCCCCCTTCAAAATCATCGTTCAAATAGCCCACGATACTGACATCCCTGGTAGGAATCCCCTGTTGCACTTCTTGCACACGACTTGCCAGCAGTAGATTATCCACATGGCGCTTATATTGCTGACTGGGAGAATACCGCAGAATAGAGCAAGTCTCTGCCTGGGGAAATTGAATGCCATAGATGCGAAACAGGGCTTCCTGAATCACCCGAATTTTTTGAGTCAGCAGATCGTTAGTCGATTTTTGCACAGGATTTCGCGGATCCAGCGGCAATATACCACTATGTCTCACATCTGTGTCGATCGCGCTGAGCAGGATGGTGGCAGCTTCAAAATGGCAGAACTCCGCCACATCAATCACTTGAGCACAGGTAGACGACTCCACTAGCTCTTCCACTAACCAGATGTCAGACCCCAAATCCTTGATCGAGTAGCTCACGTTGATACTCTCCTGCACGATCGCTGTTCCAAATCACCACTCCTCCTATGCTTCCACAGGATTCCGGCTTTGCACCAAAAAGACCTTCAGCAAAGACCCTTCAGCAAAGACCTTTCAGCGAGATCAACATCGCAGGAGCAGTTGAGTTGCCCATCTCTCATTGCGGGAGACGGGGTTAAGAGAGGTTGAGAACCCTTTGCCAAGAGCGATCGAACACGCTAAACACGGCTACTCTAAATTGGCTAACGCCCGCATTTTGCCACGCATCAGTCGGAACGATCGGGAAAATTCCTGGATTTGGCGTTTGGCGATCCAGCCGAGCATCGCCACCACGGTGGTTTGGAGCAGCACGATCGGTTTCAAATACCAAGGACAATAGCGCAACACCAAATAGATCCGAGCGGGCAGGAACCAACTGGATTTCTTTTTGAAAAAGCAGAATTGGAACTCTGACCAAAACGGTTGACTGGGAACTGCTCGATGCTGTTGATTGGGCAGGGGGGAGTCATCATAGACAACGATTTGAGGCGCGACACAGGTGCGAACCCCAGCGCGATGCGCCCGGATCACAAATTCTGAATCAGCATGGTAATGGGGCACCCAATGCTCTGCATACAAGCCAATGCGTTCAAACACCGATCGGTGAATCAACACACCATTGCCCGGCGCTGCTTCCACATCCACCACTGCCTGCGATCGCACCTGAGGGGGTAACTCTCGGGCAGGCACATTGTGATATTGCAAATGGAGCAAGCGAATCCCCCAACTGAACTCCGTCCCCAAGGCCCACACGAGACCTGGTTTACCCTGGTAGTCAATCCGACTAGCCAGCACAGGGACGCGATAGTGTTGAGCGGTTTGCACGAGGGCTTGCACATACCCTGGCTCAACGAGCGCATCATCATTAATCGTCAAAATATAGTCATAGCCCTGTTCTAAGGCGTACTCAATCCCACGATTAGTGGAAGCAGTCCAATAACTGTCAGCATGAGTGTGGAGGAGACAGATGTCGGGGAACCGGGTCCGCACCACTTCAGGGGTTCCATCGGTAGACTGGGCATCCACGAGCACTACGTCACAGCGCAAGTCCGCCTGATCAGACATCTGCCGAGAGAACATATCCAAAAACTGCAAAGTCTTCTCTTTACGATTGTGACAAGGGACAACGGCAGCAACTTTTAAGGGCATAACTTTTTCGATGTATTCAAAATTACACAAGCCTGAGGAATCACGATAACCCGAACAATACAAATACCCTACCGACCTCGGATGATCTGACGTTTTCAGGAAGATATAACACTTAGAAGATCTAGAAGATAGAAGACCCAGAAAATCCTATCAGCAATGCAAAAAAAGAACAGGTTAATTAGAACACAAACTAAAAAGATGTATACAATCCTGTTTTAAGTCAGAAAATCCTGTCAATGTGTTCCTTCTAATCAGCCAATTTTTATGGTTTTCCAAAGGAGATATAGAACAACAGGCGTTGAATGCTAGCTTTACAACATAAAAACTTAAACTTGGCCTCCTTAAGGGTTAGAACTTCTATAAAAGGTGAAGGGGATACAACATATTTCGGACTCACTGAACTTAAAGGGTAAAATAAATTGCGTTTTACGGTACATTCCCCCTAAGGTCGAAATTTCTATTTTTTGCGCTGATATGGCTCCTATGACTCACTATAACGCCTTTTATAAATTAATGGGAGGATTTTTTATTCTCACCAGCTTAATTGCCCCCCAGCCAGCAGCAGCGGTGGAAGGCTGCCCGATCGCGGCGTTGGCAAGGCTAAAAACTCACAAAATTACGGCTGGAGAAACCGTAGAGGCGATCGCGCAGCGCTATGGATTAGTGCCAGAAACCTTGATGGGAATGAATCCTAGTCTACGCAATCCACAAGTCCCAGTGGGGAGCACCCTACAAATTCCGCCTTTCAATGGTATCCGGATTGAAGTGCCCGCCGGAACAACCCTGCGAGAGGTAGCTAAGCGCTATAAAGTGCGAGCAGATGTTCTATTTGAAGTGAATGGTTGCCAACCCAATCCTCGGGTGTTGTTCGTCCCTGGGGTGATCTGGTCGCCGCTGAAAACTGCCAAGTTTCCCACAGATCATGCCCCCGCTCAAAGTTCTGCTCGATTGGCGATCGCCCCACCCTTACCCGGTTCTCTTTCAGTCTTACTCGGTTTTGGCTTTAAGCAACGCAATGGGGGTGAGGTGGCTGCCCATAGTGGCGTGGATTTAGCGACGGCGATCGGCACTCCGATTTCAGCCGTGGCAGAGGGAACGGTGGCGTTTGCGGGTGCTCAAGGAACATTTGGCAATCTAATTGTGATCAACCATGCCAGGGGCTATCAAACTCGCTATGCCCATCTGGATAAACTCATGGTGCGATCGGGGCAGCGCGTTCAACGGGGAACCACCATCGGCACCACAGGTCGCAGCGGTCAACCCAGTTCTACTGCCCCTCATTTGCATTTTGAAGTGCGATCGAATTCCAAATTAGGCTGGGTGGCAGAAGATCCGATGCCCTATTGGCAGCGTCCCTAACCTGCTTATACCGATTCTGGCATCGCTTCTTCTAGCACAGGCTCTGGCTCGGTTTCTGGCAAGCCCAGGATGCGACGGTAAATCGCCATATATTCAGCGGTCGATCGCTCCCAACTGAAATCTTGTATCATGCC
>JAYKGX010000204.1:0-7902 GCA_035285565.1 Synechococcales cyanobacterium
CTCCAATGTGTGGCGCTGAATCGCATGATCCAGATCGCTAAACCGGATTCTGTCTGCCTTGAAGCCTAGAAATTCCTACCTTTATTCCAATCGTGTTGCTTATTTTTGATTCATGCAACAACGCCACTGTCGATTGTTCATACCCCAAGCTCATACAGATGTTTGAGCTTTTTGCAGCCAACAATTCTAGTTATCGCCCGCTCTGCCCTACGAGCGTAAATGCCGCCCAATGGGATGGAGCGGGATATTGTTTGCGGGTGGTTAGCATCGCTTGGCGGAGGGCGGTCGCTTTATCGGAAGTGGTTTGTAAATTGCGATAAAACTCGGTCATCAGAACTGTGGTGGATTGGTCGGAAATTGCCCAGAGAGACACCACGACGCTAGGCACCCCCGCCGCTAGGAACGATCGCGATAAGCCAATCACCCCATCCCCAGTAATCCTTCCCTGACCAGTATCGCAGGCACTGAGCACGACCAGATCCGCCGTTAATTGCACCGAATCTTCTAGTAATTCATCGGTTGTTAATAATCCATCATTGGGCTTGCCTGTTCCGTCTGGCGCAAGCGCGATCGCCCCTGGAACCCAGAGCGATTTAAAATCATCCAATAACCCATGGGTGGCAAAATGGATCAGTTTAGCCTGATTCAGCTTTTGTAATACCGTTGACTTTTTAGCATCTTTCCCAATCAAGGCCTTGGCGTTCAGCAGTTGAGCAACTTGTTGAGCTTCCTGTTCTGCTCCTGGCAAGGAACTTAAAGTTTCTGTGACCTGACTTTTGAAAAACTGGATGGTTGGCATTGCTGGATTGCCGACAATGACTGGGTTGGCAAATTTTTCATGCAGCGGTGGGACGATCGCAGATGGGGCAGATGGGAAGCGACGGGTGAGATCTAAGACCTGAATGGAAGGCGCTGTCACGACTGTATGGCGATCGATCAGGTAGTTACCCTGCCGATCTTGTAGTGCCACAAAGGGAGTTGCAAATAACACTTCTTGGGGAATGAAGATAACATGTTCCTGCGGATTGCTAGGAAGGAGATCCTGAATGGGTTCAATTAAAATCTGATGCAATACATTAAGGGGTTTGAGTTCACTGCCCTGATCCAACTTAACGGAAGACTGACCTGAACGCGATCGTCCTCTTGCACCGATAGTATAGCGGCTATATTGAATTAACTCATCCAAGTTGAGGTTCCAGTTTTTCCAGAACGGGCGTAGATCTGTTTGGCGAAATTGAATTGTGCCATTGGGCTGGATGACCCAGATGAGCAAGGCGCTGGTTTGAAATTCAGTTTTGCCATTCACTTCTACCCAGTCTTTGCGCAGTGAGTATTCCACCAAAGTTGCACGCTGGTTTTGGGCAACCTGTTTGAGCGCTTCGATCTTGAGGGGGGCAATATTGGGTGACGCGGCAGGACGATCGGCAGATTTCCCTGTTCTTTTACGGCTCATCAGTTCCACCAATGCCCGAGTTCTCGCTTGTTCTGCCACTTCTAGAGCTGTCTCATAGCGTTTCTGATCGACCAATACATCCTGCAACACTCGATAGGAAATACGTTGTCGCTCAAATAGTGCGACCTTTTGACGATCGATCGTACTATAATCCGTTTGACGTTCTAGATCAGTCCGTTGTTTTTCCCAAATTTGAATACTCTTCCGTAAACTGTTTTCTGCTTCTGGTAATTGCCCTAATTGTGCTAGGATGACTCCTAAATTGGTCAATCCTGTTCCTAGTTCCCGTAAATCACCCATTTTTTCTGCGATCGCCACACTGGCTTGCATCGATTCCAGTGCTTTCTGGGGCTGCTGATCTTCCAAATAGAGTGCGCCGAGATTGCCAAACAGTTTTCCCTGCCCAGTTATATCATTTTGCTGACGTGCGATCGCTAAAGCCTGTTGGTAGTAAGGAATCGCTGTTTTATACTCCTGTTTTGCGGCGTAGATCATGCCGAGATCCATTAAGGTAATCTTTTCCTCAATCCCATCTTTGACTTCTCGGGCGATCGCTAAACTGGCTTGGCTAAAGGGGATCGCTTCATCATATTGTCCTGAACCCCGATAGAGAATCCCCACGCTCCCCAGTACCCGCCCTTCTAAAGCCCGGTCTTTCAACTTTCGGGATAACTGAAGGGCTTGACTGTAATATGGCATAGCTGCTTTATATTCCCCTACGGTGTAGTAGACAATTCCTAAGTGGTGTAAATTATTTGCCTGTGCTGATTCATCTTTTAAAACGATCGATAATTCTAGACTTTGTTTGAGGGTCTCCAATGCTTTACCATAGTTTCCACGATTGAGGTATAGCATCCCCAATTCCCCTAGGATACGTTCTTCTTGTTTTGTATCCCGATCGCTGCGGGCAATTCCCAATGCAGTCTCTAAGGATTGATGAGCTTTCTCCATTTGCCCAACTTTGGGGTAGGCAAGCCCGAGTTCATAGAGAATCTCGCGTTCCATCCGGCGATTTTTGCGATCGCGGGCAAGGGGGAGTGCTTTTTCGTAAGAGGCGATCGCGGATTCTGGTTGCCGAAGATTGACATGGGTAATGCCTACATCGTAGAGAATCAACAAATGCCAAAAGGTATCCGACTGTTTTGCCAACACAGTCCAACTCTGCTGAAAATACTCTAGGGCTTGCGGGTAATTCGCTTGATAGCGATAGGTCAAACCAATCGATCGCAGCAAAACGCCTTCTGCTAACTGATCTTTGAGTTCACGCCGCAGACCTAAAGCTTGCTGAAGAAATTCCCTTGCCTTGGGATAATCCTGCAACGATCGATAGGTCAACCCGATACTGCCTAGGGTTTGTGCCTTTAAACGCTGATCTGATGAGGTTTGAATCTGTTGCCAAACTCGCTCATAGTAGGCAAGTGCGGTTTTATAATCCTTGGTCGTAGTGTAGAGCGCTGCGATCGCAGATTGAGCCTGCAAGAGGGAGGAACGATCGCCCGTTTTTTCTGCCTGTTGTAAAACTTGTTGCCAAAGGGCGATCGCTTCTTGGATTTTTTCAGCTTTTTCTGCTTGCTCTGCCTGTTGCTTTAATGATTGTAGTTTTTGATTGTTGGTGCTATTCGGTTGTGAGTTTTCTGTGGGTGAGGGGTTACTTTGGGAAACGGGCTGCCCTTGGGCTGAGAGGGGCGCTGTCAAGATGGTAAGGCTATAACTGAAGACTACAATTCCCAGGAAACGAGCTAACTTGTGAGCCGATAATTTGCGAGCAAACTTACAGCAATTTTCAGGATGGATCTTGTAGAGACAGGTTATGTAGCGATCGAAGGGATGATGAGGCATGGCAACCAACCTATACTCAGGGGGAGGAGCATCATTGTGCTACCATGTTAGCCCTCGGTTTAATAGAACGGCAAGAGTGACCCCAGTATTGCTAGCTCTAGTCACCAGAGTCATCATTTTTGCTTCATTGATGAGAATCCACATTACAGATGGTCATAGGTGACGCTGGGAGAAAATTCTTGACTTCGTTCATGATGCGGAAATAGCAATGATATTGAGATTGCCGTGAATGTCTTCTAAAGTGTCGATCGCCACGAGTTGCTGCACAAACGGTTGATAGCAATAGAGACGATATTGATGTTGGAGCAGCCATTCTGCTACAGCAAGATTACTACCTTGACCGCCTGCAATATTTTCATACAAAATTACGGGTTTGAACTCCCGCAAAATCCGATCGCTGCCTTTCAAGACAGGAACTTCATGGCCTTCTGCGTCAATTTTCAGAAAATCAACCCGATCGATGTCATAGGAATCAATCAAACTATCGAGGGTAAAGCAATTCACCTCCTCATAACTGCCAGGGGGTAAATCTTGCTCCTCCTCGACTAATTCATTTAGCTCACTTGCAGACTGGAGCAGTAACTTGGACTGACCCAAGCGATCGCTCGCTGCGCCATGGCAAATGGTTAACTGTGACCATTGATTGACCTGTTTAGAGGCATTTAAGGCCTGCACACAGCCAGAAAAGGGTTCGATCGCAAACACCCGTCCTTGTGCTCCCACCCGTTGCGCAGCACTTAAACTGTAAACTCCTACGTTGGCTCCCACATCAATCACGGTCATCCCAGGCTGAATCGAATTGCGCCAAAATTCCATTTCTGCTTCAAACCAGTCCCCTGCCCCCAACAAAACACTGGTGACCAGACTCTGAAAACTGGCTTCTGCCATTAACCACCCTGACTCCCAAGCCAAGGGTACCAGATTCGACTGCGGTGTGACTTGAGCTGCCACAGTGGCCCAGCCTGTCCCGATCGCTTGAGCTTGTTCAGACCACTGTTCATACCAATGCTGTGCTTGCTCCGGTTGACCGAGGTCGCGATAGGCAAGATGGAGTGCTAG
This sequence comes from Synechococcales cyanobacterium, assembly GCA_035285565.1. Taxonomy (GTDB): domain Bacteria; phylum Cyanobacteriota; class Cyanobacteriia; order Leptolyngbyales; family Leptolyngbyaceae; genus JAYKGX01. Next base: position 4,352 of record JAYKGX010000204.1, read on the forward strand.
CAAGGTTTGGGGATGATGGGGTTGTAGCCGTTCTGCCTGATGGAGGTGTAATAGCCCTTCCCACTGTTGCGCCAGAATTTCAGCAATGCCTTGACGTAAATGGAGGGAAACCGATTCCGGAAATAGGGGAGCGGCAATTTTGAGAAAGCGTTGACCGATCGCATTATAAAACACGGTTTGGGATTCTCCCAGGGCGATCGCCGCGAGTAAATGAGCCTGTTCTTGACCCTGGGCGGCATTTAGCAATCTCTGTAGTGTTTCTGGAAGTTCCATGGTCAGCGATCGCGGTAGGTAGACCAATCCCCACGGTGTTCCGGTTGTTGCCTCACTTGTTGCCACAGTTTGCAGTAATCCCGGTAGGGCCAGTTGGAAGGTGGTTTCGGGGTCCTGCAGCAGGGCATACATCAGGGCAAGATGGGCTGTGCTAAGGGGGTAGCCTGCAGATCCTTGTTGGAATGCTGCCAATGCTGTTTCCCAATACAAGCCGCGCATTTCGGGTAGATCGGTTTGTTCTGCTTCCAGCAACGCCAGGATGCCGATATTGTGGTAGTCCAGGAGCGTTTGAGGATCATCCCAGTTGGTTTCTGCAAGGGATTGTTCCACTTGTTCCAGCCAGGGTGGGGCGAGGGTGAGGCCCAATTGCTGTAGGTATTGCAGGTAGATCTGGGTTGGTGACATAGTGAGTCAATTAATTAAAGTCAGGCAACGTCAACTCAGGCATCCTGGTACATCCCGTTCATTTTAAACATTGAAACGGAACAGCATCACATCCCCTTCCTGGACCAAATATTCCTTGCCCTCACTGCGCACCAGCCCCTTTTCCTTCGCTGCATTCATCGAGCCATACTCCACCAGATCCTGATAGGCCACCGTTTCTGCCCGAATAAAGCCGCGCTCAAAGTCAGAGTGAATTACCCCCGCCGCCTGGGGCGCAAACATGCCCTTGCGAATCGTCCAAGCTCGTGTTTCCTTGGGACCGGTCGTGAAATAGGTTTGCAGACCTAGCAGATCATAGGTTGCCCGGATCAGGGATTGCAGACCTCCCTCCGTTACCCCCAAGGATTCCAAAAACTCCGCCCGATCTTCTGCGGGTAGCTCGATCAACTCCGACTCCACCTGGGCAGAAATCACCACCACCTGCGCCCCTTCTGCCACCGCGATCGCCCGCACCTTTTCCACAAAGGCATTACCACTGGCTAGCTCATCTTCAGAAACATTGGTGGCATAGATCACGGGTTTGCGGGTGAGTAATCCCAAGGCCTTAATCGCGAGTTCTTCTTCTTCCGTTAATGCAACCGATCGCGCTGCCTTGCCTTCATTCAACACCGCCGCAATTTTTTCGAGCGCCTCCACTTCCACCTGCAAATCCTTTTTGGTTCGTGCATCTTTCCGCGCCCGTTCCAGGCGTTTTTCGACTTGAGCCAAATCCGCCAAGCCCAACTCTAGGTTGATCACTTCCATATCGCTGACCGGATCAACCTGTCCCGCCACATGAATAATGTCATCATTTTCAAAGCAACGCACCACATGGACGATCGCATCCACTTCCCGAATATTGGCTAAGAACTGATTCCCCAAGCCTTCCCCTTGGCTGGCTCCCTTCACCAGTCCGGCAATGTCTACAAATTCCACCCGTGCCGGAATAATCTCCGCCGAGCTGGAAATCTTGGAAAGCACCTCTAACCTTGGATCAGGCACCGCCACAACCCCTACATTCGGCTCGATCGTGCAAAAAGGGAAATTGGCAGCCTGTGCCTTAGCATTCCCCACGATCGCATTAAATAAGGTCGATTTCCCAACATTCGGCAGACCAACAATTCCAGCTCTCAGCATGATAATAAACTAGGGGTGGGGTGAGACTAATACCAAGAAAGACAAGTAACCAAGAAAGACAAGTAACCAAGAAGGACAGTAGACCATTCTATTATGGAACCTGTAATCCAGCACCGGAAAGTCCGAATCTAACAAAGTCAGGCAAGAGGCTGGTTATAATCCCCCCTCCCCCCCTCCTTCCTTACCCCTCCCGATCGCCTTCTGAGAAAACTCAGCTTTCTGCCAAACTCGACACCGAGACGATCCCCAAACTGAGTATTATGGCTACTAGCACTAAAATTGGGGAAGCCTCACAATGCGGATTTTGTTCGTTTCAGCCGAAGTTGCCCCCCTCGCCAAGGTCGGAGGGATGGGTGATGTTGTGGGAGCCATGCCAAAAGTTCTGCGCCAGCTTGGGCATGATGTTCGGATCTATATGCCCTACTATGGCTTTCTGAATGACAAGATCAAAATCCCCCAGCAATTCGTCTGGTCTGGTAATGCCATGTTCAACCCCTTTGAGGTGTATGAAACGGTCTTGCCAGGAAGCGATATTCCCCTCTACTTAATGGGTCACCCCGCCTTTGATCCGCGACGGGTGTATGGGGGAACCGATGAGGATTGGCGCTTTACCTTCTTTGCCAATGGCGCGGCGGAATTTGCCTGGAATTATTGGAAGCCCGAAATTATTCACTGTCATGATTGGCACACGGGCATGATTCCTGTCTGGATGCATCAGGATCCAGATATTGCTACCGTCTTTACGATTCATAACCTCGCCTATCAGGGACCTTGGCGCTGGAAGCTGGAACAAATGACCTGGTGTCCCTGGTATATGCAAGGTCATAACACCATGGCAGCAGCGGTGCAGTTTGCGAATTGGGTCACCACCGTTTCTCCGACCTATGCTGATCAGATTAAAACGCCCAGCTATGGCGAATCTCTAGAAGGATTGCTCGCGTTTATTGAAGGTAAAACCACAGGGATCCTCAATGGCATTGATATGGAATCCTATAATCCAGAGGATGATAAATACATTGCCCAGACCTACACCGTGGAAACTCTGGAAGATCGCTTGAGAAATAAAATTGCATTGCAAGAAGAAGTGGGTTTGGAAGTCAATTCTAAAACCTTTTTGATCGGTATTGTCACTCGCCTAGTGGAGCAAAAAGGGATTGATCTAATTTTGCAAATTCTCGATCGCTTTTTGGCTTACACAGATTCCCAATTGGTGCTGTTGGGTACGGGCGATCGCTACTATGAAACGGCGATGTGGGAAATGGCTTCTCGCTATCCCGGACGGATGGCCACCTACTTGCTTTACAATGATGCCCTGGCAAGACGGATTTATGCGGGAACCGATGCCTTTCTGATGCCTTCCCGGTTTGAGCCCTGTGGCATTAGTCAAATGCTGGCGATGCGCTATGGCTCTGTGCCGATCGTCCGCCGCACGGGTGGTTTGGTGGATACCGTCCTGCACCATGAACCCTTGACAGGCATGGGCACTGGCTACTGCTTCGATCGCTATGAACCGTTGGATCTTTTTGCCTGTATGGTGCGAGCCACCGAAGCCTATCGCTTTAAACCCCAATGGGAAGCACTCCAACGGCGAGGCATGATACAAGATTTCAGTTGGGAGCGATCGACCGCTGAATATATGGCGATTTACCGTCGCATCCTGGGCTTGCCAGAAACCGAGCCAGAGCCTGTGCTAGAAGAAGCGATGCCAGAATCGGTAT
>JAYKGX010000205.1:0-7943 GCA_035285565.1 Synechococcales cyanobacterium
TCAGCAGGGTGGTTTTGCCCGAACCCGAAGGCCCCGTCATAATCACCACTTCCCCCGGATCAACCGTAGCCGTGATTTCAAAGAGCACCTGTTTGCGCAGATTGCCCTTGCCGAAGGAATGATTGACGCGATCGATCGCAATAATTGGCTCCGACTTAAAATCGCTAACGTAGTCGGGTTGGGGGGCAGGGTGGGAATGCAGGACGGACTCGGTGAAGCTCATGAGGGTTTGGGTGCTTTTTTGGGGTGTAGGCTCGAAAGCTTTTGGCTATTTTAGCGACATTCGTTGAGGATTTGCTGGATGATGCCGTAAACCTGTGCCAGTTCCGCTTCGCTAATGCAATAGGGTGGCAAAATATAGAGCACATTGCCGAGGGGACGCAGTAGACAACCCAGTTCTAAAGCCCGCTGCCGGATGAAGGGACCCACTTGTGCTAGGTAGCCCGTTTTGGTTGAGGGTTGGTGGGTCAAAATATCGGCAACAGAGGCATCCAGATCAGAGGCATTCCAACCAAAGGCATCTAAACCAGAATTTGCCCACGACTGGGAGGTTGGCATCCCCTGAGTGGGTTGAATGATATCTAGGGCAGCAACGGTGCCAGTGACGCGCAGTTTTTCGACCATTGGGCAAGCTTGCAGGCTGTTTAAATGCTGAAGATGGAGGGCTTCTAGGCGTTGAAAGGCTTCTGGTTGTTCCTGCATCAGGGCGATCGCGGCTAGGGCTGCTGCACAACCGAGGGGATTGCCTGCATAACTATGACCGTGGTAGAGGGTTTTAAAGGGGTCTTCACTGAAAAATCCTTCATAGATGGCTTCGGTGCAAACCGTGGCAGCAAAGGGTAAAAATCCTCCCGTCAGACCTTTGGACAGGCAAACGACATCGGGCTGAATTTGGGCTTTTGTGCAGGCAAACCAATCTCCCGTGCGTCCAAATCCGGTCATGACTTCATCCAGAATTAAGGGAATTTGGGCGGTTTTTAGGTGCTGTGCCAAGGTTTGTAGAAACTGCGGACGACCCATGTTCATGCCACCTGCGCCTTGGATTAAGGGTTCAATGATCACGCCAGCATAGCGATCGGGATTGGCGGTGAGTTTGTCTTGCAGTGTGGCGATCGCCTGAGCTTCTTTCTGGTCAATGGTTTCATCGCCGAGCCATGTGGCGGGAAAGGGCAAAAATTCCACTTCAAATAACAAGGGTGTGAAGGCTTGGGTAAACAGCGATCGTGCGCCAACGGACATGGTGCCAAAGGTATCGCCATGGTAACCCGCTTCAAAGGCTAGAAAGGTGGTGCGGGGCTGTCCTTGGTTGACCCAATATTGATAGGTCATTTTGAGTGCAACTTCCACTGAGGTAGAGCCATTATCGGAATAAAAGACTCGTGTTAATCCGGGCGGCAGTACCTTGACCAATGCTTCTGCCAACTGTTCAGCGGGTTCATGGGTAAAGCCAGAGAAAATCACTTGTTCTAGCTGTTGAGCTTGCTGATAAATGGCGGCGGCAATGCGAGGATGTCCATGTCCATACAGCGTCACCCACCAACTGGAAATTGCATCAATAATGTGTCGTCCATCTTCGAGTTCTAGCCAGATTCCCTGCGCCGATCGCACCTTGAGGGGTTCAGGACAGGTTTTGGCTTGGAAATAGGGATGCCACAGATTTGGATGCATAACTGTTTTGAGCGACTAAAACTCCATAATAAAATATAGAAATGCTCTCGTGATTCTCAGCTATAGCAATCCTAATTGATTTGTGGAGTGGGAGTTCTGCCTGCACAGGCTAGAAGCCTGTCCCACTCTTACAACTGAAAGAGGATTGCTATATTCACCTTGCAAAAGTTAAGGAAATCAAAGTCAATTCTATCCAAATCCCATAAATATTAAGAACTGTGGAAAAACACGAATAAAATAATCATTTCTGTGCTGTCTGCCGTTTGTCCATGCTAACCTGCCAGAAAAGACTCTTCATCCCCCTTGGCAAGGTCATTTATGGACTACTTTCATGCGGCTAAGCGGCATTTTTTAGCTTGTCATCAGCATCCCCTCAACCAAGCAATTCACCATTTCACGAATTTATTGGCATTTTTGGCGATCGCTCTTCTGTTTTATGACTGGCGAATTTCGTTGATTTTATTAATAGTTCCCCAACCGATCGTCTGGATGGGTCATGCAGTGTTTGAAAAAAATCAACCTGCATTTGTGAAGTTTCCTGGAATTACGATCGCCGTTTCTCTACTTTGGTCGATCGAACATCTGTTTGGACTGCGGGATCTGTGGAATTATTGGCAGCGATCGCATTTGTCTCACTGAATCCAGTTTTCCAGATCCAGTTTTCCAGATTAGTTTGTCGTCATAAAGTTAAATCGAATCAATTTGTATTGACTGCAAGATTTGCTATTAGTCGATTTGAATATTTTGTCAGGAGTTCTCTTCTATGTTTCAAGATTTACTCGTCATTGATGCCGATGCCCATAAAGTAGAAAATCCTCTCATCATTCGAGATTACATTGATCCAGAATTTGTTAAACGCACAAACTTAGTGGTGGATGCCTTAGGGGATCAGCGGTTACAAGTTCAGGATTTTAATCCCAAAACGGGGCAAAATGACCTCATCCGAACCTACCCCCAAGCTCAGGGTCTCGGGAAAGGGGGCTTTCGCAATCTTCATCCAGAAACCACGCTGGGAGCCATGTTTAACCAGCAACGCCTTGCCCATATGGACGAGGCCGGGATTGATATTCACGTCATCTATGGCACTTGGAATTTAGGATTTTCCAGCTATCTCGATCGTGATCTAGCTGTAGCTCTGTGTAAAGCCTACAACTCCTACATTGCAGAAGATTGTCGGGGTTATGGGGGCAGGCTGAAACCGATCGGGGTGATTCCGCTGCAGGATGTGGAAGAAGCCGTGAAGGAGATGTATCGTTGTGTGCAAGAACTTGGCATGATTGGGGTGGCAACTGCGCCGAATATTGCCATTCCCCATCCAGCCGCCCCAGAAGCATTCCCAGAAGTGCGAACCTGCAAAACCCTCAGCCATCCTGATTTTGCGCCCATTTTGCAAGCTGCGGTGGATTTGGATATTGCGATCGGACTGCATGGGGGTCCCGGTTCCTATTTGGTGGGGGGCTTGGCAGATCACTTAGAAACCTTCGTTCTCAGCCACATTTTTGTGCAGCGCAACCAGCAGCAATTAGCCCTAGCGAGAATGATTTTTGATGGAGTCTTTGAGCAGTTTCCCACATTGCGGATTGGCTTCCTAGAAGGGGGCTGTGGCTGGTTACCCGATCTGGCCCATGCTTGCCATGAACATTGGGAAAAACGGATTCGAGATTTTGATCCGCAGCATCCTTACCGCCCTTCGCCGATCGAATTTACCAAATTAATGGTGCAGGAACGGCGTGCCCATGCGAATTACAGTACGGTGATTAGTCAAGCCAAACATTTATTTGATTTATTGTGGAGGCGGGAACATGACCCAACCCAAATTCAAGATGAAAGCCTGTATGAACATTGGCAATTGAAACAGCGCGATCCCATGGATTATTTCCAGCGCGGTCAAATTTTTGTTTCGTTTGAATCGGATGATCCCAGTCCTGTTTATTTGCCGATCGCCCTGGGAGAAATGGGAAAACAGTTAGCTTGCTTCTCCGGGGATTATGGGCATTGGGATGGCGTGTTGCAAGGCTGTGTGGAAGCAGTAGCCGATCGGATTAGCGATCGCGCCTATTTAGAGCAATTATTCAGCGGCAATGCGATCGCCCTGTATGGGGAACGGTTGCGGCAATCTCTGCCCAGTCAATATTCGCTCCTCCACTCCAAGCAGTTCTCTATGGTTGGGGTATAAAAAGAGAGATGCGCAGAGATTTTTGAATCGGCTGTTTCAAGCGTTTGGCTATGGGGATGCGATCGCCGACCTCACCACCGGCTAGAGACTCATGCAAATTAGCGATCGCCCCTCTCCCAATCCAAAAACCAAAATCTAAAATCCAAAATCGATCGCCCCCACTCCCCCACTCCCCCAATTATTCTCCCAAAAAGATTTCAATGACTAGTTGACTTGCCCAGTGAAAATGTTTTATCGTGTGTTGCTAAGTTAGCGGATTGCCTACAAGCTCCGTGCTAGCCCAACCCCAGGAATCTGGTTCATTCACGTCACCCAAGGCTGTTAGCCGCAACCCTGAGTGACTAACCTCTCCGTTGTACTCGGCAACGCAAAGGCTTTGGAGATTTTAACATCTCCGGGCATCCTGCTTGTCACCACGTAACACACCCAGAGGCAGGATGGCCAGGTTTTTGGTTTCCTGTAAACCAAAGCCGAAGTCTGTTGGAGGTCTTTTCCATGACGAAATTAATAGGCGATCGCTCGTACAGAGGGCGATCGGGACATTCTGCTGCCAGAAAAATTGAAACCGGGGGAAGCGATCGTGATCCCATTCAGATGTGGTTAATTGGCAAACCCAAAGACGTGCAAGCCACGATCAACAACTTACACGTGCGTGGATTTGCCGAAACCCATGAATGGAGTCGTCCCAGTCCATGGAACGAAACCCAAACCCAAATGTTGAATTTACCAGAGGGTACCGTCATGAGCGTTTGCACAAAATATTTATCGTAACCCCATCGGGGCGCATCCCGCGCCCAAACAAACGCCAACAAACACATCAATTTATCAACGAACAACCCGTAGGGGCGCGCATCCCGCGCCCAAAAAAATCCAGCCAACAAACCAATCAATTTTGGATTTTAGATTTCAGATTTTGGATTGAAAAGCGATCGCATGGATTTCAGATTTTAGATTTTGGATTTTGGAATAAAAAGCGATCGCATGGATTTCAGATTTTGGATTGAAAGCGATCGCATGGATTTCAGATTTTGGAATAAAAAGCGATCGCATGGATTTCAGATTTTAGATTGAAAGCGATCGCATTGATTTTAGATTTTGGATTTTGAATTTTAGATTGAAAAGCGATCGCATGGATTTCAGATTTTAGATTGAAAAGCGATCGCATGAAACCCAAGCTCGTGGGAAATAGTTCGTCATCCCAAATCAAAAAATCAACGCAACAAATCCTGGCGAACCGCCCCCCAGTCCCTAAGTTTTGGGGGTGCAAGAGGTGGATGTCTATCTGGAATCTAGTTTTTTGCTCATGTAGAATGGGGGTATTGCTGTTTCATGACAGATTACCCTATGACCTCTGGCGCACCTCAAAACTCACCTGATCCCAAGGATCAACTGGCGGAAATGATTGTCAAGGTTTTGATGACGGGTGGAATTGGTGCGGGGAGCATTGGAGCCTTTTGGTCACTGTTCAAGGATAGTGATGTGCCCAAGGCGATCGCATCAGCAGCAATTGGGGTGGCAATTACCTATGGAGCAAAATTACTGAGTCCGCTCCACCAGGGAACTGAGCGACGGTTGGAAGCAACGGGCAAGGCGATCGATGGCAAGATTGACAATTTCATCGAAGACTTGCAAACGCGTGGGGCGGATGACCCATATTTGCAGTTGCAGAAGGAAGATTGTCAAACGTCTCTCTGTGATGGCATTACTCAAGTATTTACGCCGTTGCTGGAAGAGATTTTTGTGCCCTTGTCGATGACTTTTACCGATCGGCACCCCGGTTGGATGAATGAGTTGAATGAGTGGGCGGACAATTGGGAGTGCTTGGGAAATTCCCCGTCGAGCCAAAAGGATACCCAGATTTGGCAATGGCTGAAGCAGGCGGAAACAGACTCGAAGCAAGGTGTTGCGTTTCGGCGGATGGCGATTTTGGCGTGGGGGGGTTATGGGAAGACGACATTGCTGCGGCACATTGCTTACATTTACAGCAGTAAACAGCATCGGCGCTATGGTGTGAATGCGAAGGTGCCGATCTTTTTGCCTTTGAAAACCTATGGCAAACTGGTGGCGAAAACGCCTGCGCTCACGTTGCCAGAAGTGGTAATGCAGCATCACGTTCCGCATTTGTCGCGAGATTTGGCGTTACCGGAAAATTGGGCGATCGCCAAGCTGAAAGCGGGTGAAGCGGTTTTGCTGTTGGATGGGCTGGATGAGGTGAAGGAGGATATTCGTCCCCAGGTGGCGCAATGGCTGAAGCGGGAATTAAGAGAATATCCGAAGTCGATCGCCATTCTGACCTCGCGTCCGAAAGCCTATGATGAACAACCGATCGCAACGAAACTGGAAATGCGAATGCGAATCTGGGTTGAACCATTTAACACAATGCAACAGGAAAGATTTATTAAAGATTGGTATCAGTACCAGGAATCTTATGCCAATCATGGTCGATCGACCTCGGATGTAACGCGGAGAGCGGAGGAGAAAGCGGTCAAGCTCTTGGGACAAATTCGAGAACGTCCTGAAATTGAGGACTTGGCGAAGATTCCGCTGTTGCTGAATATGATTGCGACGTTTCATCGATTGAGTCCGAATGTGCAATTACCGAAACGAAAAGTGGATTTGTATCAGGCAATTTGTAAATTACAGTTGGTCGATCGTCCGGGTGCTAAGGAATTAGAGACCTTACTGACGGAGACGAATGCCCAAACGATTTTGCAGAAGTTGGCGCTGGAAATGGTGTTGAACGATCGCGAGAAGACGGTGGAGCAGGGTGTTTTGGTGGAACGCTTGGCTCGATATTTGACGGCAGAAAATGAGGCAGTGGATGCGCGGGAATTCTTGCAGGAAGTAGTGCGGGTGAGCGAGCTGTTGGTAGAAAAGGAAGTGGGGGAATACGAATTTGCCCATTGGAGTTTTCAGGAGTATTTAGCCGCCAAAGAGATTTTCGATCGTCAACCAGATCAATTCGTGATCGATCGTCTCATGATTCCAGAATGGAAGCCGTTGATTTTGATGTATTCCAGTTTGTTGAAAAATCCGAGCGCCTTAATTCGATCGATGCTGGATCAAAACCTAACGGATTTGGCGCGGGCAGCATTGCAAGAGACCACTAAAAAGGTTGACCCTGCGATCGAACAGGAATTAGAACGATTAAGTCATCAAGTGACCCATTCAACGTACACCAAACTGGAAGCATTGCTCAAAGCAGGAAACTGGAAAGAAGCTGACCAGGAAACCTTCAAAGTCATGCTAGAAGTGGCAGGCAAAACCGATCGCGGGTATTTAGATCCAGAGGATTTAGAGCATTTTCCCTGTGAGGATTTATTGACGATCGATCGGCTTTGGGTGGAAGCCAGTGATGGACATTTTGGGTTCTCCGTGCAGAAAAAGATTTGGGAAAAATGTGGTTCCCCCATGGACTACAATGACGACTACAAAAAGTTCTTAGAAAAAGTCGGTTGGCAACGTGGAGGTAACTGGGTGGGGTACGACGACCTAATGTTCTCGCCATCTCTTTCTCTGGCAGGAGAATTACCGTGGGGGGAGGTTGGGGAGGTTTGGGGGTGGTGGGTTTTTCTCTGGTTTCTCTTTTCTCGCGCAGCGACTTGTGAACTGTAACACACCTGCGTTTCAGCCCAAAAATAAGAATTAGTCATAGATGGATTTCCTACGACATAATGCACCTCCTAGCGATTCGTTACCTGGCACCCAACCTTTTTTCACCTCCTTTGTAAAATAGAATGATGGATCCGTGACTTAGCTTGGGTGGGGCGGAAACTGATTTGCAGCGACAAATTTCTCTGCCACCTGCTTAATTTCCTCCACCGGAGCCTCCCAGTCCTCCCACAGAGATTTTTGTCCTGGGCTGACTTTTTTCGGTTTGCCTCGCCTAACGATCTGTTTCAGCAACGTTATTCGGATGTGTGGAGGTTTGGAAGAGCGATCGGTTTTCGCGGGGATTCGATCCCCCTAAATCCCCCTTGGCAAGGGGGACTAAGAGATGGTTGGAGGCGATCGGGTGCTTACTTGAAATACCTCCACTTTCATGTTCCCCCTTTTCAAGGGGGCTAGGGGGATCGAGCTTCTGCGGTGACTAAGAGAT
>JAYKGX010000206.1:0-13084 GCA_035285565.1 Synechococcales cyanobacterium
CAAATCCCCCAAATCCCCCAAATCCCTCAATCCTCCTGCCCCAAAGCCCCATGAAACTTCTTCGCCATTGCCTCATCCTCCTATTAAGCAGCACCCTCTGCCTTACCCTAGGAAACCCGATCGCCCGCTCCAGCCCCCCCACTGCCCAACTACAACAAGCACAACAACACTACCAAGCCGGAGATCTCCCCGCCGCGATCCAACTATTAGAACAAATTCAACAATCCACCAACCCCACCGATCGCGTCCTAGCCCTCACCAACCTAGCCCTCATCCAAAGTCAACTCGGCAACTGGCAAGCAGCCAACCGAGCGATCGCCACCAGCCTCACCAGCTTAGAACAACTCAAAGGACAAGCCCAGCACTCCCAATTACTAGCACAAACCCTATTACTACAAGGTCGATTACAACTGGCACAACAGCAACCCGAACAAGCCCTCAAAACTTGGCAACGGTCCGCCCAACTCTATCAACAATTGCAAGATGAATCCGGCGTTTTGCGCAGCCAAATTCGTCAAGCCAGCGCTTGGCAAGCCATGGGATTCTTTCGGCGATCGGCAGAGATCCTAGAATCCCTAGAACCCACCCTCATGGCGCAACCCGATTCTATTGCAAAAGTCGAAGGATTGCGGCAATTAGGACAAAGCCTTGCGATCGCGGGTCGTCAAAGATCTACAAACCAGCGGCTGGCAGCGGAAACCGTTTTAAAGAATGCGGTTGAGATTGCTGAAAAACTCAACCATCCAGAAGCGATCGCCACCAGTCAACTCACCCTAGCCAATTTCTATCACAACCGGGCGATCGACCAACTGCGACGGGGGGCTGTGACGATCGTGGGGAATGAACAACCGAATCCCACCCAACAGGCAAGTCAACTGTATACCCAACTGGCGCAGCGCCCCGGCTCCCTCGGACTGAAAGCTCAACTCAATCATCTCAGCCTGCTTTCTGAAGTGAACCCTCAAAGCGCGATCGCCCAGTGGCAACCGATTCAACAAGCGATCGCCGCCCTCCCGGAAAGCTACCCCAAATTAGAAGCCCAGCTTAACTTTAGTCATAGCATATTGACCGCAGGTAACGCGGGTGCAGGGCTTGCTGCTAGCCAACTCAATGCTGCCCAAACCTTAGCCAATCAATTAGGCGATCGTCGGTCTCAAGCCTACGTCCAACTGTTATTAGGACAACTGGCGCAGCAAATCGGTCAGTCTAAAATAGCCCTCTCTGCCACACATCAAGGAATCTTGCAGGCAAAAATAGTCAATGCCCCTGAAGTGCTCTATCGGTTGCAATATCAACGGGGACAAATATTAGAAAAAACAGGCGATCGACCAGGAGCGATCGTATCCTATGAGGCGGCTGTGAATAGTTTATCCAGCATTCGTAGTGATGCCAACGCCGTCTTATCAGAAACCCTATTCTCATTCCAAAAAGATATCAGTCCTGTTCATCGAGATCTCGTGCGACTCTTGTTGGAAAATGAAGGACAGAAACCTTCGGAAGCCACCCTGCGCAAAGCGATCGAACTCATTGATACCCTGCAGGTGACGGAGTTGAATAACTTCCTGGGCGCGGATTGTCTGCAAGCTAGCAAAGTGAATTTAGAAGCCATTCAAGCCACCCAACAAACGGCGATCGTCTACCCGATTATTTTGTCCGATCGCCTAGCGGTGATTACCAGTTTGCCAGGAAAAAAACGATCGCTCACCTTTCACCAAAGTCCCGTCAGTCAGGCAACCCTAAAAGCAACGGTACAGGAATTGCGCACCAATCTAGCTGATCGGATTGATTTGGAAGCCTATAAACAACCCGCTGATCAGGTGTATAATTGGATGATTCGTCCGTTAGAGCCACATTTAGCCCGATCTCAGACAACAACCTTAGTCTTTGTATTGGATGGATTTCTGCGCAATGTGCCGATGGCAGCTTTACGGGATGGCAATCAGTTTTTAATTGAAAAATATAGTGTGGCGGTTACTCCGGGTCTGCAATTGAGCGATCCCAGATCCTTAGAAACTCGATCGATGGCTGCGCTAGCCTTTGGATTAACCACAGGTGGCAAAATTCAACTGCCCAACGGAAGTTTGCGGGAATTTTCTCAGCTTCCTGCCATTAAAACAGAACTAGCCAATATTCAGTCGGTGCTTCCTAACACTCAATCCTTCCTCGATCGCACCTTTACGGAACAACAATTTCGCAATAGTCTGCAACTCAATCCATCCCCCATTGTGCATTTAGCCACCCACGGTGAATTTAGTTCCGATCGCGATCTGACCTACTTGCTGATTTCCGATCCCCAAGGCAAACCCACCACCCTCGGCATTGAAGATCTAACCACTGCCATTAACCGCGATCGGTCTAAACAATCGCCCTTGGAATTGTTGATTCTCAGTGCCTGCAACACCGCAGAAGGAGACGATCGCGCTGCTTTGGGATTAGCTGGAATGGCATTGCGATCGGGCGCGAGGAGCACCATTGCTAGCCTCTGGGCTGCCGATGATCAAGCAACTTCTATACTCATGCAACAGCTTTACCAAAAACTTGCAACACAACAGCTAACAAGATCTCAATCTTTACAACAAGCACAAATCAATATGCTAAAACATTCAGAGTATAGCCATCCTTATTATTGGTCTTCCTTTATTCTCGTTGGCAATTGGCTTTAAATCATTCCATCACTAGAATCCCCCGCCCCCCCGGAGAGCGTCATGCGCAAGTCAGTTCTGTTTCCATCCCACCTACGTCGCCCCTCTTTGCCAGCCCCCATTGGACTAGGATGCTTAGTCTTAGCCCACGGAGCCTTGTTGCAGGGAGAAGCCGCTCAGGCTCAAATTACCCCCGATCAAACCCTGGGTGCAGAGCGATCGGTCATCGATCGCAATGTGGAAATTCGTGGCGCTTTGGGCGATCGCATTGGTGGGGGTGCTCGTCGCGGTGCGAACCTGTTTCATAGCTTTTCAGAGTTTGGTGTAGAACGAGATCAGCGAGTTTATTTTTCTAATCCCGGTGGTGTGGAAAATATTCTCAGCCGTGTCACGGGCAGTAATCGCTCAGATATCCTGGGCAAACTCGGCGTAGATGGTTCAGCCAATCTATTTCTGATTAACCCGAATGGCATTCTCTTTGGTCCCAATGCCCAGTTAGATGTGGCAGGATCCTTTGTTGCAGGGACAAGCGATCGCATTTTATTTAGCAATGGGGAATCCTTTAGTGCTCGTAATCCTCAGGCACCTCCTTTGTTGGAAATTAATATTCCGATCGGCTTGCAGATGGGGGCAACTCCGCCTGCAGAATTGCGAAATGCTGCTAATTTAGTCGCCGGAAAAGATCTACAGTTAACGGCTGGGGCAGTCACCAGTACGGGATCGATCGCGGCTCCCCAGGGTCAGGTGAAGATAGAAGCCACCGTCGGCAATGCAGAAGTTCAACAACTGACAGCAAAATCAGCCACAATCGCGGCACAGCAAAATGTCATCCTTAACAACAGTCAGTTAAACACGACGGAAAACTTAGCGATCGTTGCGGGGAATACGTTAAAAGTTCGCGATAGTCTCACCGCGCCCGTCCAAGTTAATGCAGGGGGCAACCTCACTCTGCAAGGCAATCAGCAAATTGATATTCTGGCGCTGAATCATCCCACCACACCCTTCCAAGCCGGCGGAAACTTGTCTCTGATCAGTGATGGTTTAATTTCAGGCGATGCCCATTTTAGCAGTGGTGGCAGTTTCTCCATGCTCAACCTGGCAGGGCAGCCCGGTACCTTCGTCAGCTTTTTTGACCCAATCGTGCGATCGGGCGGCAATGTCACCTTTGGCACCTACACAGGTACCTCCCTCAAGGTGGAGGCAGCAGGCAGTATCAATGCCACAGGCGGAATTACCATTACGGGTCCCGATGCCGCCATTCCAGGGAGTGATCCCGATGCTGCAACACTCACAGGGGGACCTGCGTTGATTCTGCGATCGGGAGTTGCCGTCAGTAGCCCCAATGTTCCCACCACGCAGGAAGGGACGAATTTTACTGCAAATCCAGCAGGTACAGCGAATCCCGGCAATATTACAGTGAATAGCATTGATGTGGGAGATGGGAATGCTGGCACATTAATTTTAGAAGCTAGAAATGGTGGAAGTATCAATTTTAACGGAGCTTCTGTTACCACAAATGGGGGTTCGACCAGCACTAGGGGAAATCTAAACTTTAATAACGGGACTGTCGATGGAAATATCACTGCGAGTGAGTTAAGTGAGACATTTACCTTCAACGGTGGTGCCTTCAATGGAACGATCGCAGCGGGAGACGGTCAGGATCGGGTCATTGGGACTGCAAATGATGACTCGTTTACCATTACGGCAGTGAATGCAGGGACTTTGAACACCACCGCTAGCTTTCAGCAAATCGAAGGGTTTGAAGGTCGAGGGGGGACGGATGCGATCGTTGGCACCGTGGGCGATGATACCATGACCTTAACTTCCACCAATACCTTGACGGCGGCTAATATTAGTGTCAGCGAGGTAGAACAAGTTGATACAGCAGGTGGAAATGATACGCTTCTTGGAAGATCTGAGGCAGATACCTTTACCATTACCGGAAATAACGCAGGAACGATCGGTAGTTTCTCATTCCAAAATATTGAAGCCTTTCAAGGGCAAGACGGCACAGATACGATCGCGGGTACTGCAGGAAATGATACGTTTACGATCACAGGTGCTAATAGTTTTACGAGTAATAGTATTAATTTCAGTACCATAGAACGCATTGATGGTGCTGGCGGAGATAACACGGTTCAGGGTAGTTCAGGGAATGATACGTTTTCCCTAGGTGACAGTATTGCGAATGGATTCCAGATTACGAACATTCAAACCCTGGATGGTGCGGATGGCAATGACTCACTCATTGGAACCGTCAATAATGATACGGTTATTATTTCGGCTGCTAATGCTGGAACTATGGGTGCGACGAACTTTAATAATATTGAGATCTTTGAAGGTCGGGCTGGCACCGATACCGTGACTGGCACAGCCGCGAATGATGCCTTTGTCTTAACAGGGAGCAATCGCGTTGAGAGTAATAATATCAGCTTTAGGGAGATCGAGCGAGTTGATGGAGCAGGGGGCACAAATACCGTTCAGGGGACTGCCGAGAATGACACTTTCAGTCTGGATGGAACGGGAACGGGCTTACAAATTACCAATATTCAAACCCTAGATGGTGCAGGCGGAACCAACACACTACAGGGCAGTAATGGCATTGATCTGTTTAACGTCACGAACAATATCCAAGGTGAGTTGACGAGTGGTGTCAATACGATCGCCTTTAGCAATATCCAACGCCTAGAGGGTCTGGGAGGAGATGATACCTTTCAAATACAACCCACTGGTCAGATGGGGCAGATCAATGGCAGTGCTGGCATCAATACCCTGAGCTACAGTCCTTTTGTAACAGGCGCAACCATTAATTTTGCAACCGCTAGTGCTTCTGGAGTTACAGCATTCAGCAATATTAATTCGATCGTGGGTGGAGCAGGTAATGACACTGTGATTGGTACCAATGGAAATGATACTTTTACGATCGCTAATAACAACACAGAAGCATTTACGGGTATTCGAGTCTCTGGGGTAGAAAATCTCCAAGGGCAAACTGGCAATGACACCTTCCGGTTCAACGACGGCGCATTTCTCCCAGGAACCCTAGATGGCGGTGGAGACAGCGATCGACTGGACTACAGCAACTACACCACCAACATTACCGTCAACCTACAAACCAATATTGCTAGCGGAATTGCTGGTGGATTTAACAGTATTGAATCCGTTCGAGGTGGCTCGGGCATCGATACGCTAATTGGGACTGTGGGCAATGACACCTTTGAGCTAGATGGAGAACTTTCTAGTTCCGCGATCACCTTTTCTAATCTTGAAATTCTAAATGCCAATGGTGGGTTTGATATCCTGCGCGGTAGTTCTGGCAATGATATCTTTACCCTAAATGGGCTACTCTTTCAAGGCAGTCTAAATGGGACGCTCTCCTTCATCAATGTGGAAGCCTTGGAAGGGGGGCAGGGCAATGATACCTTTAACTTTAATTCAGCTACAACTGTCAATGCTAGAGGCAACCAAGGCAATGACACCTTTAACCTCAATCCTGGGGCAGCCGTAACGGGATCCTTAATTGGTGATGCTGGAGACGATACATTAAATCTCAATGGGGGAACTGTGACGGGGGCATTTAGCGGGGGAGCCGATCGCGATACGGTGGTGGGAACGCTAGGCAATGATACGTTTAATGTCACGGGAACCAATAGCGCAACTCATGTGGGCAGCAGCGTTATCTTCAATGAGGTAGAAGCCATTGACGGAAGCGTTGGTATTGACACAGTTCATGGTAGAGATAATGTGAGTGATACCTTTTCGGTCGGTGCAACGATCGTGGATGGATTTCAGATCTTGAGTATTGAAATTCTCAATGGGGGAACTGGAAACGTCCAGGATCGATTAGTTGGGACAGAAGGAAATGACTCAATCACGATTGCTGGAGAGAGAGCTGGAACAATTGGTGGTACAGATTTTCAAGAGATTGAAGCCTTTGAAGGGCGCGGTGGCACCGATACCATTGTGGGGCAAGCCAGTAATGATCAATTTACGCTGACTTCGAGCAACACCTTAAGATCCTCTGAAATTGATTTCAGCCAAGTAGAACAAGTCAACGGCGCAGGTGGCACTGATACGGTCATTGGCACTGCCAACCCCGATACATTTACCATTACCGGAAATAATACAGGAACGATCGGCGCTTTCTCCTTCCAGAATATCGAAGCCTTTGAAGGTCGGGGGGGCAGCGATACGATCGTGGGCAGACCCATTAATGAAACCTTTACCCTAACGGCAACGAATGCCTTTACCTCTGCCAATATCAATTTCAGTCAGGTGGAGATTGTAGATGCCCTAGGCGGCACAGATACCCTGGTGGGTACCCCCGATAATGATCTCCTTGAATTGACCTCTCCCAATACCTTACAAGCCTCACAAATCGAGTTTAGACAGGTAGAAGAAATTGATGCAGCAGCAGGGAATGATACGGTGATCGGGACGGCTGCTCCCAATCTCTTTACCATAACCGGGAATCAGACAGGCACGGTTCATAGTTTTGCATTCCGGGATATTGAAGCTTTTCAGGGACAGGGAAGCACGGATCGCATTGTGGGCACCTCCTTGGGCAATCCCATTACAGGCGGTAACGACAGCTTCAGGCTAACCTCTGCCAACACCTTGGAATCTGCCAATATCAACTTCAGTCAAGTTGAGGAAATTGATGGCGCTAGTGGCAATGATACGGTCATTGGAACGAATAGTTCAGAAACATTTACGATCGTGAATAACAACGCAGGAACGATCGGTGTCTTTTCATTCCAAAATCTTGAAGCGTTTAATGCTCAGGGTGGCACGGATAGAATTGTCGGCAGAGCGATCGATGAGACCTTTACCTTAACGGCTAATAATGCCTTGACCACCGCAGGCATGAATTTTACGCAAGTGGAAGAAGTAGAGGCTTTAGAGGGAAGAGATACAATCGTTGGGACAGCGGTTAACGATATCTTCACCTTGAATGGGGCAGGCAATCAAACCAATGTGATTGCTAGAAATGTTACTTTCAGTAGCGTAGAAGTCTTGGATGGTAGTGGAGGAATCAATAACCAAGTCATCGGCACTAGCAATGCTGACACATTCTCCCTAGGTGGCAATATTGCCAATGGTTTTTATATTACGCGCATTCAAACCCTGGATGGTGCGGCAGGCGAAGATACGCTCGTGGGCACCGGGAGTGATGATGTGCTGACCCTCACAGGCAATAAAGCAGGAGCCATTGGCATCACGCAGTTCAGCAATATGGAGATCTTTGAAGGTCGTGAGGGCGTAGATACGATCGCAGGCACCCCGAGTAATGATACGTTTACGCTCACGGGAACTAACAGCATGACGAGTTCTGAGATGAGTTTTGTTCAGGTAGAGCACATTAATGGCGCAGGAGGAACGCAAGATTTACTGCTGGGCACCGAGGGAGATGATCTGATTCAAATTAGCACTGTTTTTGATACTAGCTCTGGTTTCCGAGTGAGTAACGTAGAGTTGCTAGATGGTCGCAATGGCAATGACCTCTTCAACATGTCCACCGGAACCGTGACAGAAATTAAGGGCGGTGAAGGGGACGATCGCCTGATCATCAGTAATGGCACGCTGGGCAGCTTTAGGGGTGAAAATGGCAACGATCGCCTGGAGCAAAGTGGTGGCATTGTTGGAACTATGGAGGGTGGTAATGGGGACGATCACTTCACCATCAGTGGCGGAACGTTAACCATGCTGAATGGGGATGAGGGGAGCGATGAAGTGAATCAGAGCGGTGGTGCCGTTACAACCATCAATGCTGGCAATGGCAACGATCGCCTGACTATCAGTGGCGGCAATTTAGCTATCTTGAATGCTGGAAACGGCAATGATGAAATCAATCAGAATGGCGGCGCGATTGGAGCCGTTAATTCTGGAGAAGGAGACGATCGTTTAACCGCCAGTGCTGGAACCATAACAACTGCCAATACGGGTAACGGCGATGATGTCATCAACCAAAGTGGTGGAACCATTGGAACGGTCAATGCTGGCAATGGTAACGATCGCGTCACCCTAACGGGCGGTACCCTGACTACTTTAAATGGTGAATCTGGGAATGATGAAGTCAATTTGAATGGCGGAACGATCGCTACTTTTAATGGTGGGGATGGCAATGATGGAGTCAATTTGGTGGGGGGAACGCTTACAACCTTCAATGGACAAAATGAGGATGATATTGTTCAGATCATTGGTGAGAATCCGACTGGAACCATCGGTACGATCAATGCTGGCGCGGGTAACTTGGTAGTACGGGGCGATCGCACCCTGAAGGGTTTACCCACAGCAGTCAATGGCATTTCAGGCACGGGAACGATCTTCTTTGATTCCATAACTTCCGGCAGAAAGATTGCAATTAACCACAGTGAAGAGAATGCGCTGGTGGTTGAACTCGATGCCCTCAAAGCCGTGAGTGATTCTTTTACAGAGATGGTGATCGGTCGGTCTGAAACTTCTGAGGTGGCGATCGGTAGCCTCTTTAATGAATTCAAGGATGGCAGTTTCACACTGTTCAAGAATCCTCTGACGATTCAAGGGCAGACCATTAGAACCGAAGGCAATTTTGAAGTTGCAGGTCAACCGCTCAATCTGATCGCCCAGAATGGGGAGATTAACGTTAAACATCAAATTTCCAGTAATGTTTCCGGAAATGCGATCGGGGGTGATCTGAATTTACAGGGACGTTCGGTTCGGTTGAATCAGAGTTCGATCGTCTCCAAAACCACCGGGACAGGTCAGAGCAGTGCGATCACGATTACAACGCCCCAAGGTTCGATCGCCCTCGATCAAGCCAAAATTGAGACTGTGAGTAATGCATCGGGTCGCAGTGGAGCCATCAAGCTGATTGCAGGTCAGAATGTTACTCTTCAGCAAGCTTCCAAAATTAACTCGATCGCTGTGAGCAGTGGCAGTTCTGGCAATATTGAGGTTACCGCTCCGATCGTCACCCTAATTGGAAATGCAGCAATCCCGAATCCATCTCCCAATCCCAATCTTGCTAATCATCCCAACCGTTCTGAAATCACCATCCGCAGTACTGCTCCTGGGGTTGCTGCTGGTAATCTCAAAATTAGTGCCAGCCAGCTTAATCTCAGTTCCAGTGCTTTGATTGTGGAACGGGGTCAAGGTGGGCTAGGAGATACCCAGGGAAATATTTTAATTCAGAATCTCCCCGCCAATAGTCTACCAGCTAGTAATGCACTAACGGCAAATCTGTTGGCTAGTAATGTGCCTGTTGCCAATCTATCCATTGAGCCACCCACCCCTGCATCCACCAACCCAGCCGTCAGAAATATCACCTTAAAAGATGACAGTACGATCGCGGCGATCGGTTTAGGGCCAGACACCTTTGGTGGCAATATCACGATCGAGGGCTTTGCACTAACTCAAGCGTTACCTGCTGCGGGATTTAATGGAAATGACATTGTGTCTCTGGCGGAAAAACGGGGTCGGGAGGGGGTGATTGTGCTACGCGGGGGTGCGGCAGATGGCTTTGTGCGCAGAAGACCGGAGGTGGGCGATCGCAGAAATAACCTGTTTGGCAGCCAGGTCAGCGCGGCGGATGCGGATCTAGGGCGCGATCTAGATGAACTGTCTAGCGAATTTGTCGATCCCAATAAGTTGGTGGGGCAGGAATGCCGAGTCCAGACCGATCAGGAAGCTTCTACGTTTAGGATCACCTCACGGGGAGGTCTGCCCAATAATCCTCTCGCGCCCCTGGCGGCTGACCCAGAAACGGGGGATTGGGTAAGCCTTGCCCCCACGCCTGCTCCGCCCTCTTTGCAAGCCATGATCCCGGAACGTGTTGCCCAGTCGCAAAAGTTAGCTCAGTCGAAAAAATTAACTCAATCGCCCAAGAATCCTCAAAAACCATCAGGACAATGTTTTGCGAGTTTCACTTCCAATTTACCCAAGTGATTGTCAATCTATTCAATCAGCGGTGAGCCAGGAGATGCATGATGCGACTTAATCCAATGTTTCGACCTAAAAACAAACTCTTAATCATGATCCCAGGGATAGCACTCTCTGGCGCGATCGCCTTCGTGGAACTCTTGCCCGGAACTCCATTCCAACCGCTTGCTAGTTCTGCTGCAACCCCTACCGTCATTCAGCTCAGCCAACGATCGCGTCTGACAAGAGCCAAGCCCCCGGCCAAGCCCCGCAAGCGCTTGAATTGGCGAGTCTCTGTGCGTCCCACTGGGTATCGGCAGGGAGCGATCGCCCGCAGTGCCATCTGTGCGCAACCGGAGAAAACCTTGACGGCGATCGTTCCTGCCCCGCAAGTGGGAGAAAGCCTCGATCGCAATTCCTTGCCTGTGGACTACAGTAGCCGAGACTATCCCACCGTTTGGATGCATGTGCCCGCCACCACCCCTGGAACGGCTGCCCATCTCACAGTCCAACAGGCAACCGGAGACAAAACCCGTCGGCAAATTTATAGCACTCCCCTCATCCTCAGCGGTCAGTCTGGCTTTATCGGAGTCCAGCTACCCCGATCGCTCCCTGCAATGCAAGTGGGACAACGCTATCTCTGGCAATTGCGGCTCCCCTGTGGCAATCCCAATAAACCGGAAACCCATCCCGTCATTGGTGGCTGGATCGAACGAGTTGATCCCCAACAACTGGCGCAACAGCAGGGCAAACCGACGGAATTTCTGCAGCAACTGGCGATCGCACCCACGACCGAAATCCCGTTACTCTATGCAGAATTAGGCATTTGGCAAGATGTGCTGACCGGATTAGCGGAATTGCGATTGAACAATCCGACCGATCGACAGATTACTCAAGACTGGCAGGATCTCCTCTCACAAACCGGGATGGAAGCTCTGGCATCGTCTCCTGTGCTGAAGATCTTTTAGAATCTTGTCGCAATGTTTGTGAATTTCAGCCAAGTTTTGCATAAGTGGTCATTCTTCTCGGTATAACAGAAGTATAGACAGGGCAACTACCAGATTGATTTTGGATTTTGGATTTTGGATTTTAGATTGGCGATCGCTTCTATGCTTCGCATCGTCTCCCTTTTATTCTTTTTTCACCCTATGGTTGCTGTCATGTCTTACTTCTTCCCCTTGGTTCCTCGCCCGCTCGCTCGCTCCCTCTCCCTGGCGATCGCGACCTGTCTGCTCTCCACAAGCTTTTTACCCCTTTTGCCCTCCCCTGAGGCGATCGCTGCTCCCCGAGTGAGTGCCACTTCCCGCCGTCGAGTCACGCCCAAACGCAATCGCGTGAACTTTCGGGTTGGTGTGAAAGCTTCGCGCTACCGGGTGGGGGGCTTTAGCCGTAATAGCCTCTGCGGGGTGGGCAAGGAGACGCAAGCCTTGGTGCCTGCTGCCAATGCGCCGGAGCGGTTGAATGTGCAGAATGCCAATGGTGATTTTGTGGAACAGACCCTCAGCGATCGCCCCACGTTCTTTATCTACATGCCCAATGGTGCCGCCACCCGTGCCAAGATGACGGTGCAAAATGAAGCGCGTACTCAACAATTAGATAGTGTTTCGCTGAATTTAGGCGGCAAATCGGGGGTGATTGGTATCCCCATGTCTGCAACCGCTAAACCCCTGCAGGTGGGGCAGAAGTATCTCTGGCAGATGACGGTGTATTGCGATATTGCGGGCAAAATGCCTTCTGTGACGGTAAGTGGTTGGGTGGAACGGGTGGCTGCACCTGCGTTGTCTGGCAATTTACAGGAACGGGCTGCATTTTTGGCAGAGCAAGGCATTTGGCAAGATGCCGTATTAGCCCTCGCCCAACTGCGCCAACAGCAACCCCAAAATAGTGCGATCGCCGCTGATTGGCAGGATTTGATGACCAGTGCTGGGTTGCCCGCCCTCAGTCAAGCCCCGATCGCTCAAATTGGACAATAGCGAGATGACCCCGATCGCTGCATGAGTTCCCCAAAAGTCACTGTATTTTTTATCGATCGATGCCTAGGTAGCAAGCGACTTGCCACAGCTCTTAGAGAGGCTGGAGTCACCGTTGAAATCCACGATGACCATTTTCTTCCCTGGGCTTTAACACACCATTTTTATCCCGACGTAGGGGATAGGCTTGTTTGGGTAAGGGCGCACTGGGTGCCTCTAAAACCGAAACTCCCTGTGACCAATTGGATGGGCAAATCGCAATGTAGCGGGCATAGCCTCCCGTGCCGCCCTCTGGTTTCGCAAAGCCGATCGCAATCAAAGCACCCATGTCAGGCACCCGATCCAAATTGGCAACCCCCTCCGCTTGCGTGTAGTAATGATTTAACAACCAGGCTTCCCCTTCTAAGGTCGGTGTGGTGTCTGTATCTAAGGGTTCATGACCATGAAAGGCGTTGTTGCATGAATCAAAAATAAGCAACACGATTGGAATAAAGGTAGGAATTTCTAGGCTTCAAGGCAGACAGAATCCGGTTTAGCGATCTGGATCATGCGATTCAGCGCCACACATTGGAG
>JAYKGX010000207.1:0-3069 GCA_035285565.1 Synechococcales cyanobacterium
TTTATTTCGGTGGTTCCTATGGCTCCTTTGTCTCCTCTCTCTGGTGGGGAAATTCAGACAGATGAATCGTTGTTATCTACTCATATTGTGTCGGTGTCGCGAATCGATCGCTGGCAAGTTTATGCTCGCCTCCAAGAACTGAAAATTCCCTGTTGGTGTCTTCAGGATGGATCGCTGCGAGTGCAAGTACAGAATGGGATTGCAGCGCTATTGCTACGGAGTGTTGTGCAGCAATGTGTGACCTCTCGGCAAGAAAGGCTAGATTGGCTAGAGCGATGCTGGCGATTTAGCGCAATTTAATGGTTTGAACAATTCAGTGCAATTTTTGGAGGAAGTCTCAATATGACACAGGTACAAGCACCCACGCAGATGTTCGGTCAAGTTCAAGCTAATGCCGTTGGGCTGGGTCAGGAAGTGACGTTGCCCATTTGTGAAGGGCTGAATCTGGCGCTGGCAAGTTTTCAAGCACTCTATCTGCAATATCAGAAACATCATTTTGTAGTAGAAGGTGCTGAGTTTTACCCATTGCATGAGTTTTTCTCAGATAGTTATGGTCAGGTGCAGTCCTATGTCCATCAACTGGGTGAACGCTTGAATGGGTTAGGTGGTGTGCCTGCTGCAAGTTTTACGAAGCTGGCGGAGTTGTGTTGCTTTGCTCCAGAAGCGGATGGCGCGTTTACGGCTCGGCAAATGGTGGAACATGATCTCCAAGCAGAACAAGCTCTGGTGGATCTGTTGCGACGGCAGGCGGCTCAGGCTGAAAGTGTGGGCGATCGCGCGACTCGCTACCTGTATGAGCAAATTCTGTTGCAAACGGAAGATCGGGCGTTCCATTTAACGCATTTTCTGGCGGAAGATAGTCTGGTTTTTGCATTCATGAATTGAATGCTGGAGATGATTTAAGTATTGCTATCCCCCCTTTCACGATCCTTAAGGAGATTGTTATGTTAGAAACAGTTGTAACGGCCCTTGTTTTGTCCTTCTTGATGAGTCTCGTGCATCAATTCATGTTGTCTTGCATGGTAGACGAGTTGGAACAGCAGTCCTACACGAAGAAGGGATAAGTTATGGCTTCATCAACCCGCACAAGTTCCATTCAAATCAATGATACAACCCTCCGAGATGGCGAACAAGCCGCAGGGGTGGCGTTTAATCTGGATGAGAAAATTGCGATCGCGCTGTTTCTTGATCAAATGGGAGTTCATGAGTTAGAAGTGGGAACCCCTGCCATGGGTTCTGAGGAAGCGGCTGCCATTTCTGCACTCTGCCGATTGGGTTTAAAAGCAAAACTGATTGGCTGGAATCGAGCGCTCATGTCAGATGTCCAAGCCTCGATTGATTGTGGCCTGCAGCGGGTTCATATTTCTGTTCCGGTGTCGGAGGTGCAGATTGCGGCAAAGTTTCAAGGGCAATGGCGCAAAATGCTGGAACAACTGCGGGATGTGATCCTGTTTGCCTGCGATCGCGGTTTAACGGTGGCGATCGGGGGTGAAGATTCTTCTCGGGCTGATGAAGTCTTTTTGACCGATGTTGCGTTATATGCCCAGGAGTGGGGCGCAACGCGGTTTCGATTTTGCGATACGGTGGGAATTTTAGATCCCCTAGAAACTTACAGAAAAGTTGAGAAACTGGTAGCAGAGCTAACTATTCCAATTGAGATGCACACGCATAATGATTTAGGAATGGCAACCGCAAATGCGATCGCAGGGATTAAAGCAGGGGCACGATCGGTTAATACCACGGTCAATGGGTTAGGGGAACGCGCTGGGAATGCTGCCCTTGAAGAAGTGGTTATGGCATTAAAACGTATTTATGGCATCAAGCTCGGAATTCAAACCCAGCGGCTGCCAGAACTGTCTCAGCTCGTTGCCAAAGCTTCCAATTGCCCGGTGCCCCCCTGGAAGGCGATCGTGGGTCGCAATGCCTTTGTGCATGAATCGGGTATTCATACCCATGGGGTTTTGAAAAATGCCCTGACCTACGAACCCTTTGATCCCCGCGAAGTAGGTTGGCAACATCAACTGGCGATCGGCAAACATTCAGGTCGCGCCACGATTCACGCCGTCTTACATGAACATGGCATTCTGCTGAACCCTACGGAAACGGAACAGGTTCTTCAAGCCATTCGGCGTTGGTCTACCCAGGTCAAGCGGAATCTAACGGTTGAAGAGCTACTCAGTCTTGTGCCCCAAACGACTCATTAACTTTGGAGGTTTCTATGCAATCTGATGAAATTGAAATCGATTCACCCCCCGTGTTTGATATTGGGCAAAAAGTGCGATCGCGGAAGTTAATTCGCAATGATGGAACCTTCCCTGGCAAAGATATTGGAGCAACATTGGCAAAAAAAGGTGATGTTGGCTATGTGGTCAGCATTGGTACTTTTTTACAAAGCTCTTATATCTATGCAGTGCATTTTATGACAACGGGTAACATTGTCGGTTGTCGATTAAAAGAACTTGAACTGGCGGAGGAGTTGCGATGAAAGTGATGCTGCGTCGGAATACAGTGGGTCATTTAGTGGTGTATGTCGCTAAAAAGGATCTCGAAGAGGAAGTTGTGCAAACGGCAGAAGTGGGAGATGACAAGATCTTCACACTCGCGAATGGTTGGGAACTGGCGATCGCCCGAGATGATGAACCGACGGAGTTGCCTAAAACTGTGGAAATGAGACGACTGGCTTAGGCATCAGAATGTAATAACCTCCAATTTCTGAGTTGGGGGTTAGGTTGACGAAATCTAACCAATCTTAGCGACAGAACCGCAAAAGAGATATTCCAAGTTTCTGACCCCAGTGAGAGTCTACTGGCAAATTTTCAGTCGCAGCTTTCGGCGTGATTGCAGGTTGAAGGGTGCTAGAATAGTTGCGGGAAAAGGCAACTATTTTTCTACCTGGATTTTATGAACTTGCCAACTCAATCGTCAGGACTGCTAAACTCATAATGACGCAAATACCCCATGACCAACTGGCAAAACAGTACCTGGAGGAATTCCTCACGCCTTTGGGTATGGTGCAGCGTCAGTATGAAGTCCCTGGAGAAGCCAAGTATGTGGATATTTGGTTTGTTC
>JAYKGX010000208.1:0-5503 GCA_035285565.1 Synechococcales cyanobacterium
AGGTAATAGAAATAGCGGCAATTCCCAGATCTGCCTGGTTTTGGGCGATCGCCTGCAGCAGTTGATCCACCGTATCATAGGTTTGTGGTATAAACTCTGTCCCCAGTTTCTCGGCAATTTTTCGCCAGAGATCGATGCTAAAGCCCGTCAGTTGTCCCTGCTGTTCAAAAACGAAGGGGGGTAAATTGCTTCGCGTAGCCACCCGAAGCTGACTGGGCACAACCTTGGCAGGTTTCGACTTTTCTACAGGCACCGCTTGCCCCAAAACAGATTGCGGTTGCAACAGGAGATGCCAACTCAAACTGAGCACCAGGCTAACTCCCAAACTCAGAACTAGAGCAAATCCTAGCCTTAGCTTACTGTCGATCGTCCGCTGGATGGGCTGGCTCCCACCTGATGGAAAGAATCGCTGTTGTAACGATCGCTGCCCCTGTCTCCTGATGCCCCTGATCATCTGTTCTTGCCCTATGTGCGACTTTAGCGTGGCACCGCAATTTGCTTGAGTAATCCTTGGATCACTTCCTCCATCATCAGCCCATCTAGCTGAGCCTCGGGTCGCAGGATCAAGCGATGACACAACAAGGAGGGAGCCACAGCCTTGACATCATCAGGCGTAACATAATTTCGACCATTCAGCCAAGCGTGAGATTTACTAGCATTGAGCCAAGATACCGCCGATCGGGGGGAAGCCCCCAGGGAAATATCCGGATGCTTACGAGTTTTTTGAATTAAATCCAACAGGTAATCCAACACCGAATCCTGCGCTGTGATCGCTCTGACCATCTTGCGTGCCTGTAAAATTTCTTCTACAGTTGCTAGTGGCTTTAAGCGATCGAGATCTGCCCGTTTGGCCTGAAACCCAGATTGCAAATTCATCAACATTTGCCGTTCTGCATCGCGATTGGGATAGTCCACCATCAGTTTAAACAGGAAGCGATCGAGCTGAGCTTCTGGCAAGGGATAGGTACCCTCAAATTCCAGAGAGTTCTGGGTCGCGATCACCCAAAAGAGTTCGGACAGGGGCATACTTTCTCCATCCAGGGTCACCTGCTGCTCTTCCATGGCTTCCAACAGGGCGGCCTGAGTTTTAGGGGGGGTACGGTTAATCTCGTCCGCCAGCAGAATTTGGGTAAAGACGGGCCCCTGTTTCAGCGTAAAGCTGCGGCTATTCATATCAAAAATATTGGTGCCTACAATATCCGAAGGCAAAACATCCGGTGTGAGCTGGATCCGGCGAAAATCAGCTTGAATCAACCGCGAGAGCACCCTTGCTACCAGGGTTTTCCCCGTTCCTGGCACCCCTTCAATGATCACATGTCCACCCGCTAAGAGCGCCACAAGCAACTGTTGGACTAATTTTTCCTGCCCAACCAAGATTTTATTCAGGGTTTGTTCCAGACGGGTAAAAACGGCATTCAGTTCTGGGGTCATCGTTTTAAAGGGAGAAGATAGTTCAGCAACACAGTTATACACCACCTCCGTTATACACGGCAGTGATATTCCTCAGCCAGGTGAGTGCTGCTGCTTGGCCCATTCCCTCTCCCCCTTTCCTCAGGCAAAATGTGTTGCATCCAACTAAAAATTGCTGTACTTTTGCACCCAGACAAGAAAACTCCTAGCCCATGGACTGAACTAGGAGAGATCATCATTTAGGAGGAAATCAAAAAACCTATGAAAGATGCAACACAAAGATCAACCTTCTAGAAAAATCTTTAGATAAAGCTTGAAGGCTAAGACAGATAACACCCTGGATGACACTTTAGATGACTGTTGGGTAACTTTTTGGCAATAGCCTGCGATCGCTCAGATGTTGGCAAAGCACATTAAAATTGCACACCCACACCAGCACTGAGACCCACAGAAGGTTTACCGCTTTCATAGCCTTTAATACCATATTTGGCATCGCCATAAACGACCACACCCTTGGTAACTTGAGATTCAATCCCCAGGTTCAGCACAGCCGTATCGCGGTTGCCGATCGGAGAATTGGTGCCATCATTTTGCACAAAGGAGTAACCCGCCCCAGCATAAACGTTGGTATTTTTGGCTACGCCCATGTCGTAAGTAACAGTGGGAATGACAGCACTATTGTTGCCGTTAAACAGAACCGTGCCCCGTACAGAAACCGGCGTCTTGGGAACTGCCAAGCGCCCTTGGACGTTGCCACCAAAATTAGGGTTGTCATCACCTGCACCCCCCCCAGTTACGCTACCAGCAACTCCGGCACCCACATAGCTCCCCTCGAAACGGACGGGTTGAGCTGTGGCAGAGTCCGTCATGAGGGCTGTACCTGCCAATGCGGTGGTCAGAATGGAAAGAGTCAAAGCCTTGAGAGAGAGTTTCATCGTTCGTTCCTCAATTTTGCGGAAGAGTCGGAATAGGATTTTTGGCGTGAGTTCAGGGGATTCATCTAGCCCGCCTGCCTCATCGCTCTTACCCCCTTTGTCGTGGTAGGGGTTCCTAGAGTTCCCATGAAATCTCGGTTCCAGGTCACTTCCTGAACTGTCACAGGTGAGTTGGATCAGTCCTGGTGCCCCAATCCCCTCTCAAGTTTCCTGCCTCAAGTTTCATAACATCTGTTTCTCAGGGATTAGAAACGCGATAGATTAGGGGAAGCGTCCACTTATCCTTCACGCACCCCATGGGCCTATGAATCATCAATCGGACTCTCAACCCGATCGCCCAATTTCTCCCGCCTGGGAACAAACACAAGCCGTTTTGGACGCGCTCACCGCCTTGAGCTATCGATCGAATGATTTGCACCATTATCTGCAACAGGTGACATTAGGGGTGAGTCGGCTCCTGGGCTTAGATTGGTCCGTGGTGACCCTTTGCTGGGAAGATAATGAAAAAGTGTTGGCGAGTAGTTTGGATGTAGAGGAAATAGACAAGATTTATTCACTGCACGGCAGTTTAACCGATACCGTGGTCAGAACGCGAAAAACCCTGGCGGTGGAAGATGCGGTCACCTGCTGCGACTATGGCGAGCCACCAGAAGGCTATCGTTCCTATTTGGGAGTGCCGTTGCGCATTCCCCAAGGGGATGTGATTGGCACACTCTGTTCCTTTTGTGAAGCACCGCGTCAGTTTGAACAAGATGAAATTGCGATCGCGGAGCTATTTGCAGAACGGGCTGCTACGGCAATTGATAATTATAATCTCTATCAATACCAGCAGAAATTTAATGAAATGCTCGAAACAGAATTAGTCAAACGAACGACAGAACTGCGAGCCACCCAAGCGAAATTAATTGAACAAGAACGGTTGGCAGCGATCGGAGAGTTTACCTCCATGATTGTCCATGAAATTCGCAATCCCCTCACCACCATGACCATGGGACTGAAGTATTTTCAGAAATTACACGGGACGGGCTTAGAGAACGAACGGGCAAACCTCGCTTTAGAAGAAGCCCATCGCCTCCATAATCTCTTAAATGAAGTCTTGCTCTACGCGAAGCCTCAAGTGTTGCACCTGAGCCAGCTTGATCTCAACGCCCTCCTGCAAGGAATGCAACTGCCGCTCACGGAAATGCCAGAAGCCTGCGATCGCCATCTTGCCCTGAATCTGCCACCGCACCCGACCTCTGTACTGGGGGACTCTGACAAACTCAAACAGGTGTTTATTAATCTGATTCGGAATGCCTACGAAGCGATCGCACCCCATGAAACCGTGACCTGTTGCATCCTTCCCAGCGTTGAAACCGGAGTGGTCAAGATTCAAGTTCACAATGGTGGCGCACCCATTCCGGCAGAAATTTTGCCCAAACTCACCCAACCCTTCTGTTCCACAAAATCCAGTGGGAGTGGTCTGGGGCTAGCGATCGTCAAACGGATCGTAGAAGCCCATAACGGCAGCCTGTCGATCCAATCAACTGCCGCTACGGGAACCCTGATTCAGATTGATCTGCCCCTCGTTCTATCCTCGTCTGAATATTAGCTGAAAATTAGCTCAATCTCAGGGGAATTTCAGGTTTCTAGCGTTGAATAAAATGAAATAGCTTATAATCTCGCCAGAGGTGCAAGCCTCATGATTTTTTCCTCCTACCCGCGCCAGTTCATGTTCAGCTTCCGCAAAAAACGTCTCAAACAGTTGGGCTGGGGTTCCCTCTGGTTACAGATCAGTGGCAGCATGATCGCGATCGTTCTCCTGCAATGGCTGGGGTTTGCCCTGTGGACTAAATGGGTGATGATGAATGGCATGGTTCACATTTCCCCCTTCATGCTGGAGCCGCTTCTGAAGCAATTAATTGTTGCATTTATTATCGCAATACCGATCCTAATTATTTTAATTTATGTCACCACTCAAAGAACGCTCCATCCTCTCTCGCAACTGCGCTCCTGGAGTATTCATCGCCAATCTCGCCTCCCTCGCTATCTGCCCCAGGAACTTCAGGATGTGGCAAATACCTGTCAGCAGCTTTCGGTTTCTGTGGCAACGACCCAAGCTTGGCAACATCAATTCACCACCCAAGTCTCCCATGAATTAAGAACCCCCCTGAGTTTAGTCTATGGTTATTTGCAAAGTATCGGGCGACGGAGTGAAAATCTGACGGAAGCTCAACGGGAAGCCCTGCAAACGGCACTGCAAGAAACAGAACAGACCCTGGAAATCCTCAAGCGGCTGCTGATGTTTGCCCGATCGCAGTCAGAAATGGCTCCCGTGCTGTTTCAAACGCTGACGCTCCAACCCCTCTTACAAGAAGCAATTCAATTTGGACAAACTCTGTTACCTCGGCAAATTCGTCTGCATAACCATCACCCAGAAGGTCAAATTTGGGGCGATCGGGGTCTATTTCTACAAATGATCGTTCACTTAATTCACCATATGGATCAGGAACTGTTGCCAGAGCAAGCGATCGCGATCGTGGTTGAACCCACAGAAACTCATCTCATCCTATTCATCCCCCATGCGGTGCAAGTGGAAGGTAAAGGCTTACATTTCTTGATGGTGCAATCCTTAGTCACTGCCCTCGGTGCGGAATTACAGCTCTACCCAACCTCTCAAATGGACTATGACTTAAAAATTCAATTTCCGCGATTAGCCGATTCAAACCCATAAGTTCTCCCCATGACTCCACCCATTATTCTACTGAACTTGATCTACGGAGGTTCCAATGGCTAGCTCTCACAGTGCCCCTTCCCACATTCTCCTAGTGGAAGATGAAGTTAAACTCGCTCGCTTTATTGAACTAGAACTGAGTAGTGAAGGCTACCAAACCAGTATTGCCCACGATGGCATGAGTGCGCTCACCCTGGTGCGAGAGTCTCCGCCAGATATTATTCTTTTGGATTGGATGTTGCCGGGAATGACCGGGGTAGAAGTCTGTCGGCGCTTACGGAGTACGGGAAGTAAGGTTCCGGTGATTTTTCTCACAGCGCGAGATGAAATTGGCGATCGCGTGGCAGGGTTGGATGCGGGGGCAGATGATTATGTGGTGAAGCCCTTTAGCATTGAAGAACTCTTAGCCAGGGTTCGTGCCCATCTCCGCCGCACGCAGGAAGAG
>JAYKGX010000209.1:0-3876 GCA_035285565.1 Synechococcales cyanobacterium
AGCAGCTTGCAACGATCGCCCAGGAGGAGCAGGTGTTCTTTTTGAATCTCTATCCCCTGTTTGCCAATGAGGAAGGCTTTTTGCGATCGGAACTCTCGACGGATGGGTTGCATTTGAATCCTGAGGGCTACCGCGTTTGGCGCACAGCATTGCAGGTGTTTGGGCAAACCAGTTTGAAGCCTGTGACGGCGATCGCCAAAACCCAAGTTCCTGAAACGATCGCGCCGGAAGCCAGTACGCCGGAAGCCAGTACGCCGGAAGCCTCTCCTGGATCTGCAACTGCCCCCGCTGTGCCGGAGTCGGCAACGTCCCCTGAACCCGCTGTCCAGTAGCTCTGATGTAGGATCCCTACCTGTGATCCCCACTGCCGATCCTGCGGTCAGCCTATCGGTGGGAACGCGATCCGTTTTATGATGGGAAACTATACCAAATCCATATCAATGTAGGGCAACGCTCTGGGGTAAACGACCATGGATACCAAAGCTTTTAAGCGATCGCTAAACAATTCTGACAACTATTTCCGCAAGGGCTTCGGGCATGGGGCAGAAGTTGCCAGTACGATGCAGTCGGAATATCAGAGTTCTCTGATTCAGCAGATTCGGGATAATCAGTATGTTCTGAAGCGTGGGAATGTGACGATTCGCTTAGCGGAAGCATTTGGGTTCTGTTGGGGCGTGGAACGGGCGGTGGCAATGGCTTACGAAACGCGAACTCATTTTCCCACGGAGCGGATTTGGATTACCAATGAGATTATCCACAATCCTTCCGTGAATCAGCGGCTCCGGGAAATGAATGTGGAATTTATTGAAGTTACGAATGGGGGAGATAAAGATTTCTCTGGGGTCGCTCAGGGGGATGTGGTGATTTTGCCTGCGTTTGGAGCCAGTGTGCAGGAGATGCAGTTGCTCAATAATCGCGGTTGTACGATCGTGGATACGACCTGTCCCTGGGTGTCTAAGGTGTGGAATAGTGTGGAAAAACACAAGAAGAATAGCTACACCTCGATTATTCACGGTAAATATAATCACGAAGAAACTGTGGCGACTAGCTCCTTTGCGGGAACCTATTTGATTGTGTTGAATCTCCAGCAGGCGGAGTATGTGGCAAATTACATCCTGCAGGGGGGCGATCGTGATGAATTTATGGCGAAGTTTAAAAATGCCCATTCTGAAGGGTTTGATCCCGATCGAGATTTGGTACAGGTAGGGATTGCCAACCAGACTACAATGCTGAAAGGGGAAACGGAGCAGATTGGCAAATTGTTTGAGCGCACTATGATGCAAAAGCATGGACCCGATCAGTTAAATCAACATTTTCTGGCGTTTAATACCATCTGTGATGCGACGCAAGAACGTCAGGATGCTATGTTTGATCTGGTGAAGGAAAAGCTGGATTTGATGGTGGTGATTGGGGGTTACAATTCTTCTAATACAACTCATCTTCAGGAAATCGCCATTGAAGATGAGATTCCTTCATTCCATATTGACAGCGCCGATCGCATTTATCTCGATAATCGCGTGGAGCACAAACCCCTGGGAGAAGCGTTGGTAATGCAGGAAAATTGGTTGCCTGCTGGCGAGATTGTGGTTGGCATTACTTCGGGTGCTTCGACCCCAGATAAAGTGGTGGAAAGTGTGATCGAACGCATTTTTGCCATTAAGGCTTCAGTGTTGGTATAGCTTGAGCACGGGTGATCATGATAGCGATCGGGGTTCAACTGTTAAAGTGGTTTTCAATAGTATTTTCGATCCCATCTACTTTTTAGATGGGTATCAGAAGCTTCCGCGCATCCATCTACAGTCCAGGAGCAAAATTAAGTGGTGGATCAAGTCAGGGATCGTAAAGTGATCGTTGTGGGAGCAGGCTGGGCAGGCCTGGGGGCGACCTATCATCTGGCCAAACAAGGCTATGATGTCACGCTGTTGGAGGCAGGCAGTTATCCCGGTGGGCTGGTGGCAGGCTGGAAAACCGCCGGGGGACGATCGGTGGAAGCAGGAATTCATGGCTTTTGGTATCCCTATCGCCATATTTTTGCGCTGATGCGGGAACTGGAGCTGGATCCCTTTACGCCCTGGACGCGATCGCATCAATATTCACCCAATGGGTTGGAGGTTACTTCACCGATTTTCCAAGATATGCCACGCTTACCGACTCCGCTGGGCACTTTTGTGTACACGCAATTTGAGCGGTTGCCCCTGTTCGATCGGTTGACGGCACTCCCCTTGCTCTATTCCCTGGTGGATTTTGATAATTCTGATGCTGCTTGGCGACGCTACGATTGGCTAACAGCACGGGAATTGTTTCAGCAGTTTGGGGTTTCCGAACGGTTGTATAAAGATGCCTTTGAAGCAATGTTGCTAGTAGGGCTGTTTGCACCAGGGGAACAATGTTCAGCGGCGGCCACGTTGGGGATGTTGTATTACTTCATTTTGGCCCATCAGTCAGATTTTGATGTGGTTTGGTGCCGGGGTACGGTGGGCGATCGCATTTTTCGACCTTGGGTGGCAAAAATTGAACAGTTAGGCGGACGGGTGCTGACCGGAAAGCGCGTGACTGATGTGGTCTTGCAAGCGAATGGAGAAAATTCTCCGCAGCCAAGGGTTCAACGGGTGGTCTGCGATCGCGAGAGCTTTGAAGCGGATGCGGTGATCTTTGCCGTGGGGGTGACGGGAATGCAGAAAATCGTGGCGGGCAGCCCAACCTTGTCGAATCTGCCGGAATTTCGCAATGTCATGAACCTGGGGGCGATCGATGTGGTGGCAACCCGGCTGTGGTTTGATCAGAAAATTACGGTGCCTTTACCTTCCAATGCTTGTTTTGGGTTTGCGCCCACCACGGGTTGGACCTTTTTTGATCTGAACCATCTGCATGATGAGTTTGAGGATGCACCCGGTACGGTGATTGAAGCTGATTTCTACCATGCTAACCAAATGTTGCCCATGAGCGATCGAGATATGATCAAATTAGTGCAACGAGATTTAGCGACCTGTGTTCCCGATTTTGGAAATGCTGAGGTGATTGATGCGAGTGTTATTCGATTACCGAAAGCAGTAACGCATTTTTCGCCCGGAAGTTATCAATATATGCTGCGTGGTAAGACCAGTTTAGGCAATGTTTTTATGAGCGGAGATTGGATTATTACCAATCATGGATCTTGGTCCCAAGAAAAAGCTTACGTGACTGGGTTAGAAGCTGCAAATCAAGTGATTGCCCAATTCGGTGGTCAGCCAGCTCCCATTTTACCCATTGAACCGGATGAACCCCATATTCAAGTCCTGCGATCGCTCAATCGTCAGATGAGGAGTTTATTTTCATAGGATTTGAACTCTAGTCGCGACCCTTGAACCCGCGATCGCCCAGTTGCAATATGAATTCATGGCTCAACAAGAGGCGATCGACCCCCTTTATTCCGCTTCACCGATCAGGGTAAAGGCAGCCCAATCACGGGGATCGGGATATTGTTGCAGTGTGGTCAACATGGCTTGGCGTAATGCCTGAGCTTTATTCATCTTAGCCTGACGAAAACGGTAAAATTCACCCATCAAATGAGCCGTAGACCGATCGCTCACCGCCCATAGGGAAACAATCACACTGGGGGTCCCAGCAGCCAGAATCGATCGCGATAAGCCTAAAACGCCATCCCCTGAGATCGTGCCTCGCCCTGTATCACAAGCACTTAACACCACTAGATTTGCCTGTAATTTCAGATTTAAAATTTCTTGACTGGTCAGCAAGCCATTATCTTGAGAACTGGGGGCTAATACCAATTTAAATAGAGTTTAGGGCAGATAGGGCATCAAGGATGAAGGAATAACCTGTGATAGAAGCAATTACTTCTGGGGTTAATTGAGTCAGGAGTTGATCCACTTTGGATTG
>JAYKGX010000210.1:0-7998 GCA_035285565.1 Synechococcales cyanobacterium
AAAACAGCACCCTCGATTGCAGCCAAACCAGACACTTTATCCATTGCTTCTGTGAAACGACAAGCTCTGAATCAGCATTTGTTATCTTTGTTTATTGCAATGTTCGATCTGGACTCAACTTTGATTAAATCCCATCCCAACTACCAGAACCTCCTAGAATACGGGCGCATTGCTGCTTAATTTTGTCCGGAGTATTGAGTAACTATTACTTGCTTGATTAATCCGAATGTGACAGTTGAAATGGCGGAATGTGGGCTGAACTCAACCCAATTTACAAATCGCTTCGCCCCCACGCTCAATCCAGCCATGAATTAAGCCCGATGTCGATTGTGCAGATGCACAGTTGCCAAAGCGATCGATGACGATCGCCCCCCCTTCACCCTGCACCTTCGCCACCAGATAATCAATCCCCGCTTGGGCCGCTGCCGCCGCATCCATACCCTTGAACTGGACAAAATCTGAAATCGTTTTGGCAAAAACCGTCCGCAAAAACTGTTCTCCATAGCCTGTGGCAGACACAGCGCAGGTTTCATTATCCGCAAACACACCCGCACCCACGATCGGCGTATCTCCCACCCGACCCCACCGTTTATTCACCAATCCACCTGTGGAAGTAGCAGCAGCCAGATTCCCTTGCAAATCCCAGGCAACAGCTCCCACCGTTCCTAACTTTTGCGCAGGCTTAATTCGTTCGTGATCTAGGGTCATACGTCCAGCCGCTTGGGCTTCTTTGAGCTGTTGAATACGGACTTCTGTAATGAAATAATCATCGGGGCAGAGATCGATCGCGCAAACCTTGGCAAATTCCAAAGCCCCCTCTGCAACCAGCAAAACATGATCGCCCTGCTCCAACACCTGCCGCGCCAAACAAATCGGATTTTTCACCTGCTTAACACAAGCAACCCCACCAGCGCGCAAATCCGCACCATTCATCAGGGCTGCATCCATTTCCACCTGCCCCTCCGCATTCAGCACCGAACCCCGTCCCGCATTATAGAGCGGCTCATCTTCCAACAGAGAAACACAAAACTCCACCACATCCAGCGCACTAGCTCCAGCTTCTAACCGCTGCCGTCCCTGGGTCAGAATCTGGAGAATACTGTTGTGAAACTGGGACTCACTGGCTTCATATTTCAAATCTTCCAGCGCCCCTGCGCCACCGTGAATCATCAAAGAATAGGATTGTGATTGCGTCATGATGCAATAAAAAATGAAGAAATCCCGTAGGGGGCATGTATTCCACACCCAAAAAACAGATCATCGGAACCCCGAAACCCCGTAGGGGCGTGCATTCCACGCCCAAAAATGCATCATGGAAAACCCGAAACCCCGTAAAGGCGTACATTCCACACCCAACTATGGACTAGGGGAACCATGAAATCGTCAATAAAGCGGTATAGATCAAAGTTCTTCCAAGATACGGAAGCGAATGTGGTTGATGGCGAGATCCTGGATCGAGAAGGGGTTAGGTAAATTGGGCGCGAAAAGTTTTTCAAAACTAATCCCTTTACCCAACTCAGTATGGTACCAGGAAAGACCCATAAAAAAGCGAGTGGGGTAAGGTCCCCGTTCAACCACATCATCCACATTGGATTCCATAGGCAGCCAACCCAGCCCAGGCAAATAGAACTCTAACCAAACATGATTAAAATCTGGCTCCAGAGGAAGATAACGACGATCGTTATGGGGAGGACACTTATAGCGACCGATCGTCCGACAGGCAATCCCATTTAATCGGGCAAGAGCTAAAATAATGCCAACGTATTCACCACAGGATCCAACTCCACGTTCCAGAGCCACGTCAGGAGTGCTAATACGCGGTTGAATACCGTAGGAAAGGCGATCGTAGACATAATTGCGAATCTTTAAAATTTTGCGGAGAACATTCGTCTCAGTGCCGATCGCTTCCTGGGCAGCAGCTTGAATGATTGGATTATCCATCGCCAACTCATCATCATCCACCAAATAGCGCTGCTGAAATTCCGGTGCCAGTGGTGGACAATCTTCCACATCCGCAGGCGAGAGGTAATATTTCAGACTGTACATTTCCAAAATTGCCTTCCAGCCAAAAATACCACCTTGAAAGGGTTGAAGCTGGTCGAATTTAAAAACAGCAACCCGCTGGCCCTCCTGTTCCACTTCTGTGAAAGGATAGCCGATCGCTTCCACTTGCCGCACCCGTTGCCGCAGAGTATCGGCGGGTAAAGCCATGCGCCATTCCACATTTTGCAGCGTGATGGCATCCAAGGGTTGCAGTTCTTCCACATAGGAAAGTTCAATTAAATAACCATTAGACAGGGTATAGCGCTGATCGGGATTGTTATAAATTCTCAGGGGATGGATAAAAGTACGATCGCGGAAGGTTAATTGATAGGGAGAATCCGCATTGGGATCATCGCGAATATAGGGTTCTTCATCGGAGTAAACAATATAGCAAATGCGATCGCCCGTGCTGGAATCTTCCAGGGAAGCGGGGGTGGCATTGGCTTCTGGTGAAGCAACCGTTGAGGCAGCCGTTTTTCGTTTGGTCACTTTGCGCTTGGGCTGGGCTGGGCTGTAGAGTGTAATGCCTGCGGGGTTGCTGAAGGGAGTGAGGGCGCTAAATTTGAGACTGCCCGTGGTGCGATCGAGACAATAGACCGTTTGTTCTGTGCGATCGCAGAGCCAGAGTTCCTCTTCGGTAGCTGTAATGCTGGTCTTACCAACTCCGGGCTGAGGGAGTTTATTGAGTAATCGCCCCGTGCCGCTATCATATAAATGGATATAACCGGATTTCTGGCAGGTGATGTATAGGATATTGTCCCAAACGGCAATTCCATTGACTTCGTAGGGTAACTCTACAAAGCGCTGTGGCAGTTGGGTTGAGTCATATCCCCCCTCAGGAGGCAATCCTTCGTAGTAAAATACCACTTCGCCTCGGGTGAACCACAGTCTGTCTTGACCTAGGGCTAACCCCGTTGCATCTAACCAGTCATCAATGTGATAGGGGTTGAGGACCTTCGTGTTATTCGTGCGGGGATCGATCGCCACTAAATAGCCTCGAACGGTATCGATGGATAATAGGCGATCGCCTTGGGTTGCTAAGCCCGACAGCACATAAACCCCAATCGGACGGAGGATCAAATCCTGCAATGCAGTTTTAGGCAAAGAAGGTTTGGCAAAAATGCAGTCAGACGGCAGATCAGATAACACAAGTTTAATCCCACAGAAAAAATTAAAGTCTATTTTTTGACCAGAAATTACTCAATCCTACTATAAGTCAGGATCACATAAGGCAGACTCACTACGTTAGGCTCACCATCCTAGATCTCACCCCAGCCAGCATCACCATGGTAAGAATAAATATTCCGCATAGTTTGTGACTCATGATGCAAAATTCGTATTTTTAATGTTCCTGAACCGAAGCTCAGAAAGATTGCTGGGATAGAACGGGATCGAGGCAAGTTAAGCTACATTTATTTAATGTTTGCTTGCACACCTGTCCTGAGCACCTATCCTAAACAACTTG
Organism: Synechococcales cyanobacterium; assembly: GCA_035285565.1. Taxonomy (GTDB): domain Bacteria; phylum Cyanobacteriota; class Cyanobacteriia; order Leptolyngbyales; family Leptolyngbyaceae; genus JAYKGX01. Next base: position 3,509 of record JAYKGX010000210.1, read on the forward strand.
ATTGACCGAATTCAGCATGAAAATCACTTACGATCCTGAAAAAGATATTTTGCAAATCGTCTTGGCGGATAAACCGGTGGAAGAAACAGCCCAAATTACACCAGGTCTCATTTTGGACTACGACGAAAATGACCATTTGGTGGGATTAGAACTGAGAAAAGCTTCTAAAGCGATGGACAATCCCTACTCGATCGCCTATCTCGTGGGCGAAGCCGATCTGAACAAGCCCCGCCCCACGGTTCGAGAATAGCCTCTAGGAATATCGCGCTGAAAAAGCCACCATTCGGGTTCTATCATCCGAGCGTTGGCGGATACAGCGATCGCAGATTAGCAAACGCAAACTCAACGATTGGAAAGACTTATCAATCATTTGGCAAGGCTAGTCATTATCCCAGGTTTCTTGACCGATTAAATCAATCACAGAATCCCTTAGCAGATAGTCATTTAGTTCCAAAATCTGTTCCATTCTTTGCCAGTCTCGATCGCTGAAATAGCGCCCTAGGTCGTAAATCGGCTGTTGCCGACCGAGTAAACCACGATTCGCCAATTCACGAACCTCATCCTGAATGTCCTGTATAGAATATTGTTGGCGGAGTTGAGTCATGATTACATCCCAGAGAGAAAGACTTGAGTGACAAAAACGAGTGACAAAAACGATCGCTAGAACCAGGAATCATGCCGTCGGAGCAGCCGATCCTCTAAGAGATCCATCCTGAAGAGACAGATTCCTGAGCGATAAAAACCGTATCGTATGTAACACTTGCTCTTCTCTATAATATGGCATTGTGACGGTCTAAACTTGCAGTCATTTTAGAAAAATAGTCATGGATTCATGAGATTTCCCTAAGATAGAGGGGATCAAAGATCAGTAAACTCTCTGAGCTATAAAATTAAAAGCATGATTTCATCCGTATTTCCTCGGGAGCTGATCACTGTAGATCAAGTCTGTTTGGGCAATCTGATCCAATTGTGAAAAGTAAGTTAATGCTTCTTCATCGTGCCTTAATCGTAAGTTAAATTTCAAAAGAGTGATGGAGTGTCACTCCAAAGGAGACCCGAATGATGTACGAATGGTGTATGTGTGGTGATATCAATCTGGGCAACGAAATTTAATTCCAATTTCTCGAATTCGACATGACTAATTCCGTACAGATCTTGATGTGTCCACCCCATCACTATGACGTGGACTACGTAATTAACCCTTGGATGGAAGGGAATATTCATCGCTCATCGCGACAACTAGCAGAAACCCAATGGCAACAACTGCATCAAGTGCTGCAACGCTATGCGACGGTGAAGTTGGTGGAGCCACAACCGGGCTGGCCCGATATGGTGTTTACCGCCAATGCCGGATTAGTGCTGGGGCAGCGGGTTGTCCTCAGTCGATTTTTCCACCCAGAACGGCAAGGGGAAGAACCCTACTTCCAGGAGTGGTTTGAGCAACAGGGCTACACCGTTTACACCCTACCGAAGAGTTTGCCCTTTGAAGGGGCGGGGGATGCCCTGCTCGATCGCGCCGGTCGGTGGTTGTGGGCGGGCTATGGGTTCCGATCGGAATTGGATTCCCATGCCTATTTGGCGAAGTGGTTAGATATTGAAGTGCTGTCTCTGAAGTTGGTGGATCAGCGATTCTACCACTTAGATACCTGTTTTTGTCCGCTTACCGGAGGCTATTTGCTCTATTACCCCCCGGCGTTTGATACCTATTCCAATCGCTTAATCGAATTGCGGGTGCCAGCGGAATTGCGGATTCCCATTGATGAAGTGGATGCAATTCAGTTTGCTTGTAATGCTGTGAATGTGGAACAGACGGTCGTCCTGAACCAAGCCAGTGATGAGCTAAAACAGCGGCTGAGCGATCGCGGGTTTACGGTGGTGGAAACGCCTTTAACGGAGTTTCTCAAAGCAGGGGGGGCGGCGAAATGTTTGACCCTGCGCACCACGGAACCGAGAATAGATGCTCCCACGAGCCTGACCCTGCAACATCGGATTGTCCGTTTGGAAGGGCATTTATTAGATTCTGGGACGGTGAGTCGGGCATTGGATACGATTTTAACCGGGGGTGGCAGTTTCCAGGTGCTGAACTTCCAACTGGGGGAACAGCGTCAGGATAAATCCATGGCGGAAATTAAGGTTTCGGCTCCGGATGCCTCGGTGATGGCGGATATTATGGGGCAACTGATTGATCTGGGCGCGGTGAATCTGGATCAAGCTCACGATCAGGCGATCCTGGAGGCAGTGCCCCAGTCCGGTGTGGCTCCTGATGATTTCTACGTCAGCACCATTTATCCCACGGAAATCCTGGTGCAGAACCAATGGATCAAAGTGCAGGATCAACGCATGGATGGGGCGATCGCCGTGACGCAAACGCCAGAAGGGTGGGTAGCGCGGTGTAAATTGCTGCGGGATTTGCAACTGGGTGAATCGGTGGTAGTGGGCAGTAGTGGGATTCGCACCTTCCGCAAGGAAACGTCCCTCAAAGCCAGCCATAAGGAAGAATTCAGTTTCATGGGTTCCGGGGTGTCTAGCGAACGGCGAGTGGAACTGGTGGTGGAACAAATTGCCTGGGATCTACGGCGCATCCGGGATCAAGGTGGCAAAGTTGTGGTGACGGCGGGTCCTGTGGTGATTCATACGGGCGGTGGCGAACATCTGGCTCATCTGATTCGCAATGGCTATGTGCATGGTTTATTAGGTGGCAATGCGATCGCCGTCCATGACATTGAGCAATCCATGATGGGCACTTCCCTGGGCATGGATATGAAACGGGGGATCTCAGTTCACGGTGGGCATCGTCACCATCTCAAGGCAATTAATACGATTCGGCGTTGCGGCAGCATTGCCCAGGCGGTGCAAGAGGGAATTCTCTCCAGTGGTGTGATGTATGAATGCATCCAACATCAGGTGCCCTTTGTGTTGGCGGGTTCAATTCGGGATGATGGTCCCTTACCAGATACGCAAATGGATTTAATTACGGCTCAGCAGGAATATGCCAAATTGATTGCTGGGGCGGATCTGATTCTGATGTTGTCCAGTATGCTCCATTCCATTGGGGTCGGTAATATGACTCCCTCGGGGGTGAAGATGGTATGTGTGGATATCAATCCGGCTGTGGTGACAAAATTGAGCGATCGCGGTTCTTTGGAGTCGATCGGTGTGGTGACGGATGTGGGTCTATTTCTCAGTTTGTTGGTGCAGCAATTGAATAAGCTGACCCGGCAGTACGTTCACAGTTAGCGTCAGTTCACCGCATCCTCGACGAAACTCGATTCCCGTCAAGCTTTCGATCCCCCTAAATCCCCCTTAATAAGGGGGACTTCAAACCGAAAAGCAAACGGGAATGAGACAAACGACGATTGCTGAACCCTTGAATTTGGCTCGGTTCCCCCTTATCAAGGGGGCTAGGGGGATCTGCTCGCCAGGATATCCGCGCCTCACACCTGAATTGAGGAAAAGAGCGATCGAATCTGTCTCGTTAATTAATGGATTTGGTATAACTCAGTTGCATCCCACACAATAACTTGGCGATCGGCACTGCCACTAACCAAAAATCGTCCATCCGGTGAAAAGGCGAGGGTATTAACATCTCCTTGATGCTCAGACAACACCGCAAAACATGGAATCTCAGGCTGGCTTAAATCCCACAGGCGAATGGTTTGATCAGTGCTGCCGCTGGCCAGCTGTTGACCATCTGGGCTGAAGGCGATCGAGAAAATTGAGTTTGTGTAACCTTGAAGCGTTTTGAAACAGCGCCCACTGGCAGCCTGCCAAAAGCGCACGGTTTGATCGGCGCTGCCGCTGGCGATCGTTTGACCATCTGCATTAAATGTAACGGAGAAAATTGTATCGCGATGTCCGCGCAGAACCGATCGACAATCGCCTGTAGCCACCTCCCACAATCGCACGGTCTGATCATCGCTGCTGCTGATTAACTGCTGACCATCGGGACTGAAGGTGACGGAACGGACCCGATCGCCATGCTCATTCAAAGTTTGCAGACAAACACCGCTGTTCACCTGCCAGAGCTTGATCGTGCGATCGGCACTGCCGCTGGCAAGAATTTGGTCATCGGGACTAAAAGCGACTGACCAGACTCGCTGACTATGGGCCTGTAGGACAGTCTCACAGGTTTGTGTCGCTAGATTCCACAGCCTGATACTGCCATCCTCGCCGCCAGTTGCCAAAATATTCTGATGGGCTGCAAACGCGACTGCCAACACTCGTCCCCGATGTCCAGTGAGTTCCGTACAAGCTGCCGATGCAATATCCCAAATTTTGACAACCGATTCATCGCCACCGCTCGCCAACTGTTGACCATTCGGGCTAAATGCGACCGACCAAATCGAGCCGGTTTCCGCCTGCAAGACTTGGAGGCAAGTTCCAGTGGTCACATCCCAAATTCGAATCGTTTTATCGCTGCTGCCGCTGGCCAGCTGAGTTCCATCTCGACTGAAGGCGATCGACCAAACCCAACCCGAATGTCCCGTTAA
>JAYKGX010000211.1:0-5190 GCA_035285565.1 Synechococcales cyanobacterium
AAGCAACCCAAAATAATGAGTCCTAAAAATAATGAGTCCTAATGGGATGTCATAGATTTTTATCTATACAAAATCCTCCTTTCATGAATCTTAGCCGCAAACAAGGGGATGCCTGGAGTGAAGTTGCTCACCTGTTGCAGCGCAATGCAGCAGGTTTTCAGGATCCTGGGAACTTTTGTCAATCCTTCAGGGTCGAATAGGAGGTGATCGTTATCATCGACCACTCCAAAACTTTGTGCCACACTGGATTCAGATGACATGCTTATGTCCTTCGTGCAGAGTAGTAGACGGATGTCAGAAAACAGACGGATGTCAGAAAACAGCCAATCCCACACAGCTAGACCTCCTCAACCGCTTCCACCTCGACCGATCGGTAGCTATTTGGTAGAAGCAGGACTGATTACCCCTGCCCAAGTGGATGTTGCCCTCACCGATCAGCAATTCATGGATGGAATGCGGTTTGGTGAAGTATTAGTTGCACGGGGATGGATCAAGCAGCAGACTTTGGATTTCCTGATCAACCGTGTGATTGCCCCAGAGCAGCAGCGAGAGCGTAAACAACAGGGCACAACCCCTGCCAATCGGTTACCGACCCCTCAAGTAGAACCACTGCGGTCAGAAGCCAGCCAGCCCAACGATCGGCAACCTAAAGCACCCTCAGTGGTGAGTCAGAATCACCAGAACCGCCTGCCCATGATTCGGTTGGAAGTCTCACCCAATCAACCCTACTTAGCAGCCCGTTTGGTAAACCCAGATGAGGATGAGCCGTTGAGCGATCGCCCTACCCACAATTCCCATTCTGGTTCGCAACCTCCAGAGGACGATGGCGTTAGCTGGGTGGGCTAGGACTGGGTTGATAGCTGGTCACCACACGACCGGCACCCCGTAACTGGGCATAGTAGCGTCGGCTGACCTCATCACCCTGGGCAGAAAGCTGATCAATGCCAATCCCATTCCGCCCTTGATCCTTGCCAGAACTGTGGATGTAGCAGTTATCCCCGAGGTAGAGCGCCACATGGGTTGCCTTTTCTGGTGTACCAAAGAACACGAGATCGCCCGGTTCAAGCTGTTCGATCGCGATCGCCTGCACAAATCCTTCTTGCTGATAGGCATCCCGAGGCAGTTGAATCCCGACGGAGTGAAAAGCTGCCTGCATTAACCCAGAACAGTCATAATTGGGTGCTACGGTGCCCCCCCAGAGATAGGTGTTCGGTACCTGCAACGCTGCTTCGGTAAAGGCGATCACCTGGGGTAACCGATCGCGAATTTCGGTCGCCGTTAACTGGGGTGCTTGGTAAGGCGTTTCGATCGGTTCGACCCATTGCCAATCCTGCGGAGCCAGCAACCCTGGATAATCATCCTCCACCAACCGCACGGGAATCACCTGCCCTGGTTGAACCGCTGCTGTAGGCACCAGGTACCGTCCGATCGCCGCTTGGGTGACCAAACTCTCTAAGGCGGGAGATTTATAAAGATTCAGGTTTGCGATCGTGCGATAGTAAGGCATGTGGCAAAATCCTAGATTGATCTGAACCAAAATCCCCTATGCCGTTTTTCCGCCGAGATGATGCTTTGCAAACCCTGGGAGAACAGGTGCTCCGCCAAACCTGGCAAGAATTTCCGACTTTGGCTAAAAACCAGATTGCCGTCACATGGTTAGTCTACGATCCCCCCACGATCGTCAACACAGGGGGTGCTTTGAACCCAACCGATTTTTGGCAGCAATCCGTGCGGGGATTTAGCTATCGCAGCGTGGAATGTATTTATCCCGCCAGCGTGGTCAAGTTATTTTATCTTGTGGCTGCCCAAGAATGGTTAGAACAGGGAATGCTCAGTGCTTCCGCCGAACTCGATCGCGCCCTGCAAGACATGATTGTAGACTCCAGCAACGATGCGACGGGTTTGGTCGTGGATATGTTAACCGGGACGACCAGTGGGCCCGAACTGCCAGCAGGTCCCTTTGAAACCTGGAAACAACAACGCAACATCGTCAACCGCTACTTTCAATCTCTGCAATGGGAAGAGCTAGAAAGTATCAACGTCTGTCAGAAAACCTGGGGCGATGGACCCTATGGACGGGAACGGGCTTTCTATGGGGAAACGTTGAATAATCGCAATGGACTGACCACAGATGCCACAGCGCGGCTCCTCCATGCCATTGTGGGGGGGGTGGCCGTTTCCTCAGCTCGATCGCAGCAGATGATGAAACTTCTCGCCCGATCGCTCAATCCCCAAGCCTTAGCGGCTGATCCAGAAAATCAAGTGGTGGGCTTTCTTGGGGGGGGGTTGCCCGCTGGGTCGCAGCTCTGGTCTAAAGCTGGGTGGATGAGTCAGGCGCGGCATGATGCGGCCTATGTGGAAATTCCGGGACTCCGCCCCTTTACCCTGGTGGTGTTTACTGAAGGTCGCGACAATAGCCAAAATGAGCAAATCCTGCCCTTTGTCACTCGATCGATCGTGCAAGCGATCAAAAGCCTCTAGGTTGCAAAGATGGAAAATTGGCAGTGGGGAAATGAACAGCCAGATCCCTTGATGCGGTTGATGCTTTCAATGAATTCTTCAAAAAAAGAGGGTCTGCTAGCGACTCAAGCAGTGATCGTAAACTTGCATCAACTCCATTGTTTCAGAAGTCAACAATCCATGAAAAAGCAGACACAAGTGTCGCTCAATACAAAATTTATTATTTTAAGGGGCTGATAATAACGATCGTGTCCTAGAGTCAAATCACCAAAACACCTAGCTCCGTGAGGGGCTTTTTTCTTGCCGAAACTATTTTTTCTAGTCCGGCTTGTCCCACCTTACTCCCCTGGCACATAGCACATTCCCTTAATCATAAGGTATTCTATTTAGCACACCACAGGTAACCCTATAAAAATCCATCCAAGGATAGAATTCCCCAGGGAACATCAAGATTCACATCAGTTCAGTTATTTACTTCAACCAGTTCAAACACCTGCCCCTCAAAGTCCTTCACTAAAAAATTCAGGGGACGCTCTTGCAGGATTTTGTACTTGAGATCTAAACGCTGAACCCGGAGTAGCAGTTGCTCCAGGCAGTCGCGATCGAAGCAAACATGGCGTTGACGATTGCGATCGCCGAGGCTTGCCCCCGTAATGATATGTAGTTGAGCATTTTTGCGCAGTTGATACCAGAGACCATCATTGCCATTCCCCCTAGCGGTTGTGCTGCCCACGGTACCGGAGAGATACATGGGATTGACTCCCGCCGTCCCTAGGGATTGCTCATAGTTGTAGTAGTAATGCAGGGGAATATCCGCCGCCTTGAGGTTGAGGATGCCTTCGTATAAGCGCCTTGCCTCTTCTAAATCCGACACCATGACGGTGTAGACTTTGGGCGCACTGGTCAGGAACAGCCACATTGCCCCCGCATAGGCCGCCAGCAACATAACCATGATCCCCTGCGTGGAGAAAATATTGTCGCCTAGGGCAGACCACAAATTGGCGATCGGCATCAGGATGGCAGTGATGGGCATGGCAATAAAACTCCCAAAAATTTAGCTCGACGAACTGTATTCCTACTTCTTAGATTTCTAACTTCTATTCTATCAATCGGGATTCAAGACGATCGGGATTCCAGAATCCCAAGAGGGCAGACATCCGCAGCGGGTCAGGTCGGAAACCTGGAAATGCTGAATCAGCGGTTGCCCCCATTCCAAATTCATCCGTCCAGTTAACCGACTGGGGTTCCAGGGGATCATTTCCCCAAAGGGCGACTATTATAAAGCTTGTCCAATCTTTTTGTCGGCTAGTTGCGTGAGCGTCTGTTGTGTCTATTCCTAGCTTTCCTGAAGCCCATCACCCTCTCATCCAAGCCCTGGTCCAACAGAGTGATCACGAGTTGCTGCGCCAGTTTCAGCAGCATCCTGAAGTTGGGCAGTTTTTCATTGCACTGTTCTGCCGCTATAGCAGTTTGGTCTATCGCCTCGTGCAGCGATCGGGTCGGTCTCCGGTGCAGACAGACTATCTTTTTGCTCTGATCTGGCGGCATTTGTTCAATGAACTGGGCGGTCTCGATTTAGATGCCTTAGTGGCGGAAGGCAGTCAATTTCAGGCTTGGCTGCTGCGGGTGACGGCTGCTTGCATCAATATGATCGCACTGCCGCCTGTGGAAGAAATTAATTATGATCTGGCAGCAACGTCACCCCCCTTTTGGTGCTATCTCGATCGCGCCTTAGATGAAATGTCACCGACCCTGCGTCTGATGATTGTCATGGCTCAGACCTTTAACTGGAGCGAAACCCGCATTTCTGCCTACCTGCAAGCAGAAGGAGAACTCATTCCTCCCGCAGAGGTGCGTCAACAGTTAGATGCAGGCTACCGCATCCTAGAGGCCAGGTTACCCGAAGATGTCAAAACCATTTATTTGCCTGCGACGTTGAGCCGTTAACTTGTGGCAAGGACAACAAGCGTTTGGGAGAGGGCTAGAAGCAGTCCATGGTTTGACTGAGGGTGTTTGACTAAGGGTTTACTGACTGTGGGAGGCGGGGTCGGGGCTAATTGCACCCATGCGATCGAAGGGCCAGAAACGTACAACCGCTTTGCCAATGATTTTATCCTTTGGCACAAATCCCCAGTAATGGCTGTCATAACTGTTATTGCGATTGTCCCCTAGCACCAGATAATGACCTTCTGGTACCACCTGCGGCTCAAATTCGTAGTTAGGGGCTTCTTTGAGATAGTTCTCTCGCAAGGGCTGATCGTTGATGTACACGATGCCATTGTGAACGGCTACTTTTTCTCCCGGCAACCCGATGACGCGCTTGATGAAGGCATCTTTGTAATCTTGATCCTGGAGCGCTTTGGTGGGATTAAAGACCACGATATCCCCCCGTTGTGGTGCAGCAAACATGTAGCTAACCTTATCCACAATCAGCCGATCGTCTACTTTGAGCGTGGGCAACATGGAGCCGGAGGGAATATAGCGCGGTTCTGCTACCAAATGACGAATTCCTAAGGCTAAAAAAGCACTTAGGGTAATGGTCTTAAACGCCTCTAGCCAAGGGTTGTCATCCTTGCGGGCGGATAGCTGGGAACTGGGCACAGAGGACAATTTGTCCTGATCACTCGTCAATTTGTCCTGATCACTCATAGAAGCTGTCCGACGAATAGGGGAGGAAGGAGAGGGCAAACTGGCAATTTTGAGCTGTTTGCCGAGCATTCAACTGAAAAG
>JAYKGX010000212.1:0-8308 GCA_035285565.1 Synechococcales cyanobacterium
TGCTTTAATCCTGCGTTATACTCAGACCAGTTGCGGATGGTGCGTTTCATTGCTGTGAAAGTTTTTAGGTGGTACTTCAAACTTATCACGTTGCACCGCCGCAACCCCGATTCATGCAACAACGCCCAAACGGGATAAAGCCACCACAGAATCTGTTTTGAAGTAGAACCTTCATCACCATACTCGTCGTCGTCCATCATTCACCCTGACAGCCGGTTTTTAGATCAATCAGCCACGTCCCCCTCTCCCCCTCTCCTCATTCAATGGGCTTGCATCTATGGGGTTGCATTTTCCAAAGCCGCGATCGCCTGAGTCACTTCCGCCTCTAACGTAGCAGAATCTTTTTCTTGGAAAACAGCTAGGTCAAACCAAAAGGTAGTGCCTACCCCCACTTCGCTGACGAGATGAATTTTGCTGCGGTGCTTTTCCTGGATAATATTGCGGACGATCGACAGACCCAAACCCGTTCCTTCCAACGTATGCACCCGATTTTCCACTCGGAAGAACCGTTCAAAAATCGCAATCTGATCCTCTGGATCAATGCCAATGCCCGTATCCCCCACTTCCACCCGTACCATTTGCGCCTTTTCATCCCGATCGCACTCATCCAACAGATAGGCACGAATCGCCACCTGACCTTCTGGGGGCGTAAATTTCATCGCATTTCCCACCAAATTATTAAACACCTGCAACAGGAGATCATAATGTCCAACGATCGGTGGTAAATTAGCTTGCACGTCCTGGACTAAGATAATTCCCTTATCTTTGGCATTCAATTGATGGGTGCGCAGAGTTTGTTCAATCGGTTGGCACAATTCGATCGCATCCAGCGTATAGGTACGGGAAGATTCCAAGCGAGACAGATCCAACACATCATTCACCAGACGAGTGAGGCGATCGGTTTCACGATTGGCGGTTTCCAAAAATTCCCGTTGCTGATCCGCTTCTAGCGCATCGCCATATTCATACAGCGTTTCAATAAAAGATTTAATGTTAAACAAAGGCGTGCGTAATTCATGGGACACATTACTAATAAATTGACTCTTGGCTTCATTCAATTCTGCTTCCCGTGTAATATCCTGCACCGTGAGCGCCAGTCCCTTCACATTTTCCCGCGACACATCCAACACCGTATTCAACAAAACTCGAACAGTGCGAGGATTAGGTTCCACCAGGGTAAGGGTATACTCAGCCCCTTCTTTGAGTTCTCCCCGCGCTCCTTGGTAGAGCGGTTTGAGTAATTCTGCCTGCACTGCATTGGGAAAGACATAGAGAGCATTTTTTCCTTCAAGATCCGTATCCCAACCAAAAATACGACGGGCAGTGGAATTAGCCAGCACAATTTGAAAGTCTGTATCCAGAAGAATGGCTCCATCTGCAATTGTCGAGACCAGCGTTTCTAGCTTGGCTTTTTCCGCCGTCAATTCTTCAATATTTTGCTCTTCATAGCGCTCCAACTTCTCCGCCATCACATTGAAGTTAGACATCAGTTCTCGGAATTCTCCACCCAGGGGCAAATCCACCCGCTGTTTAAAATTTCCTTGAGCAATATTCTGCACCCCATTCAGCAATTCCTTAATCGGCTTAGTAATCGTCAGGGCATTGAACACCGCCCCCAAAATCACCATAGCCCAAATCGACACAAACACTGCTGTAGTAATATCCCGCGTCAGATTAGAAGAGGCGATCGCCGCTGGATTAGGATTGGTACCGATCGCCAATACCCCTTGATAAGTCCCTTCATAAATCAAGGGCACAAATACATCCGTCACTTCTCCATCCGGGGTGAGATGTTGCCGCACCATGGGCAGATCAGACCGTGCCGAAAAATTGGGAGGCAGTTGAATTCGGCGCTGAATGGTCAAGGAATTTTGCACCTCGGAGTCAGAAAAGGGAATGCCGAAAATAATCGTCCCGTCTGGATCCGCATAGAGCAGATAGCGAATACTGGATGTACTGCTATAGAAGCGATGGCAGAACTTAGCCAATTCGCTATAGTTATTTTCTCCTACCAGAGGAGCCACATTTGCCGCCAGCAGCAGTCCCAAGTCGCTCCCAAAGCGAGTATCATTCAGGCGAGCATCAATCTGAATCGTGTTCACAGACCAAAAAGTGAGACCACTCATGACGATGGAAACGACCAAGGTTGCGATCGCCATCAACTTGGTCTGAAGGGTAAAATCTGACCACCAGCGTACGAGAATATCCCGAATGGTTTGAAGCAGTGAATACAAAATAGAACCTTTTAACGCTTTGATGATTGGACTACTTTGATTGGAATACTTTGACTGGAATGCTTTGATTGGAACATCTTGGGTTGCGGGCTTTGATTGGGACGATTTGCATCATCCGTCACATACCCCATCGAGTAAATTGATGGCTTGTCATAACTGAAAGCGGATAACTGTATGTTAACTTCGTATAAATTTTAAAGCTTTCCTGGATGATTGAAACTATCTACCCTCGCAAAGGCATCTCCAAAATTTGGTGCCCTCTAGCATCATGGGTTCTTACTTAACAAGAGTTTGCTTAACACGGGTTTGCTTAACACGGGTTTGCTTAACACGGGGAGGGTTCTTGTTTGCCGTACTTAACTCTGTCTTTTGTCGGAAAAAAGTTGGATTTTTGCCCAGGGGGGAGTAGGATGTCTTCAAATTCTGCTATAAACCTTGTCTGGATCCTTAAGATCACCCGTGGAGCGTTATGACGAAAGACTCACCCACTTCAGGTCGTCGCCCAAATCGTGACCGTTCGGAGCGTTCCCCAGCGGCTTCAACTGGCAGACAAGATCCCCTTCATTCCGCTGCTGTGCCTCAGGTGCCATCACCTCAGCCCCCCCCCATCAACCGCTCGTCGAATGGGTCATCGGAACTATCCCCCGATCTCTCTCAGCTTTTAGACGATCCCACCCTGGTGGATCCTAACACGAATCTGAATGCTGACCTGAATGCCGCCGTTGCAAACCTCCCAGTTCCTGCCTCTGTGCCCCGGTCCCGAGAAACCCGGCAACAACGCAAAGCAAGGATACGAACACAGCAACGCCAAGGGTGGCAGCACAAACTCCTCACCAAACTCATGGACTGGCGCTTCCTGACCGTAACCACCTTGCTGGTAACAGGCGGTCTCACAGCCCTCTCCCTCGCCTTCCTGCTCAAGTTGCCAGCATTGCCCAATTGTCCTTCCATTTTCTGGCCCTTGGCATCAGCTTCTCTGCGGCTGCACTGTGCGGAAATTGCAGCGAACAAGCGGACTGTGAAGGATCTCCTAGAAGGGATTACCCTGCTGAATACGATCGACAAAAACCATCCCCTCTACGAAGAAGCCGCTCGCCGGATCGAATTCTGGTCCACCGATATTTTGGATTTGTCGGAAGAAAAGTTTCAGGCAGGAGATTTACAGGCGGCGATCGAAGCAGCCAAGCAAATTCCCGAAACTTCGGCAGCCTCCCAATTGGTGAAAGAGCGGATTGCCACCTGGGAAAAAGTTTGGGCAGAGGCGGAGGATATTTCCAAACGCATTGATGCGCTGTTGCGGAAAGAAGACTGGCGAGAAGCATTTGTGGAAGCGACTCGGCTGCTGTCAGTGGATAATGAATATTGGCAAAAACAGCGCTATCAACAGTGGTCGGATATCATCACCGCTACCCGAGCCGACATTACCAAATTGGGACAGGCAAAGCGGGCGCTCGATCGGAATAATGCCGATGATCTGATCAAATCCATCGAAGAAGTGGCCACCATTGGCGAGAAAAGCTACGTCTACAAGCCCGCCCAGGAGCTAATTCCCAAAATGGGACGACGCATGTTGGAACTGGCGGAATTTGCCGTCGATCGCAAAGACTATGACGAAGCCCTGCGCATTGCCAACCGCATCCCGGCGATCGCCAATCTCAAGGATCAGGTGGATGATTTTGCGCTGCTGGCCAGTGCCCAATCCCGCGCTGCCCAGGGTCAGGTGGTGGATTTGGAAGAAGCGATCGCCCAGGCAGAACGGATTAGCGCGAAACGGCCTTACTACGATCGGGCCCAGCGGTTGATTGCCCGTTGGCAAAATGAGATTACCGTGGTGGCGCAACTGGAAAAAGCCAAAACCCTAGCTCAGTCTACCAATCCCGATGATCTGCGCAATGCCATCGCCGAAGTATCGGATATTTCCAGCTCCAGTACGCGCTACCGAGATGTGCGGCAGTTCGTAGACCAAACCACATCCCAGATTCAAACCACCGAAGATGGACCGCTCCTGGCCCAAGCAGATCAGGTGGCGGCGGCGGGAGATGTCAATTCCCTCAAAAATGCGATCGCTCAAGCCCAGCAAATTCCAGCAGGTCGCAGCCTACATCGCCAAGCCCAGGATCGGATCCGACGTTGGTCCACACAAATTGAGCAATCCCAGTACCAACCCCTACTGGATCAAGCCAACAGCTATGCCGAAGGGGGCGACTTCTCCAGTGCCATTGGCATCGCCCAACAGGTTCCCAGCAGCAGCAGCCTTTACGACCAGGCTCAGTCTCGCATTGGCAAGTGGCAAAACCGAATGCAGGCAGAACAGGGATTGCAGCAAGCGATCGCCCAATCAGCAGAAGGAACCCCCGAAGCCCTCTTGCAAGCGATCGCCCTGGCACAACGAGTTCCAACATCCAGTCCCCTACGCACCCAAGCCAACCAATCCATGGATCAATGGAGCCAGCAGGTCTTGCAAGCAGCCCAATCCCAAGCCGAATATGACATGCCGGGAGCGATCGCCCTGGCGAACCGGATTCCTGATGGCACGGCTGCCTATAGCGCGGCTCAAGCTCAAATTGCCCAATGGAAGAAGCTGATCGGGCAAGTCTGATCAGACAAAGCTGGGAGTGAATTGGCTAACTGCCATACTGTTAGCCACTCACAGGCTCTGTTCTATGAGAGCTTGACGGAGTTGTTGCCGATTCAGCTTTCCCTGGGCATTGCGCGGCAAACTCTCTAGGGCAATCCATTGTTTCGGGAGTTTATAGCGGGCGAGTTGGGTTGCCACCTGTTGCAAGATCTGCGCTTGCTGTTGTACCAGTAGCATTGCGGGATCATTGATCGTCTTGTTATTGGCAGCATTGTCCTTAGCAGCTATTACAGTGCCCTGAGCAGCGATCGAAGCAGGTACGTAGAGCGCCACCACCCTTTCCCCCCATTTGGGATCTGGGACTCCTACAACCGCCACATCTGCCACCCAAGGACTGGTTCGAATCGCTGCTTCTACTTCCACGGGATGAATGTTTTCGCCACCGCTAATAATTTTGTCGCTCGATCGCCCCAGCAGGTGCAAAAATCCATCACCGTCGAAATATCCCAGATCATCACTTTGAAGACTGGTACTCTGAAAAGTTGCTTTCTCCCAGGTTGAAGTTTGCGGTGGGAAATAGCCTACCATTTGCGATCGCGCCTGAATCAGCAATTGTCCGATCTGCCCCGCAGGGAGCGATTTCCCCTGTTCATCCACAACCCGAATCTGCGCATGGGGTAACGGTTTGCCCACTCCGGCGCGCCCTGCTAGAAAGTCCTGGGGTTTCAGCGTTGCAACCTGGGAAGCCGTTTCCGTCATGCCATAGGTTGGGGCGATCGGTAAATTCAACCCTCTAGCGCGATCGAGTAAGGTAGCCCAAGCAGGTGCGCCCCCCAGCAGAATGGCTCGCAGGGTTTGCAACCGTTGAAAAAAGTGGTTGGAATGTGGGTCTGAATGTGGGTCTAAAGGCAGTTCTACAAGCCGTTGCAGTTGAGTGGGAACGAGTGAGAGAAAAAATGAGGTGAGATCGCGATCGGGAAATTCCCCCTGCTCCAACCGTTTCCAACTCCAATAGAGAAATTGCCCTTGGGTCAGCCCCGATCGCAAAAATTGCAGCAACCCACTGACATGATAGAGCGGCAACACGCACAGGGAATGGATGGGCTGGCGATCGAAATAGTCCCAGGTTCCCGCGATCGAAGCCTGTAAGGTATCCCAAGTATGGTGCGCAAATCGCAATTGTCCCGAACTGCCTCCAGTTGGCACGTAAATTCCCACACCTGGTGCAGACACCCCTCCCTCGCCTACCCCCGTGTTCTGGCCCCAACCAGTTTTTGGCAATCCCCAAATCCGATCAGGTTGCACCTTGTCATAGACCTGCTGCCATTCCCCAGTCCCCCAGCCCGGATTCCCTAAAAAGACTGCACAGGGCACCCTCAACGCCGCCAGTATGCCTGCCAGAAATGCTTCCGGTTCCCCTTCCGCCACCACCACACAGGGCACCCGATCGCATCCCCCCTGTTGCAATGTTTCAGTAAGCTGGATTAATTCCACCCTTTTTGCCGCAGTGAGCCAGGCGATCGCCTCAGAATCCACCCCAATTAACCGTTCCTGTAGCCGAGGAAATTGTTCTAGCCATTGCGCTTCAACCTGCATCTCCCACGCCCCATCACCCAAACCAATCCTGCGTCCCATAGCCCAACGCCCTGACTGTACCGCATTCCTGCGCCAGTTTGATCCCTGCTTGCCAACCGATCGCCGTTTCAAACACTGAAGAAAACACGGTATCAATGCCATGGGTCTGACAAAAGTGGCGGATTGCCCAAGGAAAGCCTGCGATCGCGGGTTTAATGACAAAAATGCCGCGCCAGCCTGCTTGATAACAGGTTTGCAGTTGGGACAGGGTGGCGATCGATTCATCCAGGGCGAGGGGAGTCTGGTATTGGGTTTGTAGGGTCAGCAGCGTGGGAAATTCTGCAATTGGCAAGGGCTGTTCCAAATATTCCACTGTGGCATAGGTTGAGCCGGGATGGGTGCTGGAGCGGAGGCGATCGCAGGTTTGCAGCCATTGTGCCGCTTCTGTATCCGTCAGTCCGGCGTTGGCATCGAGGCGCAGTTGGCAATCGGCAGGCAGGCTGGTGATTAATTGCCGGAATAAGTCGAGTTCTGTAGCGAGGGGCAAGACCCCAATTTTCCACTTGAAGGTGCGGGTTCCCTGGGCATAGGGCGATCGCCAGGATTGCAGCGCGGCGGTTCCACTGGGGAGTAATTGGGCAATGGGTGGAGAGTGGCGATCGCTAACGTCAGGGGCAGGAGGGCAGATCTCAGAGGGTTGCACCTGTTCTAACGCACAGCCCAAACCAAATTGGCAAGCGGGATAATGGTTGGGAATGGCCTGGATCTCCATTGGGTGAAGCAGTGAGGGTAAGGCATGACAAAGCTCGATCGCCGCTGCCCAGGATTCTGAGCCAAACCAGTCCAATGGGGTGATTTCGCCCTGCCCGATCGCCCCGGAAGAACTGTGGAGTTGTAGCAAAATGCCCTGCCGTAATGACCAAGTGCCATGGGCGGTGGTGAGGGGTTTGCGGAATGGTCGTTGATAGGGCTGAAATTTCAACTCGTAAAGCATTCTGCACCGTTTGCCGTAGGGCTAGTAAGATGGTGGGGGATGTTTAGTTGTTCAAAAGAAATAATTGCGGCGATCGGCAGTTTGAACAATTTAGGAAAAGCGGTGAATTGCTAAACGGCTGAGATGGGAATGCTCCCAGACATTAAGCTTCCAAGCATGACCTTTGACAAGCTTTTCCCTCAGGTTGTCCTCATTCAGGTTTTCCTGATGGTGTGGCAGGCGTTATTGGTAAGCATAGGATTTAGGGTTATGAATTTACGGGATATTGCAAATGATTCTATCAACTGGTCGCTGACTACCTTGCGGAGCGATCGCGATCTAGTCCGAGAAGTGCAACAGCGGCTCACCGTTTGGGGGTATCAGCCGGGTCCTGTAGATGGACTTTGGGGCGGCACCACGCAGAATGCCTATTCTAACTTTGCCCGCGCCTTTAAATTTCGCCCGGATGAGCTATCTCCAGCGGCGGCTCGTCAACTGCTGCAAGCTCCGCCAGTGCCCCGTCCTGCGCCTACACCCAGCCCTGCTCCCGCGCCTACACCCACTCCCACACCCGTGGTGATCACCCCCACCCCTCGACCACCTGCTCCCACTCCCACACCTAGACCCATCATTCGCACGCTGCAAGATCTGACTACGGTTGCTACACCAGTACCGATCGCCAGTTTGCGCGACAATATTCCAGTGATTTTAGAAATTCAGCGGCGGCTAGTGGCATTGGGTTATGCACCCGGAAATCCAGATGGCGATTGGGGTGCGCGATCGCAGGATGCCTATACTCGATTTGCCCGTGCCTTTAATTTCCCGACGGATAGTATTTCTAGTCAAGCAGCAACCCGGCTTCTGAGTGCAACACCCATTTCCCCCATTCCCACTCCACCAGCCCCCACCCCGGCACCTGCTCCAGCCCCGGCACCTGTTCCCGTTCCT
>JAYKGX010000213.1:0-6918 GCA_035285565.1 Synechococcales cyanobacterium
GACCATGGGTCGCCCCATCCTATTTGTTCAACCTCGACCCGGGTATCGTCACCAGATTTTCAATTTCTTCAAGTTCCGCACCATGACCAATGAGCAGGATGCTACAGGGGAACTGCTGCCGGATCACGAACGCCTGTTGCCCTTGGGGGAATTTCTCCGGCAAACCAGCCTGGATGAACTGCCGCAATTGTGGAACGTACTGCGGGGCGAAATGAGTTTTGTCGGACCACGCCCGTTATTAGTGCAATACCTCGATCGCTACACACCCGCACAAGCCAGACGGCATGAAGTCAAACCAGGGATCACAGGCTGGGCACAAATTCATGGCAGACGGGAACTGGATGGCAACTGGGAAGAAAAGTTTCGCTTGGATGTATGGTACGTGGATCACTGGAACCTGGGGTTAGATTGCAAAATTCTCCTAGCCACCGTGTTTAAAGTCCTACGGCAAGAAGGCATTCATCAAACTGGACAAGCCACCGGAGAAGAATTTTTTGGCACCGTCACCAGCAAATCCGGTCGTTAGCGAAACGATGGATTGAGTCTGTAGATTGAGCCTGATACCAAATCAACTCATCATTGCAACACATCCCGATCCCCCTAAATCCCCGCGCTGACGCGCCGCTGCGCTAGAAATAAGGGAGACTTCAAACTCAACAGCAAACGGAAATGAGACCAACGACGATCGTTGAGCCCTTGAATTTAGCTCGGTTCCCCCTTATCAAGGGGGCTAGGGGGATCTGCTCGCCAGGATATCCGCGCCTCACACCGGAATTGAGGAAAAGAGCGATCGGATCTGTAGCATTAATTAATGGATTTGGTATGAGATCTACAAACGATTGAAATGCATAAGGAGAATTTCAACTGTGCAACGTTGGGAAATTGGTTCTGAATTTCATTGGACAAACGAATGGTTAGCGCCCTATTCGCAAATGCATTGGTTCCCCAAACACTATCAACTCTTTTCCACCGGAACGGCGGCTCTGTTGAAACTGGTGGAGGTGCTCGATCGCAACAATGGGAAACGACTGACCTTGCACCTGCCTTCCTATTACTGCATGGAAGTCCCCAGCAAACTGCAAAAGGTCTACCAGATTGCTTGGTATCACCAGTTGCCGAACAGTCCACAGCCAGATTTTACAACCCTGAACCCCGCTGCGGGCGATCTCGTGTTGGCCGTAAATCTATTTGGTATCCAGCAGCCAGAACCTTGGTTAGAGTGGACTCAAGCCAATCCACAGGTCATTTATCTGGAAGATCACAGCCACGATCCCTTTTCCCCTTGGGCGAGATATAGTACGGCCGACTATGCGATCGCCTCGCTCCATAAAACCTTACCCCTACCCGATGGGGGGCTGCTGTGGTCGCCGCATCATCTCCCCCTACCCATCAGTCATGAACCGGCATCGATTGGGATTAATCAGCGACTGGCGGCCATGTGTTTGAAAGAAGCCTATTTGCAGGGCGCAACTGTTTCCAAAGAGCAATTTCGTTTAATGGAACAGAGCAGTCATAAGGCTTTGGAAGATATGAAACGCTGTCATGTCTCTGATTTTACTGCGAATATTCTTGAATTTTTAGATATTCCCAAATTTCGATCGCAGCGAGAAGCCAATGTTCGCCATTTCATTGCGCTTAGCAAAACCTTGCAGGATGATGTGAGTATGGCAAACTCTAACTGGCAATTGCTGTTTGATCATTGGGGAGCGGGATATATTCCTTTCAATAGTATTGTAGTCTGTGCCACACCGCAAATTCGAGATCATCTCCGCCAATTTTTGATCGAGTCCCATATTTATCCCGCCATCCATTGGCAACATCGCCCTAACATCTCTTCAGGGGATGCAAAAGCGATCGACCTTTCACAACGCATTTTAACGATTCCCACAGATCAACGCTACAGTCTCGCGGATGTTGAGCGAATTGTTGAAAAGATCCGGAAGTTTTTTGAGACCTCTTCCCCTTCGTTTGTTACACTAAATCGAGATTCACCGCAGACAGTTGCCAATTTTCCTAGCCAACCGAGTCCCCCACCTACCACTGACGCTCCCACTTTATCCCCAATCCATTCATAGAGCCAATACTCATACCAAATCAACTCGTCATTGCTACAGATCCGATCCCCCTAAATTCCCCTTATTAAGGGAGACTTCAAACCAAAAAGCAAACGGGAAGGAGTCTAACGACGATTGCTGAACCCTTTAATTTGGCTCGGTTCCCCCTGATTAAAGGAGCTAGGGGAATCTGCTCGCCAGGATATACAGCCTCACACCTTAGTTGAGGAAAGGAGCGATCGGAACTGTAGCGTTAATTCATGGATTTGGCATCAGTTCTGCAACATTACACTTCTAGACTGTTAGATTTCGCCAGGTCTCAACCCAACCTACGTTGCTCAATCAACAGCCCTATTCGCTCAGGAGTTATGATGATATGAACATGCTAGCTTGCCCAAATTTATTGGACTTGGATTCCTTGCAGGCTCGGTTCAATCAAGAGATTGAAGCCCTGTTACCCCGAGAAGAAGATGTACAATTTTTTGAAGAACATGGTTGGTATGTTTCCCCCCAGGTGATTCCGGAAGAATTGCTGGATCTTGCCCTAATTGGCTGCGATCGCTTTTATCGAGGAGAACGGGACGGCGACCTACCCCACATGGATCGCTTTGCAAACTGGCAGCCCCAGGATGGCAATGTCCTACGCAATAATGAATTTGTGGCACGGCAAATCAAAGAGTTTCAAGCACTCACCTACAGTCCGATCGTCGCCGGAACAGCGGCTCGGCTGAGTCGGAGCAAAGCCATGCGGTTGCTGGAAGAACAAATCATTTACAAACCGGGTCCTGTCACCGATTGGACGGGAACTGTGGGCTGGCATACCGATCTAGCCTATTGCAGTTATTGCACCTCCGATAAAATTCTCACCGCCTGGATTCCCCTCGTCGATTGCGATGAAACCATGGGAGCCGTCACCTATTTTGATGGCAGTCACCAATGGGAAGAATTTCGGGATCTCAAACAGTTTCAGCAGACCGACTTAGACAGTTTAGAAACTCGTCTGAGCGAGGCAGGTCGCCCCATTCACAAGGTGACGATGAATCTCAAACGCGGACAAATGAGCTTTCACCATGGCTGGACAATTCACGGCAGCTCTCCCAACCGCAGCGATCGCCCCCGAATTGTCATGGCGATTCATTTCCAGCCCGATGGCAATGCCTTCCAGCCAGTGCCCAACCCCAAGGGCGGCCTGTTTCATCACTATCTTGATCCCTTCTGCCGCAAATTACCCAACGGCTATCCCGACTATCAAGATTCATCCGTTTATCCCTTACTTTGGTCAGAGTAATCTCCCCATCGGGTTGCGGCAATGGGCTGACTGCGTTGCGAGATCCTGAGCACAAGCGAGATCTAGAGCGAGATCTAGGGAACAATGCTTGCGCTCTGGGAGATCCGACAAAAACCGCAACCCCTATTCTGGGATCAAGATTCCTAAAAATCATCTGAATACCGAATTAAAAAATGATGCTAAATTGCAACATTGCATCAATTACATTGCAAGATCGATGAGTATTATTCAATACACTGAGGCAACACAAAAATTTTCATTTATACAATGGTTACTGAATCATTCTGCGGAAATGTTAAAAAACACTTAAGATATGTCAACTTGCTTCTCGATCGCACCTAGTATTTCCCCTGTTAGGTCAGATTCAAAAACCAGTCTAAATCAAAGATCGATCCACCATGATAAATGCTTGCATTGATACATATTCGCGTTCTAATCAGATTCTCAAGTAAAGATTATGGAATTTCAAATACTGGACTCGTTCGATCCCCAATGGCTAGCAGTGCTGCAAGATCTGCAGTATGACATTTACCACCTGCCTAGCTACGGACAATTGGAAGCCCAACGCACTCAAACTACAGCTAAGGCTGTTTATATCCATGAAGGCGATCGCAAGTTTTTTGTGCCCTATCTCCTGCGGAACTGCTTAGACATTGCAGAGTCTACAGAACCAATTTTTGACGCAGTATCTCCCTACGGGTATCCCGGCGTTCTCCTCAGTGAAGCTGCGAAACAGGATGACACCTTCCTCGATCGCGCCTTAGACACCTTAAAACAAGGATTTCAAACCCATCGGATTTGTTCTGTTTTTTTACGGTTAAATCCTATTCTCAATGGTGACTTTCCCGACATCCAGCGATCGGATGTTTTTACCGTCAGTGGAGAAACCGTCTCGGTCGATCTCAGCCTGTCCGAAGCAGAACTGTGGACCCATACGCGATCGGGGCATCGCAGTACGATTAATAAATGCAAACGGTTAGGCTTTGTGCCACGATTTGTGCCGATCGCAGACTATTTGGATGAATTCACCACCATCTACGAAGAAACCATGGCACGGGTCAGCGCCACCCAAAGCTACTATTCCTTCAATCGCGAGTACTTCTACAGCATGTACGAGGCATTGGGCGATCAACTCCATCTCTGCATTGTGGAACTAGAGGGGGAAGCAGCCTGCGCAGGGCTTTACACGGAATCCTGCGGCATCGTCCAAAGCACCCTCGGCGGTACCAAAGATAAATTTGTCAGCCAATCGCCCAGCACCCTAGAAACCGATTTTGCCCGCTATTGGGCCAAGGCAAGGGGAAATCAACTGTTGCATTTGGGGGGTGGAGTCGGTGGCTCCCACGATAGCGTCTATCGGTTTAAAGCCGGATTTTCCCGACTCAGCCATCGCTTCCTCACCCTTCGGATGATAACCGACCCTGACCTATACCATCACCTCGTGCAACACCGCGCCCGCAGCCTGAAAATTGAACCAGAAGCCCTCTCCCAATCGCAATTCTTCCCCGCCTACCGCGCCTCCGCCTAAACTGAATTGCCCCTCCCCATCCCGCCCTACCAATCCAAACTCCAAACTCTAAACTCTAATGCCCCCTGTTGATACCATGACCCACAAACCCATCTACCTCTCTGCTCCCCACATGGGCGATCGCGAACTGACCTATGTACTGGATGCCTTTGACAGTAACTGGATCGCTCCCCTCGGTCCCCAAGTAGATGCCTTTGAACGGGAATTTGCCCAAAAGGTCGGTAGTGGTTACGCCGCTGCCACCAGTTCAGGGACAGCAGCTCTCCATTTAGCACTGCGGCTATTGGGGGTTCAGGCTGGGGACGAAGTATTTTGTTCAACGCTCACCTTTGTGGCAACAGCAAATCCCATTACCTATTTGGGCGCAATACCTGTGTTTATCGACAGCGATCGCACTTCCTGGAACATGGATCCCCAGCGATTAACCGAGGCATTGCACTACCGGGCGCGGATCGGACGATTACCCAAAGCTGTGATTGTTGTTCACCTCTATGGACAAAGTGCCGATTTAGATCCGATTTTAGACATCTGTGGACAATACAATATTCCTGTGGTTGAAGACGCGGCAGAATCACTAGGCGCAACCTATCGCGATCGGCAACCGGGAACACTGGGTACAATGGGAATCTATTCTTTTAATGGCAATAAGATTATCACCACTTCCGGGGGTGGAATGCTGGTATCTGACGATGCAGTCCTGATCGAGAAAGCGCGATTTCTAGCCACCCAAGCCCGTGATCCAGCACCCCATTATCAACATTCTGAGATTGGCTATAACTATCGCATGAGTAATGTCCTGGCAGGGATAGGGCGGGGGCAACTACAAGTCTTAGACGATCGCGTCGCAGCCCGTCGGCGGAACTGTCATCTCTATAAACAGTTCTTGCAGGGCTTACCCGGAATTGAATTTATGCCAGAAGTGGATTATGGGATTTCCACCCGTTGGTTAACCTGCATTTTGGTCGATGCGGCCCGATTTGGCTGCGATCGCGAAACCATTCGACTCGCCCTAGCGGCCCAACGCATTGAAGCTCGCCCTGCCTGGAAACCTTTGCACTTACAACCTGCCTTTGCCCATTGCGAAGCGATCGGGGGACAGGTGGCTGAACTGATTTTTGAGCGGGGACTCTGTTTACCCTCCGGATCAAATCTCACCCTTACCGATCTCCAACGGGTCACCCAAGTGATCGCCACACTACACCGTCAATCCTGGATCAGCCGCAAAACGGCATAATTTCCTCAAGGACTCTCACCCTGGAGCCACCATAGAAAAACAGCGGCAAAGATGAGATCTCCCACCGCTGGCATGAGACCCCGACCCGGAATCTCGCCCAGGAGCCAGCTCATCATCGCGACCATAAAAACACCCACCTTACCAATGGCTGCAACCACGACCAGGGGGCGATCGATTTGCGGCCGACGGGCAAGCCATGCATAAACGCCTGCAAAAATGCCAATTAACAGCGCCAGCATCCATGGATAAAACATCGATCCTGGAGTTGGTAAGCCGATGACTCGACCCAAGGATTGTGGAAAAGCCAGCATCAACGCGGCACTGAAGTTAAAGAAAGCCCCCAACCAGAGGACACCCCGCATGAAAGAAGTTCTGTCCATATTCCTAAGCAAGACTAAATTCAGCTTGCAGGGGTTCATCATAATCATCTGCTAGCGTCGCCACCATGGTAATCGCCCGAGACACCTCCGATGCCGACAAATCTTCCACACTGCGGCAAGTCATCACCATCACTTGTTGATCTGCGATCGCAAAGCGGGCTTCCAATGTATTACTCCAATTCATGGTCAACAGTTTTTGCAGCAATTGCATTTCATTTTTGGCAGGCAACGGCAGCACCACTGACCAGACCTGTAGGAGATCTTCCTCAGTCACCCCCGTCAGTTGCACAAACACCTCCACCGTGCCGTAGCGAAATTTCCACAGGTATTCATTCTTGCCCCGGTGAACCATTGCCGATTGTTGGCTATCTAGACTTAAAATCACAGTTTCGATCGCATCAATCAGCGCAATACTGCCCTCCACAGGTTCCGAA
>JAYKGX010000214.1:0-3975 GCA_035285565.1 Synechococcales cyanobacterium
TATTCATCTTGGTTCCTGCAAGTTTGGGCGATCGCTGAGGTAAGCCATGTCGAATTTACAGCCGGTGTATGTGATTGGCGGTGGGCTGGCCGGCACTGAAGCGGCCTGGCAGGTGGCGCGATCGGGCAAGTTGTGACACGCGGCCGAACGCACAAACTATTTTGGGAGATGTTTAGATTCTGTGCAATTAGTGTAGGGGTTGAGTATAGTGGGGAAGAGAAATTTTGCGCGACTCAAAAACTCACAAAAATTTAGATTAATAAAGATTTGTCAAGAAAATTATTGTTGGTGGAGGCTATTTAGATGGCACAGCAGTTTTTTGAAAGTCCTATTCTTAATTCACCCTATGAAATTCCTCTACAACATTGGGAACTAGATCCGTTTGGTCAGCCAACGAATCAAATTATTGAAACTAGAAGACCTGCGGAATTTGTTTCTCCGATTCCTAAACCCCGAAAGCGCAAGATTGCTCAAGGCGAATTATTTACTGAACAAGATATTTCAACGGATAAACAAAAATACGCGATGTCTTTGTTTATCAACAGTATTCGCGAGAAAGTTGGTGAGTGGCGTAATCTCTCTAATCCTGAAATCTGGAAAGTAACCCCAGAAACTGCCAGACTCTTACAACATTGGCGAAGTCATCCATTCGCAAGTGTTAAGCCCTTTTTCTGTCAGATTGAGGCGGCTGAAACCGCTATTTGGCTGTTAGAAGTTGCGCCCAAGCTAGGCAAGCAAGGTCAGAATTTTATTGATACTATCAACCAAGCAAACCTAGATGCTAATCCCGAAATTTGGCGAGTTGCGTTAAAGCTCGCAACTGGAGCAGGTAAAACGACCGTGATGGCGATGTTGATCGCATGGCAAACAGTCAATGCGGTACGTCATCCCTCTAGCAAGAAGTTTACACGCGGCTTTTTGATTATCACGCCGGGGATTACCATCCGCGATCGCCTGCAAATATTACAACCTAATCATCCTGATAATTACTACAAAAATCGAGAGTTAGTTCCCAATGACATGTTGGGGGAAATCGCCAAAGCAAAGATTGTGATCACCAATTACCATGCCTTTAAACTTAGGGAGAGGTTAGAGGTTTCCAAGGGCACTCGTAAGTTTTTGGAGGGACATGGCCAACCCCTGCAAACCCTTGAAACTGAAGGGCAAATGCTCCAAAGAGTGATGCCTGATCTGATGGGAATGAAAAATGTTGCAGTCATTAATGATGAGGCTCACCATTGCTATCGTGAAAAGCCTGACAATGAAGACTTGGACGGCCTCAAGGGCGATGAAAAGAGCGAAGCCGAGAAGAATAATGAAGCTGCAAGGCTGTGGATTTCCGGGATAGAAACTGTCAAGAGAAAACTGGGTGTAGAGACGGTATATGACCTATCCGCTACCCCGTTTTTTCTACGGGGATCTGGATATGCTGAGGGTACTCTATTCCCTTGGACTGTCAGCGATTTCTCTTTGATGGATGCGATCGAGTGTGGGATTGTCAAACTACCCCGCGTTCCTGTATCTGATAATGTCCAGGATGGGGATATGCCTAAGATGCGTAATCTTTGGGAGCATATCCGCAAGAAAATGCCTAAGAAGGGTCGTAGCTCTAGTGGTAGTCTCGATCCTTTGAGTTTGCCAGCCGAATTACAAACGGCTCTTGAGGCTTTATATGGTCACTATGCTAAAACGTATCAGCAGTGGCAAGAAATCGGCATCCGAGTTCCGCCAGTATTCATTGTGGTGTGTAACAACACATCCACATCAAAGCTGGTTTATGACTTCATCTCAGGGTTTCATCGAAAAGAAGAGAACGGTGAAACCGTCTATAATGCGGGGCGATTGGAGTTATTCCGCAACTACGATGAATATGGGAAACGATTTGCCAAACAACGCACGCTATTAATTGACAGCAAACAGCTAGAATCTGGTGATGCTCTGGAGGGTAGTTTTCGAGAGGTTGCCGCCGAAGAAATCGAATCGTTTCGCCGGGAGCTGGCCCAACGGAAGGGTTCGGCTGAAGTAGAAAAGCTCACCGATCAAGACCTGTTGCGCGAAGTCATGAACACTGTTGGCAAAGAGGGCAAATTAGGCGAATCGGTGCGTTGTGTGGTTTCAGTTTCTATGCTCACTGAGGGATGGGATACCAACACCGTCACCCATGTTCTTGGAGTTCGTGCCTTTGGTACTCAATTGCTGTGTGAACAGGTGATCGGTCGGGCCTTGCGTCGCTATTCCTACGAACTCAATGATGACAATAAGTTTGATGTGGAATATGCTGACGTATTAGGGATTCCCTTCGATTTCACAGCCAAGCCAGTTATTGCTAAAGCCAAGCCGCCTAAAAATACCATTCAGGTTAAGGCCATCAGTCCTGATCGCGACTCCTTAGAAATTCGGTTTCCTCGCGTTGAAGGCTATCGCGCAGAACTGCCTAAAGACAGTCTATCTGCGGCTTTTAATCAAGATTCGGTCTTGGAACTAAACCCTGATCTAGTGGGCGCAACAATCACACACAATTCAGGCATCGTTGGCGAAAGCGTTGAGCTAAACGTGAAGCACTTGGATGGGATGCGGCAATCGACTATTGTGTTCAACCTGACCAAGTATCTGCTTTACAATAAATATCGAGATCCCAACGAAAACCCCAAAGTTTATTTATTTGGGCAACTCAAACGAATTGTCAGGCAGTGGATTGATGGGGGGTATTTGCGCTGCACGGGCAACACCTTCCCAGCACAGGTGCTTTATCAAGAAATTGCCGATATGGCCTGTAATAAAATCAAAGCTGCCATTACTGCGTCAATGATTGACGATCGCCCAATTCAGGCCATTCTTGATGCTTACAACCCAGTTGGCTCAACTGTCCATGTGCGCTTCAACACATCCAAGCAAAAACTATGGCAAACGGCATTTAACAAGAGTCATCTGAATTGGGTTGTGTGCGACAGTGATTGGGAAGCGGAGTTTTGTCGTGTGGCGGAGGCCCATCCTCAAGTTCGCAGCTATGTTAAGAACCAAGGCTTAGGCTTTGAAGTTCCCTATCTCTACGGCTCGACACCACGCAAATATATTCCAGATTTCATCGTGCAGATTGATGATGGACAGGATGATCCGCTCAATCTGATTGTGGAAATTAAAGGATATCGAGGCGAAGATGCAAAGGAAAAGGCCACGACCATGCAAACTTACTGGGTTCCAGGGGTGAATCATTTAGGTACATTTGGTCGCTGGGCATTTGCGGAATTTACCGCAATGTTTGAAATTGACTCGGAGTTCAATAAGTTGATTCAAACTTTCCTTTAATTCTTGTCTTTAAGCCATTGCACTTGCTAGCAAATTTGGCTTTTGGATTGGGTGTGTTTATGCCCTTACCTCCGGCTCGCATCATTGACCAATATTTCAGTTCTGAGTTCATTCATTAGTCATTAAATAGCCATGCCTGCACGCAAGTCTAGCAAACAGCCCAAGAAGGTCGAAGCCATCACCCACGAAGAAGCCAAACGGCGCAATATCCCCACAGCCGAGCATCAATCGGTGATGGCAGAAGACGAGAAAAGCCCGATCGAGATCGCCTATGAAAGACGCAATCGTGATCTCGATCCGCAGTTGGTATGGCGCGGCAAAGACGAACAGGACTGGTCAGATTTGGTAGTGTCTGCGCCGCCGCTATACATTCAAGAAAAGGTACATCCGAAGGCGATTATCGAAGATTTGCGCCGCCAGAGTCAGCAACGAACTGAAGCAACTCAAGATGCCCAGTTAGATTTGTTTGCTGATTTCAATGGGTTGCCGAAGGATGCAGCGGCAACGGAGTTTTACCAACATGATGCGAACTGGACAAATCGCATGATTTTGGGGGATAGCCTACAGGTAATGGCAAGCCTAGCCGAGCGTGAGGGTTTGCGCGGTAAGGTGCAATGTATCTATTTCGATCCGCCCTATGGGATTAAGTTCAATTCTAATTTTCAATGG
>JAYKGX010000215.1:0-13793 GCA_035285565.1 Synechococcales cyanobacterium
CTTTCTGGGTGGATGAAGCACTCCTAGAGGCTTGGTACAACCGCGAGCGGAGCGGCAAACCGGGCGCGTCAAATGACTATAGTGACTTGGCGATCATCACGTTCGTGACGATGAAATCGGTCTATCACCAAGCTGGGAGACAAACTCAAGGACTGCTCGAATCCTTGTTTGCCTTGATGGGGATCGAGTTGGAGGTGCCAGACCACAGCACGGTATCTCGTCGCATGGGGTTGATGGTAGTACAATCACTGCTACTACAACTGGAACTGCCAATGGGGGCAATATCACCATTAATTCTCCCATTATTATCGGTCTCGAAAATAGTGACATTATTGCCAACGCAATTGGTGGTCGATGTTGCAACATTAAAATTACAAATCAGGGCATGATTGGATTAGTATTTCGTAATACTTTAACTCCACTAGCTGATCTAACTAATGAAATCACGGCTAGTTCAGAATTTAGTGTCAATGGCAATGTGCAAGTGAATCAAGTGGGCACGGATCTCAATTCAGGACTCACCGAACTGCCGACCGATTTAGTAGATGCCAGCCAAAAAGTCAGCGATCGCTGTCGTGCCAAGCAAGGTAGTAGTTTTGTCATGACTGGACGCGGGGGTATTATTCAGGATCCAGCCGAGAAGATAATGGTCACGTCAGTCTGGTCAGATATACGCCGTCTGGCATCAGAACAAGATATGGGTGCAGCCAGCGCCACGCTTCCTGCCACCACAGGTCATACCCAACCCCATGCCAGTCTGGTCGAAGCAACTGAACTGCAACGTGATCCTCAAGGGGCGATCGCTTTGGTGACTTCGATTCCGGCTGCGATCGCTCTATCTCCAACAACCATGACTTGTGGATCTGAAACCACAGCCTCCCGGTAAGAGACCAGCGCGATGGGTTTAATCGCCTGCTACAAGGCAGCTTGAGGCTTTGGCAATTTGCCATGCTTCTTGGGTGTGTAAGACCAGAATTCGGATGGGGGACTGGCTCAGAGCAATGTCTCGATCACCCTTCCCCTGCCGATTCTGTTCCTCATCGAGTTGTAGACCTAAGAAGCTTAAATTTTGGCAAACCTGCGATCGTAAATCAGTGCAATTTTCCCCCACGCCTCCTGTGAAAATCAACGCATCGAGGCGATCTAAACTCATCAGCATTGCTCCAATTCCTGTCCGAATCCGGTGGATATACACTTCCCAGGCGAGCTGGGCTTGGGAATTCCCTGCAACCATGGCAGCTTGGATCTGGCGAATATCATGGGAAACGCCAGATAGCCCTTTTAGCCCTGACTCTTTGTTGAGTAATCGATCGATCATCGTCCCATCATAGTGCTGCTCCCGCATCAGATAGAAAATCACACTGGGGTCAATCGAACCCGATCGGGTGCCCATCATCAAGCCTTCCAGGGGCGAAAACCCCATTGTGGTATCCACACTATGTCCGTCCCGAATCGCTGCTAGGGAACAGCCATTGCCCAGATGACCCGTAATCAGTTGTAAATCTGCTAAGTCACGGTTCAGGAATTGAGCGGCCCGATCGGCACAATAGGCATGACTAATGCCATGAAATCCATAGCGTTTGATGCCCTGCTTCAGCCAATCATGGGGTCCAGGGTAGGTTTGCGCAGCAGCAGGCAGTTGGCTATGAAATGCGGTATCAAAAACCGCCACCTGAGGGACATGATGCCCTAACAGAATTTCAATTAGTTCGATGCCCTCTAAATTCGCCCGGTTATGATTAGGCGCAATGGGGATAAGCTGAGAGATCGCCGCCTTGACTGCTGCATCAATCCGTACAGGCTGCTGGAATTGACTGCCTCCATGCACAATGCGATGTCCAACCAGATCGATGTCGGCGATCGTCGCTAGAACTTGCATGGGTTCTGTCCATAGAGTTTGGAGAACCTGCTGCATGACCGTAGTCCGATCCGTAGTCGGCAAATTCATCTGGCAGGTTTGCCCCCCCGCCGTTTTGATCTGAACTTGTGCCGTTGTCCCCCAGTCAATTTGGGCTTCCCAGAGGGGCGATGGCGCTTCGATGGGGCAACCCGTGGTAGGGATTTCATACAGGCAACTCTTTTGGCTACTGGAGCCTGCGTTCAATACCAGAACTTTCATAGGCATTAGAACGGCCATTGCCAATTTGTAGTCTCATCTTTATCCTTGCCATACTCGATCGCGTAATTCAACTGTTCAATAATTTCATCCTGCATTTGCTCCTTGAGATGAGCTGCGGCTGCACCCAGTTTGGGCACCTGGTTAATCACATCAATCACGAGGTTGAACCGATCGATTTGGTTGCGAATTGCCAATTCCAATGGGGTATTGATATTTCCCTTTTCCTTGTAACCGCGGACATGAATGCGTTCCTGATTAGAGCGGGCATAGGTCAGTTTATGAATCAGCCAGGGATAGCCATGGAAATTGAAGATGACCGTTTTGTTGGGGGTGAAGAGTGTATCGAAATCGCGATTGGATAGCCCATGGGGATGATCCTTAGGATGAATCAATTTATACAAATCGACCACATTGATAAACCGGACTTTTAGATCTGGCAGCGATCGACGCAAAATAGCAGTAGCTGCCAAGGATTCCATTGTGGGAATATCACCACAGCAAGCCATCACGACATCTGGCTCATCAGTTGCGCCATTATTATCATTGCTAGCCCAGTCCCAAATTCCAATCCCCTTACTGCAATGTTTGATTGCTTGATCCATTGTTAAGTACTGTCGATGACTTTGTTTGTCTGCGACTATCACATTGATGTAATCGGTACTTCGCAAGCAGTGATCTGCCACAGAGAGTAAACAATTGGCATCCGGTGGTAAGTAGATGCGGGCAACATCTGGACTCTTATTAGTCACCAGATCAATAAATCCGGGATCTTGATGGCTAAAACCGTTGTGATCCTGTCGCCAAACGACGGATGAGAGCAGAATATTGAGAGAGGAAATCGGCGATCGCCAAGGCACTTCATGCTTGCAAATATCAAGCCATTTGGCGTGCTGATTAAACATGGAATCAATGACATGGGCAAAGGCTTCATAGGTATGGAACCAGCCATGCCGCCCGGTTAATAAATAGCCTTCCAACCAACCTTGCAAGGTATGCTCACTCAGCATTTCCATCACCCGTCCATCTGGCGACAGTTCACCACCATCGGCATCTTCGGGAAAGTAGTCTGCCATCCAAACCTTTTTGGTCACCGCATACATGTCCTGCAGCCGATTGGAGGCTGTTTCATCGGGTCCAAACAGTCGGAAGTTATTCAGGTTATTGTGCATCACATCCCGGAGAAATTGTCCCAGAACCCTGGTATTTTCCGCGTAGACCTGACAGGGTTGGGGAAGGGTAACGGCATAGTCACGAAAATTGGGAAGATTTAACTCACGCCGTAAAAGACCTCCATTGGCATAGGGATTGGCGCTCATCCGTTGAGTTCCCGTGGGTGCCAGTGCTTGTAATTCAGGGATTAAGCGACCCTGGGGATCAAATAATTCTTCCGGTTGATAGCTGCGTAGCCAGGTTTCTAAAATTTCCAAATGTCCCGGTTCTGACATATTACCCATCGGAACTTGGTGCGATCGCCATAACCCCGTCACTTTATGACCATCCACCTGGTCTGGGCCTGTCCAACCCTTGGGCGATCGTAGGACAATCATGGGCCAACGGGGGCGATCGGGATGTCCATCACGGCTGCGGGCTGCAACTTGAATCCGCCGAATTTCCAGCACACAGCTTTCCACCACCGCTGCCATTTGTTGATGCATGGCGATCGGGTCATCACCTTCAACGAAATAAGGGATGTAACCGTAGCCGCGAAAGAGTGCTTCTAATTCCTCATGGGAAATCCGGGAGAGAATAGTTGGATTGGCAATTTTATAGCCATTCAGATGCAGAATTGGCAACACTGTACCATCCCGTTTGGGATTGATAAATTTATTGGAATGCCATGCAGTCGCCAACGGTCCTGTTTCAGCTTCTCCATCGCCAACCACCACGGCTGCAATCAAATCTGGGACATCCAGAACCGAACCATAGGCATGGGATAAGCTATAGCCTAACTCGCCTCCTTCATGAATTGAACCGGGCAGTTCGGGCGTGCAATGGCTGCCAATATGACCTGGAAAGGAGAATTGCTTAAAAAATCGCTGTAGTCCTGCTTCATCCTGACTTTTATCGGGATAGACTTCGGAATAAGTCCCTTCCAAATAGACAGGTGCCAGCACGCCCGGTGCGCCATGCCCAGGTCCTGCCAGGTAAATCATATTGAGATCATATTTTTTGATCAGACGGTTCAAGTGAATGTAAATAAAACTGAGTCCAGGACTGGTGCCCCAATGACCGAGCAACCGAGGTTTAATATGCTCGGAAGTGAGTGGTTGTCGCAACAGCGGATTATCTTGTAGATAGATCATGCCAACCGCTAAATAGTTGCAGGCACGCCAATAGGCATGAATCTGGGCAAGTTCTTCAGCCGATAATGCAACCGAACCGGGGCTATTCGTAATCAACGAGTCTATAGAAAGAGTAGCATTCATAGAAATTTCCCTCTCGCACAGAATGTTGGAAGTAAAAATTCTCGGTTCTTGTTTTCACGATAGCACTCAAAATCTATAAATATTTGCTACTAAGATTACATAGCTTTATTTTTAACATTGCCTTTATTTTTAATAATAGCTTTATTTTTAATATTGCTTTTATTCTATACGCTCAGTAGCAGTTGTATAATGTAGGTTAGGTTGAGTGCTAGTTTTATAACCTAGTTGGAGTTGAATGCTAGTAGCTTTATAACGTAGGTTGGGTTGAGTGCTAGCGGAACCCAACATCCTGGCAATTTTGGGCATAAGGGGCTTGCTTGTCAATAGAATCCCCTCACTCCGTTCTGCTCCGCGCCGGAATAGTGCCGGAATAGAATTCGGTGCTCTAGAATGCGAAGTCGGTTGGAAACGGACTGAACAAAGGCTGTTTTTGAGTCCCTCAAGGGACGATCGCTCTCGTCGCCTCTACTCAGACTGCAACCTCAGGTTCTTGGATTATTGCCAATTGTCGTGAAATTACAGGATTACTATCCTAAATCGATGATATCTAAGGATATCTACTAGAGACCATTAGAATTACGGGGTTTTCCACCGAATTGAAACGGGTACCCTGAAAGATAAGGTCATTTGTGTGAAAAGGCTATGCTCTCTCGATTGGTTCTCTGTTTCGGCATATTGGGTTTTGCTTTCAGTTGGATGGGTTCCGTACAAGCACAACAGGTATTGCCAGACACCACGCTCAATACCCAGGTAACGCGACGGCAGGGAGTGCCAATCTATTTCTGCTCAATCCCAATGGCATTCTGTTGGGCCCCAATGCCTCGTTGCAATTGGGGGGATCCTTTCTGGGAAACACTGCCAATAGTATCCAGTTCGCCGATGGAGTTTAGTTTAGTGCAGTCAATGCAACTGGAGCGCCTTTGTTGACCATCAGTGCGCCGATCGGTGTGCAAATGGGCAATTCATTGGGCAATATTCAGGTCGGTGGCTTTTCCTTCAATCATACGGTGGCTGTCCCCACCAGCTTTACCTTAGAGGCTGCTAACCAATTAGAGGTCAAAGATGCTAGCCTGCAGTCTAGTCAGAGTCCCCCTCAATGTTTAGCTAAAAGCTGGGACACAAATTCACCTAAAAAGCACATTATTGGAGACGAAAGGTGAAGCAATCACCATTAAGGCTGGAAAAACCCTCAGTGGTCTGTAATTTTGGATTAGAAGTGAACATCAGAATAATGTCTCGGGTGTGCCAATCTTCTTAAAAGCGAATCAAATGCACTTAGAGCGGTCGGATATCAAGCGGAATCGCACAAGGTGCTGAAATCAATTTTCAAGCTTCATCGATCTACTAGGGTTTTGGATAAATAGCTATAGCAGCAATGCAGGCAAAGGCGGAAATCTGAATGTATCGGCTGCAAAATTTCAGTTATTCGATCAATCCCTGATTTCCAGCGCAACGGAAGGCACCGGAGATGCAGGTCAAATGGTGCTTCAGTCCTCTGAATTACTGTCCCTGCATCGAATAAACATATTGGTAGGGGGCAACCATTGCGCCCCTACTCTTGCTACGCAGCCAGCCATGGCCGCAACTATTTTGAGATATGTTGACTTCCAGAAATCACAGCAATAATCTACACAGGTGATTTCATCCCGTAGCATCCATAATTGGATTGGATATAATTTCCCTGTTTATCGTTTTTGCTGCTTCAGGGTTTTGCGGGCTGCGATCGTAGCGATCGTCAATAAGCCCACCCCGAGAGCCGGTTCTGGAACTTTCTTCTTGGGAGGTGGCACTTCAGCTATCATCAGCTGTCCTTTGACCTTATCACTCCCGCCCCCAGCATTGACTTGCTGGAACCGTGTTGCCATCTGAGCTGTGCCAGATTTGAAGAGGTCCGTAAACTGTTTGGATGCTGTTTCCGCCGTTAAGCCTGTTCCCTTGAGGTCAAAGCTCATTTTGATCGCCGCATCTCCCACTTTGATCCCAGTATTGGCATTGCCACCGCCGAAGGAATTTCGGTCTGGACTAATACCGTAGCTGAAGGTACCAAAGGGATTGAGGTCAACATCTTCCCAAAACTTAGTGAAGCTCCCGCCAGGGGTTTTCAGCGATAAATCCCACAGGGTTGGCGCATCAAAGGCTAAGCCAACTAAAGTAGCTTGGGTTGCTCCTAAACCAGCTTTTCCATTGGTCGTATTGTTTAGGGTGACATCGAGTTGAATCTTGTCACCTATTTGTAAAAAATTAAAGTTTACTGCAGCAGAGGCACCCGTATTTTCCGTACTGCCATAGGTGGGATTGAACAAAGCATCAAAACTATAGCTAGCGGAAGGTAGAACCGTAACCGGGGTAGAGGTGCTGGCGGAACCTGTGCTAGTGGGTTTAGTTGCTAGAGCTGAGCTGGGAAAAACCGTTGAAACGGTCAACACTGCTATGCCAGCGATTAAAACTGAGGACGAAAGACAAGAGAGTGTAGTCATTGGTTTGATTGAGAATCATGGAATTGGGCTTTCGAGAATGACAATCGTTCTATAATCTTGCTCTGTCAAGTCTCATACTTATATTAGAAGGGATGCTGGCATAGGAGAGGTTCCGTAGCAACACGCGACTCAACCTTAGGTCGTATAAAGATTCTGTGTGGACAAGTGCTGGAGAGAGAAGATTTGCGATCGCCCAAAGCACCCGATCGCCCAAAACACCTCAAGTCATATTAGTTACCTCTCAGTTACCTTTCAGTTGCCCCATAGACGGCACTCCGTACCTAGAGAAGTCCGGTTACCGACCTTCTCGATCGCGGTTCCTTCTCTAAAATATGACTATCGTTGATAGCCTGCTGGTGCCAATTCCTGCTATTACGGCTGAAGAGAGCACCCTTTGACTGATTCCAAGGAGACCCCCGATGCAACCAACCAATCAAAACCAATTCACCGAAAAAGCCTGGGAAGCCATAGTCCGGACTCCTGATATCGTCAAGCAAGCGAACCAGCAGAATGTGGAAACCGAGCACTTGATGAAGGCGTTGCTAGAGCAGGAAGGATTGGCAAGCAGCGTGTTCAGTAAGTTAGGTCTATCTGTCCAGCGCCTAGGCGAGCGCACCGAAGCGTTCATCAATAAACAACCCAAGGTGATGGGTAACAACCCCAATGTTTATTTTGGGCGCTCAGCAGATATGTTGCTCGATCGGGCAGAGACCTATCGCAAGCAGTATGGCGATGATTTTATCTCAGTAGAACATATGCTCTTGGGCTATGCTCAGGATACGCGCTTTGGTAAGGTGATCTTGAGCGAGTTCCAATTAAATGAAAGTAAGCTCAAGCAAGCGATCGACCAAATTCGAGGGAATCAAAAAGTGACCGACCAAAATCCTGAAGGCAAGTACGAAGTTCTGGAGAAATATGGACGGGATCTGACGAAGTATGCTCGCGAAGGTAAACTGGATCCAGTAATTGGACGAGATGATGAGATCCGCCGCACGATCCAGATTCTCTCCCGTCGCACAAAAAATAATCCAGTTTTGATTGGTGAGCCAGGGGTTGGCAAGACGGCGATCGCAGAAGGGTTGGCGCAGCGGATTGTCAGTGGAGATGTGCCGCAGTCGCTGAAGGATCGTACCCTGATTGCTCTGGATATGGGGGCCTTGATCGCGGGAGCCAAGTATCGTGGGGAATTTGAGGAACGGCTGAAGACAGTTTTGAAGGAAGTGACAGACTCCCAAGGCAATATCATTCTGTTTATTGATGAGATCCATACGGTAGTGGGCGCAGGAGCAACCCAGGGAGCCATGGATGCGGGCAACCTGCTGAAACCCATGTTGGCAAGAGGTGAGTTGCGCTGTATTGGGGCGACGACCTTGGATGAATATCGCAAATATATTGAGAAGGATGCGGCGTTGGAACGTCGTTTCCAGCAGGTTTTTGTGGATCAGCCCAACGTGGAGGATACGATTTCGATTCTGCGGGGTCTGAAGGAGCGGTATGAACTGCACCATGGGGTGAAAATTTCCGACAGTTCCCTTGTGGCAGCAGCAACCCTTTCCACACGTTATATTAGCGATCGCTTTCTGCCGGACAAAGCCATTGATTTGGTAGACGAAGCGGCGGCTAAGCTGAAGATGGAAATTACCTCCAAGCCAGAACAGTTGGATGAGGTCGATCGTAAGATTCTGCAATTGGAAATGGAGCGCTTGTCCTTACAGAAGGAATCGGATACCGCTTCTAAGGACCGGCTACAGCGCTTGGAGAAAGAACTCGCAGATTTGAAGGAAGAGCAAAGTCGCTTAAATGCCCAGTGGCAGGCGGAAAAAGGGGTGATTGCCGATCTGCAAAAATTGAAGGAAGAACGGGAGCAGATTAATCTGGAAATCCAACAAGCGGAACGAGATTATGACTTGAACCGGGCGGCGGAGTTGAAATTCGGTAATTTAGCGAGTTTGGATCAACGCATTCAGGCAACGGAAACAAAGCTAACCGATACGCAAACCAGCGGAAAATCGCTCCTGCGAGAAGAGGTGACGGAATCAGATATTGCTGAAATTATCAGTAAATGGACTGGGATTCCAGTGCTGAAGTTAGTGCAGTCCGAAATGCAGCGGTTGTTAACGTTAGAAGATGAACTGCACGATCGTGTGATTGGACAGTCCGAAGCGGTGACGGCAGTGGCGGATGCCATTCAGCGCTCCCGTGCAGGCTTGGCAGACCCCAACCGTCCGATCGCTAGTTTCATTTTCCTAGGTCCGACTGGGGTGGGTAAAACTGAGCTAGCCAAAGCTCTGGCAGCTTACTTGTTTGACACCGAAGAAGCCATGGTGCGGATTGATATGTCTGAATACATGGAGAAACATGCGGTCTCGCGGTTGATCGGTGCGCCTCCGGGTTATGTGGGTTATGACGAAGGTGGGCAATTAACGGAAGCGGTGCGTCGTCGTCCCTATTCGGTTATTCTGTTTGATGAAATTGAGAAAGCCCATCCGGATGTATTTAACGTGATGCTGCAAATTCTCGATGATGGTCGCGTGACAGATTCCCAAGGTCGCACGGTGGATTTCAAAAATGCGATCATTATTATGACTAGCAACATTGGTTCCCAGTTTATTCTGGATGTTGCGGCAGATGATAATCGTTATGATGAAATGCGCAGTCGAGTTATGGAAGCAATGCGATCACAGTTCCGTCCAGAATTCCTCAATCGCGTGGATGAAACCATCATCTTCCATAGCTTGAAAAAATCGGAGTTGCGCAATATTGTCAAACTGCAAACCGTGCGGCTGGCGGGTCGTCTGAGCGATCGTAAGATGGCTCTAAAACTGTCGGATGCGGCACTCGATTTCCTTGTGGAAGTGGGCTACGATCCAGTTTATGGGGCAAGACCTCTGAAGCGGGCCATTCAACGGGAAGTGGAAACGGCGATCGCCAAATGCATTCTGCGGGGTGAATTTAGTGAAGGGGATACAATTTTTGTGGACGTTGAAAATGAACGACTTGCCTTCAAACGTCTACCGGCTGAAGTGCTGACCACAAGTTAGTTCCATACAAGTCTCGTTGGCATTGCATAATGGGGATATGAAATCAGGGTGAACTCTATGCAATGCCTCTTCTGCGAACATCAGCGGCTTCACAAAATTGATATAGCGTTCCTAATTGATGTGTGTGGGCGAAATTCTGCCTAGAAGCCTGTCCCACTTTTACAACTGCAAGAGGATTGCTATAGTATCCAGATTTAGAGTTGCCTTTATCGAATTTTTCGTTGCTGGAACTGCCAACTTGCAATTTGCCAAGGTTTTACTGAATCCACAGAAGCCTCGATCGCATTTTCCAAAATATCAACTCGCTGAGTTAATTCTATAGGCAGAGAGGTCTCGATCGCAAAGTTAGCAGGTTCTCCATAGCATTCATGACAACGTAAAATATAATGTTGCGAATCTTGTTCTGATTGCTTGAGCGAAAGTAGTACTAAATTCTCCGCTCGTATTGCCAATAGACTCGCTTGGGGGGGTAACTCACCCTCCATTTCTGCCGGATCAGCAATCACCGTCTGCAGTGGCACTGTCAATTCCAGGGCTCGCTGGGGAGTCTGGGCGGTTCGCCAATTGCCCCCATGGGGATAGATCCCATAGGTGAACTGATGCTGCCCCCGATCGGCTTCTGGATCGGGCCATTCCGAACCCCGTAGCAGCGTTAGTCGCAGTTGATCCGGTCTATGGTTATAACCATGCTTGCGATCGCACAGTAAGCTTAGCCCCACCGTCCCATCGCTCAAGCTTGCCCACCGTAGCCCTGGCACTTCCCATTGCGCTTTTTCCGCTGCTGTAATCGGTTGCGTCGGGCGATCGATCGCTCCACAGGCGGTTTCATAGGTCACCTCATCCGCCGTAAAGTTCACCGGAAATGCCGCCTTCACCAGTAAATGACGGGCTTGCCAGTCCACGAGCGTCGTAATTTTCAAAAGGGGAGAATGGGCTTCTAGACAGTAGATCTGAGTGATTATTTGGGTGAAATCCGCTAGCTCGATCGCCAGGGTCACTTGGAGGCGCGATTGCAATGGGTTCCGTTCCAGCCATTCTATATGATGTAAGGTGGGTGAACTTAAGCGATTTTTTTCATAGTTGGGGTCAATGTTCCAAGCATCCCAATATTGACCTTCATCTTTAAAAATTTGTAACTGGTTAGCATTCCCTCTAAAGATTTCACAGTTGTTCTCCTTATCGTAGCAGGCAGCAATTTCACCTGTACTAGCATCAATTTGCACTTTGACGAAGGTATTTTCTAGAATCCAGCTTGCAGAAGATACATCCTCCAAAATCTCCTCTGCCTGTAGGGGACACGAAGCAAGCGGATCAGCCACTGGGACGAGATAGAAGCAACGATAGCCCACACTCGGTAAATCTTCTGCCAAAAACTGTAGGCGATCGCCCTGCTGGATCGAAAGTTGCCGCCCTTGTTCATCCTGAACTTGCCAGGTGGTGACCAAAGCCTGTTCCTGAACTGAATCGGCAAATTGTTGTAGTAAATCGATTGGACAATCCACGATCGCACTATAGGACCAATTGAGGGCATTAAAGACCGTAATCACCAACCCATTGTTATATTTGGCAAATTCTGGGATGTTGATCTGTTGATTGATTTCCCCTAGTGCATCACTAGAAATGCGATCGCAACTGCTGAGAACAGCTTGCCAGCGCTGGTTTGCATCGGGGAACACTGCTTGAATGGAAGTGCCAGGTAAGATGTCATGAAATTGATTAAACAACAGGTCTTTCCAGGCGGTTTCCAAATCGTTTTTCGGATAGGAGGCTAGCCCTAAAATCGCCGCGATCGATGACCAAAGTTCCGCTTGGTACAGGGCGTTTTCGCAATCCCGGTTGGCAGCTTTTTGGTCAGCATGGGTGGTATAGCAACCGCGATGAAATTCCAAATAAATTTCACTGGCATGGACGGGTAAATTGTCCTGAGATAAGCGATCGAGATAGGCGATCGCACTGGTAAATTCCAATTTAGGAAAATAGTCAGAGGTTTTCCAGCGCCGATGTACTTCTAACATATCCCGCGTTGGACCACCCCCATGATCGCCCACTCCCGGCAACCAAAGGGCTTCTGAACTGCCGGTGCGCTGTCGCCATTGCCAAGCATAATCACTCAGTTTAATGGGATCAATGCCTTCCCCGATCGGCGCAGACATATAGGCTACAACCTGCGAGCCATCCGGAGCCTGCCATTGAAACACTTCATGGGGATAGGGATTGGTATCATTCCAGCGCAACTTTTGAGTGACAAAATAGTCCATGCCGCCCTGCTGGAGAAATTGCGGTAACTGCCAACAAAAGCCAAAGGTATCCGGTAACCAAGCAATCCGACTGATCGCCCCAAAGGTTTCTTGGTAATAGCGTTGTCCGTAGAGAATGTGCCGTGCGATCGCCTCGCCCCCAATCACATTTAACTCCGGCTCCACCCACAGACCGCCCAGCGCTTCCCAACGCCCTAGCTTGATTTGCTGCTGCATTTGGGCAAACAGGGCAGGACGATTTTTCGCCATCCATTCATACAAAACAGGCGTAGTGTGGCAAAAAATCAGTTCTGGAAACTGCCGCTGTAAATTCAACACCGAGGTAAAGGTTCGTTCTGCGGCCTGCCAAGTTTCTTCCACCGTCCACAGCCAAGCCAAATCCAAATGGGCATGACCCAGCAGATAAATCCGATGGGCGGCGATCGCTTCCTGCCAAGGGGTCAATTGTTGCCGCAGCCAGTGACAGAGGTTAGTCCAGTGACAGAGGGGGGTCGGCCAGGGGGTCGCCGAAGCTTCTGGCATCAAGTTCCCTCCTGGTTCAGACCTGCAGTCCATGCTACCGACCGCTCTCCAGGGCAGATGATCTAAGCGAGTCGCCAGTTCCAGCAAACCCTCTGGTTCAAACGCCTGCAAGTAGGTCTTCACCACTGCTACCTCATCTGCCACAAACCCAGGATCGATGCCACCATCTGCCGCTTCAAAAACCAGGCGCGATCGCATCAAAGCTCCAATATCATGCCCCGGACTGACCAACCGCAGCACCACCTGCACAGCTTCACCAGGCGGCACAGAGGGTTGCAACACAATCCGCGCCGAATGGTCAAACAGATCGCCTTCCTGTACCTTTTCGCCATCCACAAAAATTTCTGCCTGTTCCGCCCACCAGGTCAGCGCCAATCTTGCCGTCATGCCTGCTAAGGGGTAGCCCTCTGGAGTCAACTGTTCCGGAAGCGCGATCGTCTGTTTCAACCAAATTTCTTGCCGACCCTTTGCCCAGACAATATAGCCCTTCTCATTGATTGGATGGATCCCCTGGTCAGACTGCCAATCTGTGATGACATCCTGTTGGACTTGCGATCGCAACCAGGCGATCGTCGTTTCAATCTGTTGAAGAGCTGAGGCAATTTGTGAACTCATGCCAGAGGACACAGCAGGATCAGAAGCAGAATAGGTCATACAGATTCGATGGGGGAGCAGGAAATGATGGATCTGAAGTTCAATTGCAACATTGCGTTATGGATCTTCGGGGAGCGATGAGCGTACAATCAACACAGGTTCGGTGATCCCCACTACAACCCTACCGATTTACGGCTGACCTATCAAGGTTTGCTGACCTAATGAAGGCTATCGGAGACCCTAACTTCGGAGACGCTCACCATGATGCAAGACCGCCCTTATCAAAGCCGAGTGCTGACCTTCCTGTCGCGCCAAACCCAGCGCTTGAAGGATCAATCGGGCATTTTCTGGCGCAA
>JAYKGX010000216.1:0-6041 GCA_035285565.1 Synechococcales cyanobacterium
ATAGAATCCCCTCACTCCGTTCTGCACCGCGCCGGAATAGAATTCGGCGCTCTAGAGGGCGAAGTCCGTTGGAAACGGACTGAACCAAAGCTGTTTTCGAGTCCCTTGAGGGACTTCGCCCTGAGAGACCGTGGTTTTCAACCACGGGCGGCTCAACAATGAAGCGAAACAAGGATACTGGGATCTGATTGGGGATCTGATTTGGGATCTGATTTGGGATCTGATTTTCGATCGAGTCCCTCAGGAGATTGAGGGGAATTAGATCTATCGCAATAACAAGTTGATTTGTACCTGTACGGCATTCCGTTCCCCACCCAGTCAACCGCCTAGTCAATCCGTTTGCTACACTAGTTTTTACAAAATGTATCAAATCGCTCTAATAAAGGCAGTTGAGGCTTTCCATGCTGGCAACACCGTTACTGGTTTCCAAAGAACTTCCGAACTTAACCTACCGCTTCGCAAGCGATCGCTTTGATGAGTCTTGGGCAGCACCTTTGTCTACCTTACTGGGCTTGGGACGGGCTGCAGGAGCCGATTTCATTGAATTTTTCCTAGAGCGCATCAACTACATCAGTTGTATGGCTGAAGATGACTCTATCACCAGTATTGCGCCTCGTCTATCCACTGGTGCTGGGGTGCGGGTGTTTCGAGGTAAAGCCGACTGCTACGTTAGTACTAATGACCTCTCCTTTACTGGGCTGAAAGCTGCCCTGGAAAAAGCACTTGGGATTATGGGGTTGAACCTGCCCGGGCCCAACGCCTTCATTCCGGAAATCAACCTAGAAATTCTGCGGGACTATGCCAGCAAGCGGGGCAAAGAAGCTTGGTTAGGCAACACCAGTTCCATGCGGGAAATGGGGGATGTGCTGCTCTCCGCCAAGGGGCAACTGGCAAAACAAGCCAACCATGTGCAATCGCGCCGCGCCGTCTATTTTCGGGATTGGCAAGAAGTGATGGTGGCAGGAAGTGATGGTACCTTTGCCCGCGACATTCGTCTGACCCAATCCGTGGGCTACAGTCTGCTCTGTGCCGATGGAGACAGCCGTTCCAGCATTAACAAACGTGCCGGAAATACCGGAGATCCAGCCTTCCTACGGACTTGGAACTATGAGCAGGATGCGGCGGAAGTGGCGGAATCGGCAGGTAAGATGCTCTATGCTGAGTATGTGGAATCAGGTACCTATCCGATCGTCATGGCCAACTCCTTTGGTGGGGTGATTTTCCATGAAGCCTGTGGTCACTTGTTAGAAACAACCCAGATTGAGCGCAAAACCACCCCCTTTGCCGATAAAAAAGGCGAGAAAATTGCCCACGAAAACCTGACCGCTTGGGATGAAGGTCTGACCCAAGATGCCTTTGGGACGATCGACATGGACGACGAAGGAATGCCAGCCCAACGCACTCTGTTGATTGAAAATGGGATTCTGAAAAACTTCATTAGCGATCGCGCTGGACAAATGCGGACAGGTCATCCCCGGACAGGCAGTGGTCGCCGCCAGAGCTATACCTTTGCCGCCGCAAGTCGAATGCGCAATACCTACATTGCACCGGGCAACTACACCATGGATGACCTCTTTAGCTCGATCGACAAAGGCATTTACTGCAAAAAGATGGGAGGCGGGAGTGTTGGCGCAACCGGACAGTTCAACTTTGCGGTGGATGAAGCCTATTTGATTGAAAATGGCCAACTGGGCAAACCCCTCAAAGGTGCCACCCTGATTGGAGAAGCCGTAGACATCATGCAGAAAATTTCCATGAGTTCCCAGGATTTGGGACTGGCGGCAGGCTTCTGTGGCTCAGTCAGTGGCAGTGTCTATGTCACCGTGGGCCAACCGCACTTGAAGGTCGATGCCATTACCGTCGGCGGGCGCTAGTACATTCAATCTAAATCTATTACTCCAAATGCACTTCTTCAGTTGATGTAGCGAATTCCTATGACAAACGTAA
Source organism: Synechococcales cyanobacterium (assembly GCA_035285565.1). Lineage (GTDB taxonomy): Bacteria > Cyanobacteriota > Cyanobacteriia > Leptolyngbyales > Leptolyngbyaceae > JAYKGX01. Next base: position 1,948 of record JAYKGX010000216.1, read on the forward strand.
CAACGATCGCAACAGCAGCGAAAACGGCTGCCACTAAACTGGGTATCCAGAAATTCGACATTTACGGCTCAGCGGTAGATGAAATCAGCGTGAAGGTCGATCAGGGTGAACCGCAACAAATGAAGGCCTCCCAACGATCAGGAGTCACGGTGCGGGTGTGGAATCCAGCAGGCACGGTTGGAGTCACCTCTACGACCGATCTCGACCCAGCCGGCTTGGAATTAGCGCTCAAAACAGCCTATGAAGCCAGCGACTTTGGGGTGAAGGAAAATGTGCCAGACTTCAGCCCCGAAGCAACCGTCCCCCTTGCCTCCCATGCCGAACCCCATCCCGAACCCGCCACGGTCACAACCCTCCTGTCTACGCTGGTCGAGGCAGAGCAACAACTCTTGGCAGCCCATGCAGCGATCGCCGGAGTGCCCTACAATGGCTTAGCTCAACAGGCGATCGATCGCTTCTATCTCAACAGTGAAGGAGCCGTGCGCCAGGAAAATCATGCCGCAACCTCCGTCTATCTCTATACCAAAACCGAACAAGAAGGCAAGAAACCGCGTAGTGCAGGAGCCTTTCGGGTCGCCCATGGGTTGGCAGATTTAGATCTCTCAGGCTGTATCCAGGAAGCCGCCGACAAAACCATCAGCCACCTGAACTACGACAAGGTGCCTACGGGCAAATATCGTGTTGTCTTTTCACCGGAAGCATTTCTCAGTTTGCTGGGGGCGTTTTCCAACCTGTTCAATGCCCAGAGTATTTTGGATAAGCAAAGTCTGTCTACCCCCGAATCTCTAGGAGAGGCGATCGCGTCTCCGTTGCTGTCGGTCTATGACGACCCCCTGCATGAGCAGAACGTGGGCGCAGAAACCTTTGATGGCGAAGGCACTCCCACCCGCCGCTTGGCCCTGATTACTGACGGAGTTTTGACGCAATTTCTCCATAGTGCGGGAACTGCCAAACGCCTAGGCACCACACCCACAGGCAATGCCAATATGGGAGCCAAAGTCACGGTTGGACCGCATTTCTTCAATGTTGCGCCCAGTGCAGCGGCTGATCCGACCTACGATCTCGACAAAGCCGATCAGGTGATTCTTATTGATGACCTACAGGCGCTCCATGCTGGAGTACAGGCCCTGCAGGGTTCGTTTTCCCTCCCCTTCGATGGTTGGCTGATTCAGCAGGGCAAACGGGTGAGCGTGGAATCGGCAACGGTGGCGGGAGATTTCCGGCAAGTCCTCAAGTCGATCGTCTATCTTTCCCCAGAACAGCACTTTACCGGATCCGGTGTTGCCCCCTATGTCTGGGTTGAGGAATTGTCTGTCACAGGCGAATAATGGCAAATAACGCTGTGAGTCCGTCTAAGACAGCAATTTCATAGCAGCAATTTCACTCCTAGAATTTCACTCCTAGTAGTCGGGATGTTCTAAACTGGACATCCCTTTTTTGATGGCACGATTTGGCGAGGCACCTGGGATTTGAAGTTTTCTAACGATCGAGGTGATCTCTATCTTAAGGAGTAGACGATTTTCTGGTCTATTTCTTACGATATCCTCCAAAAGTGGATTCACGGGTTCCTTTTCTAATTATCTCTTACTAATACTTTTCCTAACTCAATATTTTGTGGCTATCCATAAAGTTCTCTTGGTTTCTGCGGATTCTACGCAATAGATTCTGTAGATGAAATTGAACCTCTACGCATTTTTACTAGGAAGTTTTGCTGCGTACTAGACATTTGTGTATAGAGAGGCTCATTTAATTTACCTCTTTCGTAGTATTTACGTATAAACACTTATCTAGGTATTAATAGGAGTTGTAGTAAAAGCATGTAAATTCCGCTCAGTTTCAAGATACCCAGTTGCTCCATAGCGCAGATGATGGGGCAATCACCCAGGATTCAAAGCAACATTTAGCCCCCATATTCAACCTTTCTATCCCACGATCGCCCTTCCTAAAGTCCCTATTGAACAGAACTTATCCATCCCCTGAGGCCAGTTCAGATGTCATCGTCCTTCTTACCTGTTGTATCTCCCAACCCATCCCCTGCACAAATTCTGGTCGTGGATGATCTGGAAGTGAATCGCACCATTTTGGTCAGGCGGTTGCAGCGAGAAGGACACCAGGTAATCACCGCCGAGAATGGGCAACAAGCTCTCCAATTGCTGGAACAAAAGACGATCGACCTAATTTTGCTGGATGTGATGATGCCAGAAATGGGGGGCTATGATGTCCTCCTGCGCCTGAAACAAAGCGATCGCCTCAGCCATATTCCGGTCGTTGTGATCTCAGCGCTCACGGATTTTGAAAGTGTGGTCCGTTGCATTGAACTGGGCGCAGAAGATTATTTGCTCAAACCGTTTAACCCCACCATTCTCTGGGCGCGGATCAACGCCTGCTTAGAAAAGAAACGACTGCGCGATCAAGAACGAGCCTACATCCGTCAACTCCAGGTGGAGCAAGCAAAGGCCGATCAACTTCTTCTCCATATCCTGCCCCGCCCGATCGCCCATCAGTTAAAAGAAAGCCAATACACCATTGCCGAAAGTTTTGCGGATGTCACGGTTTTATTTGCTGATATCGTGGGATTTACCGCCCTGGCTGCCGAGCGATCGCCCATGCAAGTCGTGCAGTTCCTCAATCAAATCTTCTGTACCTTTGATCACCTCGCCCTCAAGCATGGGGTAGAAAAAATCAAAACCATTGGGGATGCCTACATGGCTGTGTCTGGAATGCCCACCGAACGACCGGATCACGCGATCGCGATGGCAGAAATGGCACTAGAGATGCAGCGAGCCATGCAAGCCATCAACCAAGCCACAGGCGAAACCTTTCAACTGCGGATTGGAATGCACTGTGGTCCAGTGGTTGCGGGGGTGATTGGCAGTCATAAGTTTAGCTATGACCTGTGGGGGGATACGGTGAATCTAGCAAGCCGCATGGAATCCCAAGGCTTAGAAAATCGCATTCAAGTCACGGAAACTCTCTATGAACGGTTGCGCGATCGCTGTCACTTAGAAAGCCGAGGGCTGTTACCCATCAAAGGCAAGGGATTAATGAATACCTATTGGCTGCTAGAAGATCAAGCCACCCGATCGCCCAGCCCCATGGAACAAGCAGAAGCCGCTTTGCTACGCACCGTGATTACGGAAACCCAACTGCAGTCAAGGGTCAGACAACCCGATCCTTGTGTGACGAAATATCAAACTGAACCAACCCCTAAACTGAAAACTGAATCTCAAACGGAATCTCAAACTAACTTGAAAACAACTAGATTGACGCTGAGGTGAAGATGTTCCAATAATATTGATCGTTAACTCATTGAAGAGACAATGCCGCGCCAATCAACTTCTCATTCATGGTTGAGGTTTAATCGGTTCAGGTTTAATCGCCTCTCCTTTATTTTATTTGTGATTCTCTTTGCGATCGAGGTGATCATTGCCGTTTTCTTTCGTGATCCATGGATTCGCCATTTTTTGGGTGATGTTTTAGTCGTGATGGTGATTGCCTATTTTATTCATGCGTTCCTCGCAGTTTCGCTACGGAAAATCGCGATCGGGACGCTTATCTTTGCTTATTTTGTGGAGTTTCTCCAGGTCTTGAATCTGATCGATCGTCTCGGCTGGCGGGATTCACAACTGGCCCATCTCACGATCGGCTCGACCTTTGACTGGCGCGATTTAGTTGCTTATACAATTGGCACCGCGATCGTCCTTATGACCAGCCGCTAACATGACAACAAACCCTGCAATGAATCTTGAAAATAAGCGATCGGAAATATCTTCTATCTCCCTGTAGAATCAGGTTCACAAGCATCCGCCCATTTGCCTGAACAAGTCGATATATCGATCGGGTTATCCCGCAAGTTGATCTGATAGAGCTGCGGCAATGTTTCTAACACTGAAAAGTTGCGGATGCGATTACCACTGACTTCTAGCTCCAGTAGCTTTTGTAAACTTGAGAGGGCTGAAATATCTTGAATTTGGTTTCTGTCGAGTCGTAGAGATTGCAAGTGAACTAATGATGAGAGGGCTGAAATATCCTGGATGGCATTATCACTCAAATCCAAAGAGGCTAAATTCTTGAGTCTGCCGATGGGGCGTACC
>JAYKGX010000217.1:0-3051 GCA_035285565.1 Synechococcales cyanobacterium
GACCTTTGGGCGAGAGTTGTCATTAGCCATTCGCAATTCTCCGGATGTGTCTGAGGTGTCCCAATTTGCACTCCAAGGTGTTGGTCAGCTCTTGCAAGCGAGTCGAACCAGCCTCCTGCGCCTCAAATTCTGGGATCCTCGGCAAATGGTGCGATCGCCGGAACGTATTCCAAAAGCAAGAGTTATTGTTGACAGTAGTTGGACCGCCTCAGATGCCCAATTGCAAGATTCAGACCAGATGACTTCAGAAGAGGCGGCGCTGGGGAACTGCACGATCGCTAGCCCATCCTTTTGGGTTTCAGATTGTCAGATCTGTCAGCACGCCATGCGGCACAACACTCAAGTTCTGGCTTTATGCGATCGCCTAGACTTCCAAAGGATCCTGAGCGAAACTGGTACCGTTGCTCACCTGTTCGATCCTCAGGAAATGGCGGCATTACTCTTGGTGCCATTGGAAAGTAAAAACAAGTTGCTGGGGTTCCTGATCGTCCAAACCACCCATGCCCGCACCTGGAAACCGGAGGAGATGGAGCTAGCCGAAATCGTTGCAGCCCAGCTCAGCTCCGCCATTATCCAAGCAGAAACCATCCGCCAAGTAGAATCCCTCGTCGAAGAACGGACTGCTCAACTTCAGCAGAGTCTGGAACTGCAAGCCAAGCTGTATGAAATTACCCGTAAGCAAATCGAGAAACTGCGGGAAATGAATCAGCGCATGGATGAATTCCTCAGCACCCTCAGCCATGAACTGCGCACCCCCTTAACCAGCATGACCCTGGCGATCCGGATGCTACGGGAAGCAACGTTATCGCCTGAACGACGGTTGCAATATCTCAATATTTTGGAACAGCAATGTGCCCAGGAAACCAGCTTGATCAATGATTTGCTAGCGCTGCAAGAACTGGAAAGTAAACAAGTCGCCATGCAGATGCAAACTGTCAACCTGAAGCAAGTGATCGATCAGCTCCGCTATGGGTTTGATCAACGCTGGTCTGCAAAAGGGTTGACGCTCCAGTTGGAGTTCCCGGAATCCTTGCCCCAGATCTGTACGGATGCTGCTAGCCTCAATCGGATTTTGTTAGAGCTGCTAACCAATGCGGGTAAATATTCCGATCCGAACGATACCATTCGCTTGCAGGTCTCTACCTTAGCCGATCGCCAGGTTTCGATTACCCTAACCAATGTTGGGGCTGGAATTTCTGAAGAAGAATTGCCCCATATTTTCGAGAAGTTCCGTCGCTGCCAGGGGGTGACCCAAAATGCCGTACCAGGCACAGGGCTAGGCTTAGCTTTGGTGAAGAGTTTGGTTCAGCATCTGAATGGCTCCATTACTGCTACTAGTCAACCAATCGCCCATAGCACTTCCTATGAGACCATGTTTACGATCGTGCTCCCCCAGCAATTAGATGAAGCCAAGTCCTAAGCATTAGCATTAGAGACCGGCAAAAACTTAAAGTCCTTTTCAATTGCAGTCACAAGGTCTGCAACTCGGTTAAAATACCTATTGAAAATTGAAGGGGTGCAGCTTGTCCTTGTCCCATCTGTTTTTGTGCTGTCCAATCCTGAAGATGCTGGACCCAGTTAAAACAGCGATAGTCGTTCGTGATATCGCTCAGTGAGACTTGTTCCGTGGCTTCGCTCTATCCGGATTCCTTGCAAATTTGCGGTGATTACCGAAAGCTCACTGTCAATGCAGGGGTAACCTGGGGATAATGACCTCATCACCTATGCTAGTAACCGCATCTGCACCAAATCCGTTACGTTGGCAGCGATCGCACTATTCTCCGATAGCGCGACAGTTTGATGTTTCAATTTCTGCGGTCAAGTTGAGTTGGTACCTCTGGCTCGACAGTCATAGCAAGGGGCGGCGATCGGATCAGCGTGGTCGTCGGGCCCAGTGGTTGGTAGCGACCCTCCTCGATCTGGGACCCACCTTTATTAAAATTGGGCAAGCTCTCTCCACTCGGGCCGATCTGCTGCCGTTGGAATATGTGAAAGCGTTGACCCGCCTGCAAGATCAAGTGCCTTGCTTTCCGGTAGACCAAGCGATCGCCACTATTGAAACCGAATTAGGTGCCCCCTTATCGAGCCTGTATCAGGAATTCGATCGCACCCCGATCGCCGCTGCTAGTTTAGGACAAGTGCATCGTGCCAAGCTCCATAGTGGGGAGGATGTGGTAGTCAAGGTGCAGCGTCCTGGTCTCGATCGCTTGTTTGATCTCGACTTTCGAGTGCTGAAGCAGTTGGTGCAGGTTGCCAAGCGGGTTCTACCGGGCAGTCAGCACGTCGATCTAGATGCGATTTACCAGGAATTTACCGAAATCCTCTATCGGGAAGTTGATTATGTGCGGGAAGCTATGAATGCGGATCGCTTCCGACGCAATTTTCTCGATCACGAATATATTGTGGTGCCCAAGGTCTACCCACGCTTCACCACCAAACGGGTGTTGACCATGGAGTATATGCCTGGGATCAAAGTCAATGAGCGATCTAAGCTGGAAGCGATCGGCATTAACCCTAAGGATATTAACCATATTGGCATTTGTGCTTACCTGAAACAGCTCTTGCAGGATGGATTCTTTCAGGCGGATCCTCACCCTGGCAATATGGCTGTCAGTACGGATGGTAAGCTGATTTTCTATGATTTTGGCATGATGGCTGAAGTGCAGCCGATGAATAAAGACCAGATGGTGCAGACCTTCTTTGCTGTCTTGAAGAAGGATACGGATCAAGTGGTCACCGCATTGACAGACATGGGATTGATTGAACCCCTGTCAGATATGACTCCGGTGCGGCGCATTATCAAGTTTTTGCTGGAACGATTTACGGAAAAGCCTGTTGAAATTCAGGCGTTTAAGAGTTTGCGCAATGAGTTGTATAGTCTGTTTGAGCAGCAGCCTTTCCGGTTGCCTGCCCGCATGACTTTCATTATCAAAGCGCTGACGACGCTCGATGGAGTCGCACGGGATCTCGATCCTCAGTACAATCTGCTAGCAGCGGCTAAACCATTTGTCAAAAGCTTAGCGGTGTCTACTGTCCAGAGTCAGGGGCGGG
>JAYKGX010000218.1:0-12751 GCA_035285565.1 Synechococcales cyanobacterium
TCAGTTTCTAGGCTAAGAAGGCGCGCACGGGTTTCCCGGCTAAAGTCTGCTGAGAAGGTAATTAGAGCTTCAATGTTGCGAGTATTTTCGGCTGAGATTGCCTCAATGCGATCGATGCGATTGGTGATTTGTTCTTCACTCATAAGAGTCTCAGTCAAGAACTAAGTTTATTCTAAACCCCGATCGTCTGTACTCCTACAGCGATCGGGGTTTCTGTTAGATCTCTAGGATTGGCTTGCCCTGCCCTCTTGTCCAAGGGGTGCAAGGCGCTTATTGCAAATCAGTCTGAGGAGGTTCCCCGCTAAACCGACGGGTCACTAGTTGCAGGATAGCCCGAATATCGTTACTGGTTTCTTCCTGTCTAGCGGCAATCTGCTTTAACTCGGAAAGGTTCCGTTCTAGGGCTTCTACCCGTTCATCGTGGTCATCCAGCTCATGGTCATGCTGCTGAACTCGCCGACGGGTGTTGTCTTGCACATTGAGCAGGGATTCCAGTGCGGTGACGATGCGATCGATCCGTTCATCGATTGAGTCAAGTCTCAGGTCTGTTTGGTCTGACATCGTGAAGATTCGGTAGGATATTGAAATTCTACAACCCCGATCGCCTTTACTCCTGTACTGATGAGGATATTGCTCAAATTATCGGCAATTCACCTGGGGTCATCAACCAGCATTACAAGTCACCAAAACCTAAACTAGAAGTACCGGAGTTCTAGTTTTAAAACTATTTCTCTAAGCCAAAAAGAGAAAGTTTCATTATTCTCTATGACTCTCAAATCTATGGCTCTGGCGAGATTTGAACTTGCGACCTTGGGCTTATGAGTCCCCTGCTCTAACCACTGAGCTACAGAGCCGTAACCTTCATTATTAAAGCATAACTACTTAAACTAGACCAGCTCTTCCAGAAATTATTTTTGTTTTTTTTGCGAGATCCTGTTCATCTACCTCCAAACTGCCATCAACCATAAAAATGAGGGAGCACTCAAGTACTCCCTCCACAATGACCCGTTACTGAGTCCTTGATCCGTTGATAGCTTACGCCTTAGCCACGGTTATCAACCAACAAGGCCATTGGGTTAACCGCACCTTGACCGGGCGTATGAATTTCAAAGTGCAGGTGAGGTCCAGTACTAAATCCTGTACTGCCCATCTCTGCAATTTGTTGCCCTTGAGATACTTCTTGACCCACCGTGACTAGGTTGCGATGGTGGTGCGCATAGCGAGTCATGCTACCGTCTGCATGTTGTACTTCAACCATGTAGCCATAGCCACCATCATTCCAACCGGAGTACACCACTTTTCCAGGCGCAGCAGCTAGGATAGGGGTGCCAACGGGACCTGCAATATCAATTCCACGGTGCATCCGACCCCAGCGCCAACCATACCCTGAGGTAAACACCCCTTTGGCAGGCCAGATATAGCCATTGAAGGAGCCTTTGCTGCCGGGAAGGTAGTTCTCTGAACCACCGATCGGCGGTAGATCCGGAGACACCATGCGGCGAACGGAGGATTGCACCACAGGTGCATAGGAAGTAGCTCCTACAGAAGCCCGAGCAATTTGCTGAGACCTAGCAGCACTGGGCAGTGCTGGTGCCTTGATCACCCGCTCCTGGCGATTCTCAGTCTGGACTCGCACATCTTTCAGAACGCGATCCAATCCGCTACCCGGTTTCAACTCAGGGTTGATTGCCACAGTCGTGGGGGCATTTAACACCATCGATTGAGGAACGGGAGCCGCTGCTCGTTGAACGACCTTAGGCTCCACCGTTGCGGCGATCGGCTTTTGGGTTTGATACCGTTGGCGTAGCTTATTCACTTCCGCCATCAGACCATCCACATAGTTGGGCTGATTAGACTGAGTTGGGACTTCACCCTTAGCAGGTTCGATGATGATCGTATCGGATCCTGACTCAGGAGAGGCACTAGGATTCAACCGAGCGATCGTCTGACCACCGACCCCTTGCCGCATTGCCTGAGCGCTTGGCTGCACCATACCCTGGGGATAACCCACCGTTGGCAATGTCGCCTTTTGCTCTGTAACGGTCAGAGTCTGGGGAATTTTGATGACCTGATCCTTGCGTAACAAGTCTGGATCGCTGATTTGGTTCAATGCAATCAGCTCACGAGAGGAAACGCCATAGGTGCGTGCAATGGTCGAAAGCGTTTCTCCAGTAGTGACTTGGTGGCTAACCAGGGTGGTCTCACGCCCTGCCGACGGCAAAACTGGAACCGTTGCCACCACGGTGGATTTTGCTGTGGAGTTTAGACGACCTGTATCAGACTGAGCTACTTGAGCCTCAGGTGATTGGGGCTGCACCACTTGAGATGAATGAGATTGAGATGGGGACTCCTCAGACCGCAACTCCGCCAAACTGGCATTCAGACGATCCCGCTGCGTTTTCAGACTCGCAATCGCGGCATCTTGCTTTTCTTTTAAACCCGATTTGTCCTGAGAGAGTGCGTAATGGCTAGCTTCGGTCGATGCAACGATCGATTGACGATCGCGACTCAAAGTAGTAACTTCGGCTTCTACACCCGGTAAGGTCGGAACGTTAGCAAGTTGAGCGCCCACTGGCAGCTTCAAAACTTGTCCGACTCGTAAGGTTTCATTGCTTGATAGACCATTCAGGCTTGCTAATTCCTTGGCTTCAATGCGATAGAGCTTCGCGATCGTCCAAAGAGTTTGCCCATCCTGAACTGTGTGGGTTTCAGCGGCAACGACTGCAACTTGCGTCGGTTGCGGAGCCGCTGCCGGGAGAACAGAGCCTCGGGTGGTTGCCTGGTTTATCGGCTCGGTCGCCAAGGCATCCAGGGATGCAGGATCCGCTGCGATCGCTGCTTCATGATGCTGTGGTAACAAGAGACCACAGGCTCCAACTGAAATTGCCACACCCAGCATGGTTGCAGGGTTGCAAGAACGACGGTTACTTTCCTGGAAAGTATTTTCGAGTCCCTCTATGGCAGGGGTTCCTTCATCGGCGCAGGCAGGAACAGACCTAACCTTCTGCGGAATTGTACGTTTCAAAAAAACGACCTCCTAAATGTCCAGCGTTTAACTGTCCTTGAGCCACGTAACATCGCTTCTTGAGCAATCTCACTAGCAGAGCCAGTGTAACAGATACTTAACAAGAGAGCGCACTTTAGCAGGTTACATTGCTTTTACCAATTTAGGCAAGCTTGAGATAACTCAACACAATGCAACACTAACTTGCAACACGAACTTGCTCAGATCAAATAACAGACTTTTTGGCAGGCTGTCAACTGATATTGGGAGCAAATCCTGCACCTCACACACCAATCTAAGACTCTAGACTCAGGAACTATCAAGCTTTTCAGCCGAGTTACCCAGAGGCATCTCCACAAAGGTGTAGAACTGCATGTGCTCAGGCAATAGTGTTAGCCGTGAATGTGCAGAAATTGGGGAGTAGCTGAGGCTACAAATCCTATCTGCGACTTTCGAGCTGAGCGGGCTTCAAGCTTAATAGATTGACCCATTTGCCCTTTTCCTACAGTCTTCCACCGATCAGGACATGATTTAATTTTCCGGTGGAATCACGGATAGAGCAGTCGGACATAGACTCCAGAATGCCTCACCTCTCCGGATCGACTCTCGGTGAAACCGCTTATTTTACCATTGGAATTTCTTATCACCCTTAGCTTGATTCAGTTATGTAGAACACTTTTTCTAGTCAAAAGGAACCGATCGCTCCCCTCGGGCGGTTCTCTCAATCTGACGACCCTGTGCCTAAGATTTAACAGGATCCATCGCTATCTACTTGCAAGATCATCCCAGAATTGCGAGCTACATCTCAATATCGGCATGAAGAGATGTTGAGATATAGCAATGAATAATTTGAAGAAATTCAAGCGGATCCAAAAGAGATACTATTTTTGATGTCGATTGAAGGATTTGCTTCATGCGGTGCATACATATATATACGTGTGTGTAATTAGGTGTGGGTGAGATGCCCGTTTGGACGCTAGGGTATAGAACCCATTCTGGAGATCATTGAGGTGTGAACAAGACTGAGTAAATACTCACACCACGGCAACCCTCACAGTCAAACCCCACCCATCTCAACGCTTACCGTTGACCGGTCCCAGTAAAGACTTCCCAGGTAGTGCAGATGTTAGTCAGCCAGTTGCCCTAGTTGTCGCTTGGCTTCAAAAAGACCGACCGCCACGCTCACAGACAAATTCAAACTGCGCACCTGGGGCTGCAGCATGGGGATCCGTAAGCGCTGATCACAGGTTGCCAAAACATCATCAGGCAGACCTTTTGTTTCGCAACCGAATAGTAACCAATCCGTAGCATTGTACTGAAACTCTACATAACTACATGAACCTTTAGTTGTAAATCCCAGGCAACGCCCGCCTAAATGCTGTTGATAGACGTAAAAGTCTTGCCAGGATTCGTGATACTGGAGATTAACGTAGGGCCAATAATCCAAGCCTGCCCGCTTCAAATAGCGATCGCTTAGCTCAAACCCCAAAGGTCCCACTAGATGAAGTTCTGTCTTGCTAGCGGCACAGGTTCGGGCGATATTGCCTGTATTAGGCGGAATTTCCGGATTAACAAGAACAACACGCGGCATAAGCAAAGTGAAAGGGGTATTCAGTCAATGTGAGGAGATCAGTTACGTCAGTCTTCGGAAGCAGTGATTGATTGAATTTTCTAATCAATCCCGGTTTGCGGGAGATTATCCCAGAAGAATGATTGTGTTTATCTCATGAATGTTATGAAGCTGTCATAAATGATGGAAGTCTTGGCTTCCACGAGGCACCATGCACCAGCCAAGAGACTGGCGACCTCCTGAGAAAGTAGGTGTTTCTAGACAAGAAAGCAGGTTTCTAAGCAACTTGTGGTTGGCAGAGGGAGCCTTGCAGTTCTTGTTCCCGAGCTTGCATGTGGGCGATCGCCGCCTGCATCACTTGAGTGGCATCCAACCCTGCCTCAATCTGGCGTAACCATTGCTGGGCTTCATTCCTTTCTCGAAGGATCCGCCTTATCGGTAAGAGAAAACAGCTAAACCCATTCGATTTAGCCGCTGGCCAGACTGCTTCATAGAGTTGCTCAATCCAGGTTTGAGCCGCGATCGCCCGTCCATCTTGCCAATGGTGTAGGGTTGCATCCAAGCTAGCCTGCGCTGCCGCCGCTTCATTGCGATCGCTTAGGGTCACCAATTCTTCTGCCGACAGGTCACTTTGCAGCAGTGGGTCAAGCTGTGGATCTTCAATCAATTGGATCAGTCTGGCTTCGAGCAGGGCCGTAATCGCCAGTAAGTGGACAGGATCGCTAACTAAATCACAGATGCGCAGTTCTAAACGGTTGAGATTATAGGGACGACGATCGCCATTGGGGCGTACAGAAGACCAGAGATGCCGCACATTCTGCATGGTGCCTAGCTTGAGTTGGGTTTCAGTCCAGCCAATAAAATCAGCATGGCTTGTGAAGAGGGGGACATGAGCGGGCGTTTTGGGAAAGACTGCCCACCGAGTGGAGTGAGCACCTGTCACCGTTCCATCAAAAAAAGGTGAGGATGCACTCAGGGCAAGAAAGAGGGGTGCCTCTAGCCGAATCAGCCGACAAGCGCGGAGCAGCACTTCTGGATCACTGATACCCACATTTATATGGACACTCGCCGTCACCACCTTTGTGCCATAGGTCTGCTCAATATAGGTATGGTAGGGATTATTAGGATCCGAACGATGGAAGCGATCGCCCCCCTCTAACGCCAAGGTACTGCCCGGAATCAGCGTCAAGTTCATGGGTTGGAGATATTGGCGCAGATTGAACCGAGGTTGCAACAGATCACAAAGCGATCGCTCATAGCGATAACAGGGAGGGGTGGTGTATTCTACGTTGCGGCTATCGGGTTCCCGGACAAACCCATCCAAATGGGCAACGATTTTATCCGACATACCAATAATTTCACCCTGGTCAGTGCCAGTGTAGACTTCAATCTCAAATCCTTTGGAAAGTAGCATAGGGGATAGGGAGGGGGAGAGGAGGAGAGGAGGAGAGGGGGAGACGAGGGTTCCATGACAAAAAATGGGTAAGCATTGCCTACCCTACCGTTTTTCGAGACCTTCCAGAAATTTGGACTCGCAAAAGGTTGAAACTGATTTGCCCTAATTTTGGCTTAATTCCCCTCTTATTAATAAGAGGGCTAGGGAGGATTTCAACCCACTTTGCGATCGACTGAACCTAGCTCGAAGGGTCTGAACGAGAAGGAGCTGAATTAGGAGTCATAATTACTAGTAATCATAGTCACTAGTAATCATAGTCATCATTAGCCGTTTGTTGGAGTCGCGCTTTGGCTTTGGCTGCACTCTTTTTCAACGCAGAGAGCCGCCCTTCGTAGCGCTGACGTAGATTTTTCTTAGGGGTTTGTTCAATCAAGGTCTTGAGCGCACTCCCTAAACTTTTATAGGCATTGGGTAGGGTGTAGCCAAAACGAGTTGCCAGACCGATCGCCCGCTCATCCGCTTCGATCGCCTCTCGGAGCACTTTGTCGCCACTATTCTTCTGGTAGAGTCTCCAGCCTGCAAATCCAGATAAGCCCGCTGCCAAGAGAAGGAGCAGACCATCCTGCACCCAAAGTTCCCCGACTGCACCCCCCAGACCGATCGCCAAAGCCGCCATTTCCCAACCATCCCGAGGTACGGTGTCTGCTTGTACCCGTCCTACTTCATGCCAGAAGAGAAGATTGCGCTGATCGATCGCCAGTTGATCCCACTTAGGCATATCGATCTGAATTTCCACTTCATCCCGCCCAATTTCTTCGCAGGTAATCAGAGATGGATTCACAGCCGTCGCGACTTCAATTGTCACCCAACTTTGCAGTTCTGGAGGCAGCAAGGTTTTCAAACGCCGAAGCTCAGACATTTCGGCCCTGGCGGTTGAAGCTGCGTAGGATGTCATAGAACCTGCTCCAGATAAACGTGAGAAGATGGTCAATAGTGTTACGTTCCCATGATAGCGCGCAGCGGGAATGACTCAGCAGGTCGCCAAGGAGAGGAAAACCGAATGCTTGAGATCGGGTCTCAGTCAGGCTACCTCTTTCCAACCCGCCTCGGTTTAGGGTCAAAGTTGATTGCTGAAAGTAGATTGACGATCCAGGTCTAAGGTGGAGTGATAGCATTCACCTCTGGTACTGGGCGCAAAAGCTGAACGGCGGGAGGAGCTTGCTGCGTGACGATCGCGATCGGCAAGATCAAGGTCAGCAGGGCAATCAAGATCCCACAACAGTTGGTCCAGGTTTGGAACGAAGACGGATGAGGGTTAGAGCGGGGCGTTCGAGGTTGGCTATCTGACAGCATAAGGAATGGGTGACCAGGACAAGGAGATTTCAGGGTTGGGCAAGCCCGCAGGCAGTGCTGCCATTCGGTTTTGCTTTGGCACGCTATCGATCTCCATCACAGTGAGAACAAAGATAAAAAGTACCGTATCATTTTTCAACAAATCGTATCTTCTGTGTTATAGAATTGCTACCGAACAAATACTTGCTTGGGTGGAACCCTGGGCGTAGCGGATCGAGCACTTCTTTTTCCAACAATTTTTAAACTCTGCTCATTGCAAACCATACTCAAATAATCGTCTCAAGCTAGCATCAACTTTCCAAGCATAAATTTAGCGACTGATGAAAAATGTTTATCCCTGGAGTATACCCAACTGATTTACCAAATTTCGGAAATGCTTGTAGCAGTTTACCAACTGGTTCATTCGCCTGGAGCATCATAGCTAACACTGCATCAATTTATTCGGGGGAGATAGGGGAGGGAAACATCTTAAATCAGCCAATATACCAACACCCCACATCTAGGAGAGTTGTTTTTCCTTGAGCAACTGATGGATAGCTTGTAGCTCGCTTAAAATAGCTTGCAAAAGTTCTTGGGTTGCATCAGGAGGGCGATTTTGGATTTCGATCGTCACTTGTTTGATCCGCAAGATGTCCTTGGCAAATCGAGCGACTTCGTTCGGGTGAAATAATAGGGGATCACTGCTGTGGGAACGCACTTCTGGGTTGAGCCGTTTGGCATCATAGGACGGATTCAGGAGATGGAGATCTGTATTGGCATAGCGATAGACTGAGGCGCGCGATCGCCCCAGGGCTTTCTGAACAGCCTCCACGTCCATCAGTCCGATTGTTGCTGATGACAGCGTTGCTGATGACTCTGACTCACCCAATTGCATGAACTTTTAGCCAACAAAGGATTTTTTGATTGTAAAGGGTTAAGGCCCTTAATAAACGATGGAAATTCCTCGTGTCTCTCCCTCATCCTCTACCCAACTTTAGCCCATCCTGTCCACTATGGTAGTTTGGTAGCCAATCCAGAATGGCTTGTTCTAAAGCTGCTATCTCACCCACCATACCCTGCTGCATCCATTGCCCGATCGACGACTGCCCAAAAGATTGCCCGATCGCCCAGGTGTCTTCCAAGGTTTGCCCCAGAGTTTGCCCCAGGGTTTGCCTCAAGTTTTGCCTCAAGTTTTGACCGAGGGAATTGAGCGCGGCAAAGGGAGCACTGGCTCGGTTGAAATCCTGAGTGACGGGGGTGAGGTGGTTGCCCTTCAGCTTGACGATCGTGGTACCCTGGGCAAACCGATCCTCCAACAGACCGGAGAGCGATCGCGTTTGATCCAGATTGTCGTTACTAAATTTCACCAGGAGATTGTGGGAGATGGCATACTGGCGCAAAATCATCTCATTGGTTTCCTGGGGCGAGGGGGTAAACTCCGGCGCAAGGTTGGTAGAAAAGGATTCCATCACCTGAGAAAGTTGCTCCATGAGGGGAATCGAATCCTTGGCGGCAAAGTTATTAAACGAGATCAGAATATTGCCCTGCCGTTCCACCTCAAACAGGCTACCGATGAGTAAGTGTAGTTTGCAGCCCATACTATGACCGATGCCATAGATCGGCAGATGCCGCTGAGCCAGGTAGCGATCTTGCAAGGCGTAGTGGGCGCGATCGAAGTTCCACAAGACCGTTTCCGCAATGCTGACGTGATCAAAGGTGTTGACAAATGGGGTGGCGACGATGACATATCCCTGCTGGGCGATCGTTTCTAGGAGCCGCCGATAGGTAACCTGGGGAGCCGCTGCAATAAATGCCCCACCTAGGAAATGGAGAATGGCGATCGGGCGAGGAGGCAGGAGGATCCAGTTACCTGCGAGTTCAAACCAGTTAAGGCTGGCTGAGTTGAGGCTGGCTGAGTTCATGGCTGATGGAAGGGGCTAGGATTGACTGGACTAGGTTGATGGGGACTAGGTTGATGGAGACTAGGTTGATGGAGACTAGGTTGATGGGGACTCTGGGAACGTTGCTGCAGAATGTTATTCAGCACAATTTCCGTTGAGGGAGACCAATTAATTGCTTCAAAAAAGGCTGTTTCGGCAAACTTGCTATGGATATCTTGCAAGAATTTTTCAATCCATTGATATCGATACAACGAGGAACCAAACAAAAACATAACCCCCGTTTTATAGGTGACTTTGATCGAGATTTCAACCTTGAAACAAGCCAGTTGATCTTCAGGCAGATTAACAAGAAATTTGATTTTTGAAGCAATGCCATGATAAATATCAGTCCAAAAGTCAGAATTAACTTCAATCATGCATCCCGGCATTTCAATGAGAATTCCTTTCATCTCATCTGTCCAGCCTACTTTGCTGTTTTTTGGGAGTGTGAGCAAGAAGTTTCCAGCCGATTTTGTATTACATTCAATGAAGTCATTCTGCTGAATTTCACGAAATGAATCGGTATGGTGGGCAGAAATAGAATGTTTTCCAGGTCTCTTACGAACTGCATAATGCTCTTTCAGAGATTTTGATAGAACCCATAGGACATAGTAATCCGTCATATAACGAATGAGCTGATTGCGATTTTCAGGATCAGCGTTGAGGTCAACTGTAGCGTTCCATTGTGTGATTAAATCTGATTCACTTTTCCGAACAATTTTATTGAGTTCATCTTTAGCAAATTCTAGGAAGTGATATTCTGGCATAGCAATGATCTTCTTATCCTGGGAGTTGAAGACTAAAAATCCCTCATAAATTTGAGTTTCACTTCTTTGGCGAAATGCTTGGCACAGGTAATAGAGCAGTGGCAGAACACATAACAAAATCCCAATCCCCAGCATCCACTGATTATTGAGATTGAGCAGGGCTGGCAAGCTGCTGGATATCAAATTAATGCCAAAAGCAGCAAAAAAGGCTGTGAGAACAAGCTCTAGGAAAGAGATTCGTTTTGCCAAAAAGTTAGATAGAAAACTTTCTTCTGACTTTTTCACGGGTCACTCCTAGCTCACTTCACGGGTTATTAATAGCGCTGATCATCAAGAGACTCAAGATAAGCAAGGATTTCGCGAACAGTATCGTACTCTCCCATTGAATCAAGTTCTCTCGCCAGAAAATATCTGAAGTCAGTTGTGGCGGCATACTGCTGCATCGTTCCGCCAAGATTTCGTTGCATCAATGCCTTCAGGGATTGAAGCTCCTCAATAATTTTTTTTTGTATGATTTCTGATTCCTTGCCCTGGGCATACTGGCTCTCCCGGACATAGTGCTTCAGTTTGCGCAGGCTCTGTCCCATTTGATTCTGTTGGGAGGTGGGGTCCATAAACTTGCTGGAGTTAAGTACAAGAAGCCTACAAATTGGCTGACCTCTTTATTCTACTGCAGCCGATCGATCGCTGTCCTCCAGGGATCAAAATTCCAGTGGGTCACAATTTCAGCGGGTTAATTATGGGCAGGTTTCGGCAATTGCCCTATGGGAGGGTTCGGTTCCACACTACAAGCCAGGGAAAAATCAGGGTACTCTCGTAGATAGGTTCAACTGTTGTGAAGTCGTACTGTCCTATGGGTGAGTGGGTATTGCCAACCTTGAGTCAAGTTCTAACGCTGGAGACCTCGCTGCCCAGTGTAGGATCTCATACCTCGATCGCCGCGCGCCGTTTGCGGGCCGATCGCCAATGGACGGGGGCGATCGCAGCGTTGGAAGAATTTTTGCTCCAAGCGGAACTGGAGGTCAGCGATAAAGCTGATCCGGGGAGTCACACCCAGACCCCCTTCACCGATCGCCAAGGGTTAGTTTTATCGGGTCCGCTGCCGGTTTTGAGCAACCCCACCCTGCTGGAACGCTTTGCCACTTGGTCGTTTACGGCAGATCCTTCTCTATGCGAGATCGCCCGCTTCTTTCGCCTTTTACCTGCGGGTCCTGCGATCGCCGATTCCCCAGAGACTAGCTCAACGTTACCCTTGTTACCCAACGATCCGCTGGGAAATGAACAATTTTGCCTGGTGTTGACGGCGCAGTTTAGTTTGATTTTAGTCCTGGGCGAAGATGCAGATCAGGCTCCCCAGTTTTGGTTTTCCTTTGACCCAGAGCAGGTAGAGCGGGCTTGGCAGATTTTGCGCTTACGGATCGTGATGCTGAGCCAAAGTCAGGTGAATCAATTGGATCATCTCTTTCGCCAATTTGTGCCCGTTGCCCCGGATTACCAACGGGTGACGCAGTTTAGCCATCTGCTGTTAGCCAATCTTCCGGAAGCTGACCATGGTTCCTCCGGACTGGGGGCACGTCAGGTGATGCCTTGGGGAATGCCAACGGCTGCCACAACCGCTGAATCGGAGCACTTACCCCTTCCCAGCAGTTCAAGTTTGGATGTGGAACTGTTGCAAGCGATCGCCCATGAAGTACGCACGCCCTTAACCACCATTCGCACCCTGACTCGCCTGTTGTTGCGCCGTAAAGATATGCCAGCCGATGCGATCAAACGATTGGAAGTGATCGATCGTGAGTGCAGTGAACAGATCGATCGCTTTGGGTTAATTTTCCGGGCAGTGGAGCTAGAGACTTGCACCACCCACGGCGTTTCTTTGACGACGACCCAACTTTCACAGGTGTTTCAGCAAAGTATTCCCCGTTGGCAGCAGCAAGCCAGTCAGCGTGGGTTGACCTTGGATGTGAAATTACCCCAACGAATGCCTGCTGTGGTGAGTGATCCAACCATGCTGGATCAGGCGCTGACCAGTTTGATTGAGCGATCGTCCCGCAGTTTGCCAGCGGGTAGCCGAATTCAAGTGGAAGTGAGCTTGGCGGGCAATCAGTTGAAATTACAATTGGAAACGCTACCAAATGAACTGAATCAACCCCATTCACCGTTGTTGAAATCGCTAGGACAAATGCTGACCTTCCAACCAGAGACGGGGGTACTGAGTTTAAACCTCACAGTGACCAAAAATCTATTCCAAGCTTTAGGTGGCAAATTGATTGTCAAGCAGCGATCGCAGCAGGGCGAGGTGTTTACGATTTATCTGCCGCTGCCATCGGAAAGTTTGGATCTCGGGCTGTTCGATCATCGCCCAACCCATTTTGTGTAGTGGTAAATGAATAAGTTAAATACTTACCGCCAAATTATTCGCAATGTGCCCAAACCTTATGCTTACATTAGGGACGCGATCGAAAAAAGATCCCAGCATCAATTTTTCGCCCCGTTGTTCATCCGCCCGTGGTTGAAAACCACGGTCTCTCAGGGCGAAGTCCCTTGAGGGACTCAAAAATAACCTTGGTTCAGTCCGTTTCCAACGGACTGAACCCTCTAGAGCGCCGAATTCTATTCCGGTGCGGATCAGAATGGAGTGAGGGGATTCTATTTACGAGCAAGCTCCTTTTGCGATCGCTTAATAGAGTGGACAGAAGAGTGGGGATGACCGTGAATCCAGAGCTTGGCTTGAGATCGCAGTCG
>JAYKGX010000219.1:0-6350 GCA_035285565.1 Synechococcales cyanobacterium
GGGGGGAAGATGTTTTGGCGCAACCTCTGTACGGTGGGGAGGATATGCAGCCGCTCTTCGTGTACGCTAGTGGATTGAATGTTTTTTCCAGACAATTTCTGGTATTGAGTTATGGAAGTTATCCCCGCGATCGATCTATTGGGCGGCAACTGTGTGCGGTTGTACCAAGGTGACTATGAGCAATCTCAAGTGTTTGGCGAGGATCCGATCGCGGTGGCAAGGCAATGGCAGGATCAGGGCGCAATTCGCTTACATCTTGTGGATTTGGATGGGGCTAAGACGGGGCAGCCTGTTAATCTTCCGGTGATTGAACGCGTGGTGCAGGCGTTGGAGATTCCAGTTCAGGTGGGTGGGGGCTTGCGCGATCGCGATCGCGTCCGTCAACTCCTCGGTTTGGGGGTTCAGCGGGCAATTTTAGGGACGATCGCTGTGGAGCAACCGGAATTAGTGGGCGATCTCTGTGGAGAATTTCCGGGTCAGATTGTTGTGGGAATTGATGCTCGTAATGGCAAGGTGGCGACGAAGGGCTGGCTGGAAACCTCGGAGGTGATTGCTACGGAATTGGCAGGTCGGATGGCAGTCCTGGGAGCCGCTGCGATCATCTATACCGATATTCACCGCGATGGCACTCTCCAGGGCCCCAACTTAGAAGCATTGCGGGAGTTGGCGACGGGGATCGGGATTCCAGTGATTGCCTCGGGCGGGGTCAGTTCTGTCACAGATTTGTTGAATTTGCTGGCTCTAGAGCCTTTAGGGGTGACGGGGGCGATCGTGGGGCGAGCTATCTACACAGGAGACGTGGATCTCAAGGAGGCGATTCGGGCTGTTGGGAATGGTCGTTGGCAGGATGTTCCCCTTGATTTAGGCAGCAGCGCGATCGGCTAGGGAAACGTTCAGAATGGCGATCGCCTTGAGAGACAACGCGTAGAGAGACCATAGGTTACAGGAAGACAAGGGTGCGATCGTTCACCCGTCGGTCACACCTCCAGGCTCGGATCATACCTCCAGGCTCGGGTCATACCTCTAGGCATAGCAATCATGAGCTTAGCGTTCTAGGGCGAACCTTGTTATGCTTATTCCATGATGTTGTGATTTTTTCACAAATTATTGATTTAAGGCGGAGAGGCGAGCCATGCTCATTGAATTCAGCGTGGGTAATTATCGATCCTTTAGAGAGCCAGTCACCTTGAGCATGGTGGCAGCGAATCTTGTGTCAAAAGATAAAAGTCTAGATAGTAGTAACACTTTCTCCGTAGAAAAAGACTTGAAATTGTTGAAGAGTGCTGCAATCTATGGCGCGAATGCTAGCGGGAAAAGTAACCTGGCTAAGGCACTCAGCTTCATGAAATCGTTTATGGTCAATTCATCCCGAGAAACTCAAAGCACGGATGAAATCGATGTAGAACCTTTCAGGCTCAGCACAGAAACTGAAGAAGAACCCTCTTTCTTTGAATTGGTCTTTTTAATGCAGGGTAAAAAATACAGATATGGCTTTGAAGTGACGGCTAAAAGAGTGATATCAGAGTGGCTATATTATATTCCCAAGATTCGGGAAACCAAGTTATTTGAGCGTCAATTAGACTCGATTGAATCTTCTAAAACTTTTAATGCTGATGGCGTTCAAAAGAGAACAAGAAGTAATGCACTTTTTCTCTCTGTTTCAGCTCAATTTAATGTGAAAATTGCAGAAGAAATCTTAACTTGGGTCACTGATCAGCTAAAAATTATTTCTGGTCTACATGATTGGGCTTTTTTACATTATACAGTTGATTGCTTTGTCTACAATGAAAATAGATCTGAAATTATTCAGTTCATTAAAAAACTAGATTTAGGAATTAATTCGATCGCAATTAGGCAGGAAGATGTTTCGATTGATTCTATTACTAATGATATGCCAGATGAGCTTAAGAAATTGATGCCAAAAGCTGAAAGGTGGAGGACAGCTTCGATCGGGATTCATCATCAAAAATTTGATTCTAATGGAATTTCTCAAGGGGTCGAAGAATTTGAATTAGACCATCATGAATCGGAAGGAACGAAAAAAATCTTTGCCTTGGCAGGTCCTCTGATTTCTGTGCTTAAAGATGGAAAAACTCTGGTAATTGATGAATTCGACGCTAGGTTACATCCCTTCATGAGTCTTGCAATTGTCAAGTTATTTAATTCTCAAGAGACGAATCCAAAGAATGCCCAACTCATTTTCATGACTCATGACACCAATTTGTTGAGCAACAAAGTTTTTCGGAGAGATCAAATTTGGTTTACCGAGAAAAATAGGTATGGCGTAACAGATTTATATTCCCTTGCGGAGTATAAAATTCGCAATGATGCATCCTTCGAGAGTGATTATATTAAAGGAAGATATGGTGCAATTCCATTTATTGGTGATTTAACTCATTTAATAACTTCTGAAAACTAGAAAAGATGACTAGAAAAAGTCGCAATCCTCATGACTACCGCTCTAGAAAATTAGAGACCAGAGAGGTTAGACAAAGATTCTTAATTGTCTGTGAAGGTACCAAAACAGAACCTAACTACTTTAGGAGTTTTCGCGTCCCTAAAAATGTTGCTGAAATCGATATAAGAGGGCTGGGAGAAAATCCTGGCAAACTCGTAAATAGCGCGAAAGAGCTAAAAGAACAAGATGATTATGATCAGGTTTGGTGCGTGTTCGATCGTGATGCCTGGACTCCAAAAGATTTTAATAATGCGCTCAAAAGTGCTGAAGCTCAGGGGTTCAAGGTTGCTTATTCCAACGAGGCTTTTGAACTATGGTATGTTCTCCATTTTGAATTTCTCAATACTGGAATTCCTCGCAGTGAATATCTTCAAAAGTTGAATTGTCTATTAATTAATAAATATCAGAAAAACAGTTCCACAATTTATGAGGAGTTGCTTGAAAAACAACCTATTGCAATTAAGAATGCTGACAATTTACTCAAGCAATATAAGTCTCATGATCCGGTAAAAGATAATCCCTCAACAACAGTACATAGATTAGTACAAGAACTTAACAGATTTCTTCAGTAGAGCGTGGTTTAGCCGAGGCATCGACATGAGGCATCGACACAAGACGTAGATCCAAGAATGGCGGATCCACTTTTGCATAATGATCAATCTGCTGCATTGCTTCCTATCTGAACCTGGGTGACTCAACCCACCTGATCAACCAAATTGATAGTGCTTTTTCACCGCGCTGCGAATTTGCCAAGTGCAGGACATGCCCGCAGGAAACGTGACGAGATCGCCCTTGCCCATTTGCACCGGGTCTCCCCCCTCCGGCGTAACCACCACATCGCCTTCCAGGAAGTAGCAAGTTTCCGCATCATCATAGTTCCAAGGAAACTCTGAAACACCCTTTGTCCAAGTGGACCAGGTGGTCACCTGCAGTTGCGCTAAGGTTTCTGAGCTAGGGGCGCGATCGATCTGAATCTCCATAAAGTTCTCCATGCATGTTCCGGTCTCCATTCATTTTCTGGCAATTTGAGGTGGAATTTGATATCAATGGGGAAAGTCGTCATGGGAGCGGAGCGGAGAACTATGGGTCTGATAAAATCGCGTTTTCAGCGAAAAAAAATCCCAGGGTTGGAGGGGTCTCAATGCGATCGTTTGCGAGGAAAGCACTGGCTGATTAAACGGGGCTTGCCTTTCTGTCTGGGATTGTTGCTTTGCTGGGTGAATGTGGCCAGAACGGTAGCTATGACTGCGATTGCCCCAGGATTCGCTTCCAATACCACACCAGGGATGACTCAACCTGAGACTCAACCTGAGACTCAACCTGCGATCGTCTCAGCCCCTCCTGCACCAAACCCTGCTGGGTTCCCTGCTGCTATCCCCGAAACAACGGATTCTCCCAGGACTCCCACAGGGCAAGCAACAACGGAAAAGGTTCCGGAGAAACCGATGGATCCACCTGCTGACCAGTCTCCTGCCCCATTAAAGGAGAAACTGCCAGAGGTGACCCCGGATGCCTCGGCTGACCCCAAGAAGCCCCAGCCTCCCGCCGCGTCCACTCCCGATCCAATGGTTCGCACACCGGAGGAGGAAGTGCGTTACCAAAAATTTCTGCAAGCCGATCGCCTCTACCAAGCCGGGAATCGCACAGCAGCCGCAGCCATTTACAAAGAACTCAAGACTCCCTTTACGGAGGTAACCGAAGCCCAACCCCAACCTGCCGCGATCACTGATCCAGCCGAATTGCCACCCGCAGGCAAGGTGTATCTGCGCGAAGCTCAGGCGGGGTTGGACAATAATTTGGAAAGTCGAGCTACGGTGGCTTTGGATTTGTTGACGAAGAACTATCCCCAATATATTCCTGGGCAACTGCTGCGAATTCAACATTTAGAAAAGTTGGGCAAGTCTGAAGAGGCATTGCAAGCATTGGAAACTTTGTCAGGCATGTATCCTAACGATACTGAACTGTTGAAAGCTAAAATTACTGCCCTGGCTAAGGTCGAACGCTGGGTGGATGCCTCGATCGCTGCTCGTCAATTTGCGTTATTCAATCCCGATCACCCCCAAGCATCAGAATTTACGAAGATAGCTGATGAAAATTTAACACTGTATCGTCGCAGCCTTCGGCGCAAATTAACTGGAAACGTAATTGGTAATGTGATTACTGGGGCGATCGGTTATGCCGTGACTGGTGGTATTTTTGGGCCCTTAACAGCAATTCAAAGTGCCACCATTTTACTGCGCGGTGAGTCAGCGATCGGCGATCGAGTCACCCAACAGGTGAAGAAACAGGTCGAGATGGTCAAAGATGAGGATGTCAATCAATACATTACGGATTTAGGAAATAAGATTGCCAAAGTTGCAGGACGGGAAGATTTTAAATATGAATTTAATGTAATTTTAGATGATAACTTAAATGCCTTTGCGTTGCCTGGTGGAAAAGTTTTCCTGAATGCAGGGGCGATCGCGAAAGCTAACTCTGAAGCGGAACTGATTGGATTACTGGGACATGAAATTTCCCACGCAGTACTCGGACATGGGTTTCAGCTCTTAGCACGAGGAAATCTCACGGCGAGTATTGCAGGCTATATTCCCTACGTCGGCGGGATTGCCACTGATGTGATTGTGTTCAACTACAGCCGGGATATGGAACGGCAAGCGGATGATTTGGGCACGCGGTTAGCGGTTTCAACTGGATATGCGGCGGATGGGTTACGCAATTTGATGCTGACCATGCGGAAAGAAGATGAAGCAAAAAAACGGAATCCGCCACCCGACTGGCTCTCCACCCACCCCGGCTCTAAGGAACGCCTCCGCAATTTAGAAACCACCATTGTTCGATCGCGCTACGATCGCTATGCTTTTGAGGGAGTAGAACGCCATGACACTATGAAACAAAAAGTTGCCCAGTTATTAAAAGAACACAAGGAAAAGCAGGAAAAAAACAGAAGTTGAACTTTTAAAAGTTCAACTTCTAGAGAGCGATCCCAGTTTCACCGCGATCATGCCAACCATCATGCTGCCAAACCAATAAATGAACCCAACAGTCGTGTTTCCTCGATCGATGAGATTCAACGTCTCTAATCCATAGGTGGAAAATGTGGTGTAAGCGCCACAAAAGCCAGTTGCGATCGCTAAACGCACTCTCGATGGAAACTTGTTAATCCGTTGTTCGTTCAAGGTGTAAAACAAGGAAATCATAAAACAGCCAGTGACATTGATCATAAAAGTACCGTAGTAGGCAACATCTTTGCCCATCACTGCCTGGGTCAATTCAGTGATCAGGTAGCGTATCAAAGCACCTGGGATTGCACCTATGGCGATCGCGGTAACGGTAGGAATAACAGTATTTTTCATGATTAGAAACAGCCTTTAACGTGAGGGGGCAATGGAACGATCGCTGGATTCAGTGGAATGATGATGCACCGATCCATAAGAGCGCTAGAGAACGCCCCAGGACAGCCCCGAGAACTGCTAAAGTTGCACTGCCTGCCCAGTATAGAAAAGTGGCTCCTGGCTTGTCATTTTGCCACAACGTTAGGGTATCGTAGCCGTAGGTTGAAAAGGTTGTGTAGGCTCCCAAAAACCCAGTTCTGATGAACAAATCGATCTCTGGTGAAAATCCTGGTATCCCCTTAAACAGGGTAAAGAAAAAGCCCATCAGGAAACAGCCTGAGAGATTGATGATGAAGGTGCCGTAAGGAAAGTCTGGACCCATCGCTTGTTTGCAGAATTCTGTCAAATAATAGCGGCTGACGGCCCCTGGGATCGCCCCGATTGCGATCGCTAACAAACCGAATAAAGTAACGCTTGACTGCAATTGACACACTCCTTAGCTAATTACAACAATTTTTAGTTGGGTGAAACACATTTTGAATGAGGAGAGGGGGGAGGGG